>CABXZZ010000001.1 GCA_902516825.1 uncultured SAR116 cluster alpha proteobacterium
CAGGCGTCTATAATTACGCCTGCTGAATTAGCAGCTAGTGATCAAGATACTCCAACATCATCTCTTAATTCCGTGCGAGAAATTTTTGACGCTAACTCAGAGAACATCCCTACGCTAACCGCTGTCGGTTATGCTGTAGTATCTTCTCAACCGGGTCAGTCAGATGCACAACGCCGCTTAATGGCAATAAGATCCGCACGAATGGCTGCAATGCGTGATTTAGCTGAGCAAATACATGGATTGCAGGTAGATAGCTCCACTACTGTTATAGATTTAATGGTTCAGAATGATACATTCCGCGGCATTGTTTCTGGCACGATCAGAGGGGCACGCACTGTTCGTATCAATCCTACCGGCGCTGATACATACGAAATCGTTTTGGAGATAGATAGAGAAATGATTAATTACCTTATTGATACAGGTCGAAGAGTTGCCTAACTCGATTATCTAAGCGTCTTGGCTAGCAAAGAAAAAAGGTAAAAAAATGTCGGATATGATATCTAAAATGCAATATCAACTTGGTTTACGTATTTACTATATTATTGGCATTTTAATTATTGGCATTATGCTAATTGCAATATCTGTTGCAAATGCAACACCAACTAGCCCATTTCAATTTACAATAGCTATTGGCAGAGCAGCTATTACAACCGATGTGCCAGAAGAGCTCGCCAGAATGAGAGCTCTTGAGGATGCATTGTACTTGGCCGCTTTGCAGGGTGGTGCAAATATTAACGGTTTTTCCGCTGTTTCTACCGATACATCTGTGAAAGACCATTTTGTGGTTCGCCCTTCAAGCAAAATACTTGACTACACAATATTATCGGAAGAAAAATCAGATACTAAGGTAGAAGTTAAAATAAGAGCTGCTGTCGGAAATCTACCTCAGAAAAAATGTAACAACTCTCGTCCTATTAACATAACATTATATCGCCCTCATACATTTATAGATATGAGTGTTCCCGCCTGGATTGAAATTCACCACACAAAATTATTTAACGCGATGTTATTTAATCTAGAAAGCAATCCACTTGTAAACACCAAAAATGCAATGAACGTCAGACTGTCACCAGCGAAGTTAAGAACAATCGAAGAACAGTATGATTATGCAAGCTTACTTTCCCCTCAAATACGGGTTAAAAATGGCGATTATGCAATTATCCCTACGCTACACCTTTCCACAAGCGATAAAACTACACTTTTCGAAACATCTCGTCAGGTCAAAATCAAACTTGGCCTCAAGGTATTCAGCGGCGGCAGTTATAATTTTGTGGGAGAGTACGAGAAATCTGCATTATTTGAAAATGATAGAATAGCGCTTTTCCAAAATTTAGCCGATCTAGATAAACCAAGCCGAGAAGAATTGATTGAAGTTATGGGGGCCCTCATTAAGCCTTTAACTTCAGAAATGATAACAATACTTGGCTGCCAAGTATTAAATGAGACACTGTACCTAGATAGTCAGCGTCTAACTGTGCAACTCGGAAGTAATCAGGGTATTAGTCCAAATATGCTCGCCATAACTTCTGGTAAACATACACCTTGGACCGTTTTACGAGTGGTTTCTGTTTCTGCAAATACAGCAATCGTTGAGCCACTTGATAAAGCAAGAGAATTAAGAGATCTTGAGGGAAAAACAGTTGAATTCATGGAGTTGAACTAATGTCCAATATATATAGAAAAAAAATTTCGGGTGTCCTGCTTGCTATTGGCTTTGCGCTAAATTCCTCACACATCGCTAACGCACAATCTCAACCAATTGTCGTGTTGGAATATCCAAATTTTAGCACAAATCAACAAAATTATTCAGATAATTTATTTATTCAAAATTATGACTACACAACAACACATAAAGTTAAAGAAAATGAGACACTTAGTCATATTTTGGAAGACTATTATTCTGGGAGCGGATTAAATATGAAGTTCGTCGAAATGGCAATAATTTTTCATAATAAGCACGCATTTGTTAAAAGTAACCCCAATTTTTTATTTGCAGAGAAAACTTTAAAGCTCCCTTCCCTTAACCAAATACAAGCAATGCTCTTAGGGAATAATGCGCCTGAGAGTTCGACAAAGTCAAAGTCTGGAAGCATTAGAAGTCAGGAAATCTACTTTATCGGAGGCTAATTTTTATTATGGCACGCTATGTAGCTTTAATTATTGCTTTTTTATGTTTTACGACTCCCTCAAAGCTAATTGCCGAAACAGGTTTGAGTGGTGAGTCGATCAAAGCTACTATTCAAAACACTCTTAACCTTAACAATATTTCTGCATCACCTGTTATAAACGGTAAAAAACTATTTCCAAAATGTGAGAATAATTTAATCATAAATCCTTTTCAAAAAGACTGGAAAACTGTTTCTGTAAAATGTGATGGCAAAACACCCTGGAAAATTATAGTTAGGAACAAATTTTTTGCTTCACTAGAGGCCGGCGAAAAAGCCAGTGCTACTGCTTTAAACAACAATAAAAAAAGGCAAAAATTTGGAGAAGTTAAAGTTGGTGCAATCAAACGTAGCATTAGGCGCGGGGATGTGATTATGCCCACTGACGTTATTGAAATAGGTATTCCTTTTAATAAAGCTACAGATATTTTTCCAAATTACGCAGATTTAATAGGAAGACGCGCCAAAACAACTATAAAAGCTCTTACACCTATATTTTCAAGACAACTTGAAACAAATTTCATGATTGAAGAGGATATGCAAGTTACAATAATACATCACGGTAAGCACATATCTGTGAAAATGGACGGTGTTGCATTAGAAAACGGCCAATATGGCGATTGGATAAATGTCAAAAATACCACAAGTGGTAGAATAATTTTAGCAAAGGTTGTTGCTGAAAAAAAAGTAACCATATAGGCTAACATTTAGAGTAATTAGGTCGTTATTACGTGTGAGGAGTAAAAAAAATGGTTGATTCTATCAAACAATCAATGAATCGAGTCGATGTACAGCGTACACGTGCTAATGATACCGAACCGAAACTCGGAACAAAATTTAACGATGTTAATAATCGGGCTTCGTTAGATAGTGCCAATGTTGACACCAGTAAAGTAGAGATGTCGGACAAGGTGGCGCAGTTAGCTCAACAACCGCCAATTGATACCGAAGCTGTCGCACGCATTAAAAACGCGATCGCTGATGGTAGATATCCAATTGACATTGAAGCTGTCTCCGATGCATTGATGGATGCGTATCGCGATATGAAATCTTAAATATATCTCTTTGTTAGAGGAGAGATATATGCGTGAAGAAAAAATTGATGTTTTCTTGAACACCTTCAGATTGCTTCTGGAAGGTGCCTTAGCTTGTCTAGATAACGGCAAAGCATTTAATCAAAAAATCAACGAAATTGAACAATGTTTGTTAAATGCCTCGCCCAGTTTGGTCTCTCAGTTAGCCCGACAACCCATTGAAATTGAACAGGGAGAAACAATAAGGACTATTATTGCCCTTATTGAAGAACTCGAATTAAAATCTAATGCCAAGTTGGACTGGTTTCAAGATTTAGACAGACATTTAAAGCGAACACTTGCCAATGACATCTAAAAAAGGTCAAATAAAAAAGACCTTGAGGGGGACGATTTGCAACAAATTCCAGATATTACGCATTATTTAATTACCCAATTTACTGGACTTGTAATTCTTGCGATTGTGATGATTGCTTTTATTTTAATTATACAAAGAGCAGTGACTAAATTAACGGATCAAATATATATTGACACATCCAAAATTGACAAAATGAACGAACAAATTGAAGATAGCCAACAAGCACTTGTTTCAATTTTGACGCAGAGTGATAAACTTTTTAAAGAATTTTTAGATTTAAATAAAAAACTCACTTCTATGCAGCAGGAACTATCTTTACTTTCTAGTGATTATTCTGGCAATAAGCAGGTAGCACAAGCAATAGAGTTAGCTCGAAAAGGCTTAAATACAAAATCAATAGTTGAAAAGACCGGCCTTTCTACTGAAGATGCAGATGCCATCGTTAGATTTCATGGAGAAAACAGCCCTTCGTAACAACTCTTTTATTAATTTTGAGGGTAATTCTTTTATCTTGGAATTTTGGTCTTCGATTTTTATCAAAATTAAACCAAACGTGAAGAAGTTTCGCCTCAAATTACATTTTAAACTTATCGATGACGCATCTCACACTCTCATAGGTATTACCTACAAAGATTTGAATGGAGCCCGTTTTCCTATTAGCTATGAGCCGCACGCCCTCACCTTCCATACTTATTTCATCTTGTGTGAGTGATAAAATTTCAGCTTTAATAAGCTTAGAGGCAAATTGCACATTCGCAATAGCGCCCCGTTTCAAATTCCCAACTGATATTTCGTAAAGAGCGGTTTGTCTTGGCTCACAGGAATAGTTCTCATAACTAAATCTAGTCAAATCATCACAAGCTGTAAAGACAAATACTGTTCCCAATAAGCATGTAAGCGATCTTCCCAATAATTTCATAACAAATCCTTTTAGAGGCATTTATTTATACGTTTACCAACTAAATTTCCGCAAATTTGCAAAAATCAAAAGTAGGGTCTTCTCCTTGTTAATTTAATTATTTTCTTCGGTTTCAGCTTCCTCGGTTTCAGCTTCCTCAGTTTCTGCTTCCTCGGTTTCTTCTTTTTCTTCAGAAATTGAAGAAACATTTTCTTTTAAACTATCGTCTAGTTCTCCCGCAGAATCCTCCACCTTTTCTGCTTTTCCTGCCGCTATCAGAACATCAGCTTCCTCACTGTGAACATCAACAATCACACCCTTTGGAAACCGTACTCCTTTGACAACACTATTTTCCGTGATCCGCAACCTTATCCAGTTATTATCATCTTCATCGTCAGTATGGTCGACCGAATCATCCTCATAATCATCATTTGAAATATTCTGCTCAGGAGCTGTAAATTTAGATATTGGCGCTGCATCTTTTTTTTCTTGGATATCTAAAAGACGCTGCCTTAGCACATATACTCGTGCCGCAAGAATACCCAGCCTTTTTTGTTCAACTTCTTCTTTGGCAAGCAACTGCTTCAAAAATTCTATTGTTTCAGCAAATGTTTTACCATCACATGCTTCTATTAATTTTGCACGAATAGCTACAACCTCTGGAGAGAGTAAAATAGAGCTTCCAGCGCCAGCACGGTTATCATCGAGAGAGAATTCCATTTTTAAACCTCAATATTTGATTTTGGCATCTTACTTGCAAATTCCACACCAAACCAAGGGATTATCCCTAATTATTTATTACGTATTTGAGTTAAGTTTAAGAGGTTTAAGAAAAAATGAAAAGCATTGGCGACCATTTAAGATTTCATGCATCTGCGCTGCAATTGCGGTCTCGCAGAAATGACATTCTTGCATCTAATATAGCAAATGCGGCAACACCTAATTTTAAGGCTCGTGACCTCAATTATAAACAACAAATTCGTCAAGTTGATGGTTCTGGACCACTTAAAGCAACCAACAATAAACATTTTAATGTTGCTGTCAAAAACCCACATCAAACACTTTTTTACAGGCAACCTATAAATCCGTCTATGGACGGAAATACAGTGGAATTAAGTGTCGAACAGCTTGAGTTCTCAGAAAACTCAGTTCGGTATCAAACATCTCTTGAATTTTTAAACAAAAGAATAGCTGGTCTTATGTCCGCTATTAGAGGCGAGTAATGGCTGAAATTAAAAACGTATTTGATATTTCTGGAAGAGCAATGGCCGCTCAATTAGTGCGACTTAATACAATCGCTAGTAACCTTGCAAACGCGGGCAACCTCGCAGCTTCGGAAGAAGAAGCCTACCGCTCACTTAAACCTGTTTTTGAAACACAATACGCTAACGAAGTAAAAAACAATGGTATTGCAACAACACAAGCTATTGAAATTGTTGAGTCAAATCGTCTGCCAGAAAAACTTTATTTGCCCGACCACCCGAGTGCTGACAAAGAAGGCTTTGTCTACAGTGCAGGGGTAAATATCGAAGAAGAATATGTCGAGATGATGGAAGCAAGTCGTCAATATCAAAATAACGTTGAAGTGATAACCACTCTAAGAACACTTATGATGCGCACTATAAGTATGGGCAAATAATATTAAAATGGAGAAAATAATGAGTAGCATAGACTCAAATAGCCAAGCACATTTAAACACTATCCTTGATAAAATTGGTGTCAAAAATTCTGATTCACAAAAATCTGCCTCTAAAGATAACTTGGGTCAGAAAGATTTCCTAAAATTAATGACAACTCAATTACAAAACCAAGACCCTTTTGCTCCAATGGAAAATGCAGAATTTATTGGCCAGATGGCTCAATTCTCTACCGTAACCGGCATTGCTGAAATGGGAGAGGCTCTTAAAAGCATCAGCTCCCAGTTAAATGAGTTTCGCATTGCTACGGCATCAAACATGCTTGGTAGCTCTGTTATGATACCTGGAAATTACGCAAGAATTGACTCAGATCAGACTATTCATGGCATGGTTGACCTACCAAAAGCTTCTGCTCAAACTGAAGTACGTTTTACAGACGCAGCGGGTAACATTTTGCACAGTAAGCAACTTGGAGCACAAGCTTCGGGTCTGGTTGGGTTTAGCTGGGAAAACATTCCAGCTGATATCACAGATAAGAATGAACCAATACGTATTGAAGCCTTTGCTGACTTCGGGAATGGTATTGAAAGCCTTACTCCGTCGATATTTGCAGAGGTCCTCGCGGCCTCTACTGGTGATGAAACCAAAGGTGTTGTTTTGGATGTTCGCGATTATGGCGAGATTCTTGCATCAGACGTACAGAAGTTTAGACGCTAATAAAATAAAAAGAATGTTGAATAAGAAATTTAGGAGAGAGATGAAATGTCATTCTATACCGCGCTTACAGGATTGAACGGCTCGCAGGCAGATATATCGGCCTCATCAAACAACATTGCGAACGTTGGAACGACGGGCTTTAAAAGAAGCCGTGCAGAATTTGGTGATATTTTCGCAACATCACCATTGCAGAATGCATCCTCTTCTATTGGTTCAGGTACAATTCTAAAAGGTATTAAGCAGCAGTTCACACAAGGTAACATTGCTGCTTCTTTAAATGCTCTTGACCTCGCTATTTCTGGACAAGGATTTTTTGCACTGAAACCGTCTCTTACTTCTACCCAAACAGTTTATACAAGAAATGGTTCCTTGAATGTGAATAATGACCGTTATGTGGTTGACTCAGCTGGTCAATATTTACTTGTTTATCCTGTGAACGAAGATGGTTCTGTTACAGCAAAGGATCTAGATAGCGCGCTCCCTATGCAATTACCTGTTACTTCTGGTGACCCAAAAGCGACTGGAAATATTGAACTTGGAGTAAACGTTCCCGCTGCTGCTGAGGTGGTGCCCGATAAAACACAGTTTGCAGATGGATACTCCTTCAATCCCTCGAACCCAGAAACATATACAAACTCAACTTCAATAACCATATTTGACGATCTGGGTAACCCAACAATTGCGACAATTTATTTTATTAAGACGCAGAACGCTTCCGCTGAGGACCCCACCAACAAATATGATACACGTCTTGTGATAAATGACACAGTTATTGACCCAGATCTTGTTAGCTCTGTCGATGATGCAGGAAATCAAATTTTTATAGACCGGTTTGGTTCTCAAACCACAGAAGTTCCCGATGATAACTACTTTCTTGAAGGAAAAGGGTCGCCTTTATATAAGTTGGATGATTTACAATCTTTGGTTGATTCTGAACCTACTAAAGTCAGAGGTCAGGTTTCTACTTTTGATTTTGGTGATGAGGGTGACAAGTTAGTTGAAATCGTAACTGATCCAGTGTTGTTCAACGCAACCCGCGAATCTGGCGTTGCAGATAGTCAAGTATTCTGGGGTAAAAATTTCTTAAGTATCAAGGTTGATGATATTGATACACCGGTGAATATCGATATTCGCCCAGGTAAATATAACGCTGAACAACTAGCGACCGAGGTTACACGAGCAATAAATAATAAGTTTGGTGATGATAGAAAATTCCAGATAGTGCAAAATGTGGACGATACATTAAACTTTAACTTCTTCAAATTACTACCCGATGGAACCTCCTCTGGACTATCAAATGGTGAAATAGAAGTTGATTTGCTCAGTGATTCTTTCGTAACTGATGTTAACGGCATAGATCTTGATGGGGCATCGCCAGACTTTACTAACGAACAGTTTTTAGCACATGCTCAAGCGAGGATAAACGATGCACTTAACGAATATGCTGTTTCCTCGACTGACGATACAGTTCAGTACGCGACAGCGTTGGGTGTGAATGACAAACTATTTGCGAGAACGGCTGGTTCTCAAATGTCTGACGTTTTAGAGGCTACAGAAGTAGTAAAATTTAAACATTATTCCTCGTCGACAGACAGCCCAACAAAATTTGTTATTACCGATAATACCGAAATTCAGTCAGCCGATATTGATTCTACAACAGCAGACCCTACGACAGCGGCAAGTTATAATTGGTCCGTTTCTAACGAAATTTTTGACCAGGGTGACACGTTTACAATAAATGTAGATACAGATTATACATATTCATACACCGCCAACTCCGGGGACACAAGGAACGAGGTTATTTCTGGACTTATAAGTCTAATTGGAACTGAGTTGGATGGATCATTTACTATCACTACTTCCGAGGATTCGTCTGGGTTATCCAATTTTACGATAACTTCAGATGCAGTTGACACAGCGTTCAATTTTTCAGCTAGTTTTTCGGATTATTTACAGGGAGCATCAACGGATACCTACTATACAGCAACATCCTCCTCCACAACATCGACTGCTTACAACTTAGAAACAGATACCGTTGCTATCTATGACATTGGAGACCAAATTACTTTTTCTGCAATGATTAATGATGGGACCAGTGAAAATCAGGAAGTGATATCTTACACCATAACATCTGATGATATTGGAACAACAGCTGCCGATACCGCATTAAATGTTGCCACAGCAATTGCAACAGACTTAAGCCCATCTAGTTTTTCCATAGCTCAAGCAGATCCAACTTCTGCTGAACTAACTATATCAATTGATGACCCTGCGAGTACGTTAGAGGCTGGTGCAACAATCACCAAAACTACAAATTCTTCAAATGATATTTCGGTTTCAGACAAATTTTTAGTCCACTCTTATTATGGCTCTCGCCCCGAATTAAGTGTTTATGATAAAATGACTGCTGTAACTGCGGCGGATGATAGTCAAACTATTGAATATGACGGTACGGACACACTTAAAATATACGTTGACGACGCATCAGGTTTCACACAGTTAGAAAATATTCGAATTGCTGGTAATTTTAGTGACGACGACATTGACTCGGGGGCTAACAACCTTATCAATGGTCGTGAATTCACAATCGCGAGTATCGACACGACAAACAATTTTATTACGATTTCGACCCAAGGGTTAGGTTTTGAAACTAACGCGCAAACCTTAATGTTCACATCGACAGATGTACATGTATTAAGTGACGAATCAACGAACGTTGAAGCGTATTTTGAGGGAGCTGAGCAGGTTTATGAAGATGCGCCAATTGCCTTTAACAGTCAAAAAATAGTGCTCAGAGAAACCGGAAATATTAACAAACATGCATATACAAACGATGATATTGCGAATGTCACTGGTGGAAACGGAATTTTTGAAATTACAGAAACTATTTTCGACCTAACTCAAGATGTTGACGGCACATCTACTAATTCGCTAAATATTCTCGGATTAAATGGACTAGCTCAAAGTGATACAAAAACTGTTTGGGTGGATGAAAAGAATCCTCCATTAAGAGTAAATTATGACGCTTTATCTCAGAAACTAGAGTTTTCGGTGGATAGAACTGTTTTAGGAACAGGAACTGATAGTAATTTCAACTCTTTCACAGTATTTGGAAGTGATGAAGCACAAGAAACAAATAACCTAGGAATTCCTGCAAGGGATGACGCTACTGATGGGCTTATAAGAGGCGGTGAGAGATTACTCACTGGTACCTTTGTTGCGTCCGGAGCTGAAATTGCAGCAGATAAAAGCTATGGTCTCTCTGTTAAATATAATTCAGACACAAAGTCATTTACTTTTGCAAGTGGAACTACAGGAGAAGAAATAGCAGCTAATGGCGCCTTAGGAGTAACTACCGACCAAAAAGCATCTTTTATTCAAGTTGGAAGAACATCACTAACCAACGAAGAGATACTGTCCTCTCAGGGTAACGCTGATTTTTTAGGAGACAACCTTCTAATGGGAATTGGCGCAACTGCTGATACAATATTTACAAATGGCACAGGACTTCGCTCAGAACCTGCTATATCACAGGGTGCAACAGCCAGAGAAGACCTAACAGAAGTATTCCGTCTGGGAACGGATAATAATGAAAATATATTCAACGTCTCTGTGAATGGTATTAACGGACTTATAGAAATTCCATCACAATTCTATGTTGGCTCTACACTTGCTGAAGCTTTAGAAGAAAGAATTAACCAAATTGTTGACCCTGATACCGGTGAGACAGTAGGTGGAGTTACTGTAAAATATAATTCAAGTACAAATAATTTTACATTTACAACAGGAACTTCCGGATCCGATTCTACGATAAAAGTGAAAGGGACAGCAAGGCTAGGATTAGATAATGTTCCACTTGGCGTGGGTTCTGTTCCACAGATTTACAATCTAGTGCAGGCAACTAATGAGCAAGGTGTGGCGCTTTTTGTCGATGCTTCAGGAAATGTCGTGGAGACCCCTCCTGAAAACATGGTCGATGGATATTTCCCATTATATATTGATGAAGGAGAGTTAACCTTCGACAAAACAGGTAAACTTATATCCCCAAAAAATAATGTCCACTATGAAAAGCAAGAGGAAGGCTTCTCAATCGCTCTAGATGTAGATTTCGGACAGTCAACCCAGCTATCTCAGCCCTTTTCGGTTCTATCAGTAGAACAAGATGGTTTTACTTCCGGTCGACTTGACGGATTAGAAATCGACGCTTCTGGAACAATCCGTGCGAACTATACAAACGGTCAGAATAATCCGCTCGGTAAAATCGTAGTCGCTAATTTTAATAACCAGAATGGTTTAAAACAGATTGGTAATGCCACATATGTTGAAACGGCCGTTTCTGGAACACCTCAGGTGGGTGAGGCAGGTGCAGAGGGATTTGGTAATATTTTATCTGGCTCTCTTGAACGATCAAATGTTGATATCACAGAAGAACTAGTAAACCTAATTACAGCACAAAGAAACTTCCAAGCATCTGCGAAAGCGATCGAAACTACAACTGGCCTAACACAGACCATTATTAACATTAGGATGTAACAGGTGACAAAAATAGTTAAGCAATATGAGGCTAAATTTTGGATAAGTTAATTTACACAGCGTTCCAATCTATCAATAATGCATTGGATAATAAAGCCATTCGAGCTCAAAATCTCTCTAGTACTAATACTCCTGGTTTTAAAGCAGATATGAGCATTGGAAGCGCTGGTTCTGGATATCTTGAGCAATTTGATACTCTTTATACAAGGGCATTCCCTGTAATAAACGAAAAAAACGGATTTATCTCTGCAAGTGGACAAATACGTCAAACTAGCCAATATCTTGATCTGGCAGTCCGAGGAGATGGATTTTTCTTGGCCCAAAAAGATGGTACTTCACCGTTTTTAACACGGCGTGGAGATATGCAGATTAATAATCAAAACATTTTAACTAATGCTGCAAATGAGACTATTTTAAGTAATGATTTAAACCCAATTATTGTTCCACCTCATAGAAAAATGATCATCTCTGAAGATGGTAATATTTCTATTGAACCTCAAAATAGTCCACCTGGTACTATAGTGCAGGTTGGGACTATAGGATTAACTCTAGGTGGAGAAGAACCATTAAAAAAATCTGTTGACGGAAGAATTAGGACTGAAAATGGTGGTGTTCCTGCACCAGACCAACAACCTAGACTCGCGCAAGGGTACATTGAAGAAAGTAACGTAAATATGATCGAACAATTGGTAGGTTCGATAGAGGAACAAAGACGTTATGAAGTTAATGTAAAGATGATTAAATCAGCTGAGGCGATAGACCAAGGCGGTTCCAGCCTTATGCGAATGCCTTCTTAAGACATCATCTTAATTTCTTTCAAAACTTTCAATCTCGCGCTTAAGCATAGTTAATTGGCATAACAATTGCTTACCTTCTACAGTATTTTATTTTGCAGGAGAAGCACGATATGTCTACCAACTCAATGCACGTTGCCAAGACTGGCCTGAATGCCCAACAAACAAGAATGCAAGTAATCGCTAACAATTTAGCAAACGTCAATACAACTGGATTTAAAAAGGACCGTGCAAACTTTGAATCGCTTCTTTATCAAGTTAGACGTAACTCAGGTGAACAAACATCAGCGGAGACTAATCTGACCTCTGCCTTTGCTGTTGGTACTGGAACACGTGTATTAAATACCCAAAAATTATTCACTCAGGGTAGCTTAGTTACCACAGATAATGCACTCGATGTCGCCATTGAAGGCACTGGCTTCTTCCAAGTTCTTCTTCCAGATGACCGCATTGGATATACAAGGAACGGCGCTTTTTCTAGAAATGCAGAAGGTGTTTTAACAACAGGAAGCGGTTATGTGGTACAACCGGAAATACAAATACCAGAGGGGGCCTCTCAGATAAATGTATCTAGTGACGGGGTCGTTTCTATCGTGGCAGACGGGGCAGTTGTCGCAGAAGAGATTGGGGTTCTTACCCTTGCTGACTTTGCCAACCCGAGAGGTCTTCAGCCAATTGGGGAGAGTTTTGCTGCAGAGACACAAGCTAGTGGGCCTCCAATTATTGCAAACCCACAAGAGCAAGGATTTGGGAAATTAGTGCAAGGTTCCCTTGAGTCGTCAAATGTAAATGTAGTCCAAGAACTTGTGGACATGATAGAGACGCAACGTGCTTACGAAGTTAGCTCAAAGTCAATCTCTTCCGTAGATGAGATGCTTCGTTTCCTTTCCCAGAATCTCTAGATTATTATTTAGGTATTTAATGATGCGTTCCATTTTTTCTAAAACTATTTTTGCAACTTTTTGCTTTGTTAGTCTTTGCGGATGCAGCACTCACATGCAGAATACGGCAGCTCTTGAATTCGAGCCCATTTATCCAAACGAGCTTGACATTCCTATTCCGTCAAATCCAACTGGCGGCATTTATTCAGAAGCAAAAGGAGGTCTTTTTGCAACAGATAAAAGAGCAAGTGTAATTGGAGATATTCTGACTGTAAACCTATCTGAATCATTTTCTGCCACGAAGGCACAAACAGCTTCTTCGAGTAAATCTGATTCCTTTGATGTCACAATGCCTATTGGTCTTCCCAACATTGTAACAGGCGGTTTTAGCGAGGCGAATGCTTTAACAAGTGGTACCGAACAGTCTTTTTCAGGCTCAGGAGCGGCTGCACAATCAAATACTTTATCTGGATTCTTAGCTGTTACAGTAGTTAGGGTACATAATAATGGGAATATGGAAATCGCCGGTCAAAAAAAATTAAACTTAAATAATGGGGATGAATATGTGCGTTTGACTGGCATAATAAGGCCAAATGATATCTCTGCCTCTAATTTAGTAGATTCCAGTCGCATCGCAAATGCTGAAATCACCTATGTTGGTGCTGGTCAAGTAGCGGACTCGGGGCGAAAAGGCTGGCTTAGTAACGCAATGAGAACAATTTCTCCTTTTTAAGGAATAACAGCAATGAGCAAAGTATATAAAAAATTGATTAAAGCTAGCTGTACGCTATGTCTATTAGCCGGGCTTATATCCAATGCTAATGCGGACAGACTGAAAGATTTAACATCTATAAGTGGAATAAGAGATAACCCCCTTGTTGGCTATGGAATTGTCGTTGGACTTGCAGGTTCAGGCGACGGAAATTCAGGGTTACTTCTGCAATCGATGCAAGCAATGGTCTCTCAATTTGGTTTAGTGACTAATGCGGCTGGCCTGTCTGGTAAAAATGCTGCAGCAGTCATGGTAACTGCAGAACTCCCAGCATTTTCAAAACCTGGTCAAGCGATCGATATTACTGTTTCAACTTTAGGCGCTGCAAAATCATTGCGTGGTGGTACGCTTCTTATGACACCTTTAAAAGGTGCTGACGGCGATACATATGCGATTGCACAAGGTAACCTTGTCGTTGGAGGCCTTGGAGTTGAGGGAGGAGACGGTTCTTCAATTATTGTTAACATTCCAACAGTCGGACGAATTCCAAAAGGTGCAACTGTTGAGAAAATGGTGGAGTCCCCTTTCCTTAATAGTGATGTTTTAGTTTTGAACCTTAATCAGTCTGATTTTAGCACAGCAAGCCGCGTTTCAGAGGCTATAAATGATGTATTTGGTCCAGAGGTGTCTGTTCCTTTGGATTCCTCATCAATCAAAGTTCGCGCTCCGATAGACAAAGCGCAAAAGGTAACATTTATGAGCCTTCTTGAAAATGTGGAAGTTCAACCAGCTAGCCCGGCTGCGAAGGTGGTTGTGAATGCGCGTACAGGTACAATTGTTATTGGTGGTGATGTACGTGTAACGCCGGCTGTTGTAACACATGGCTCTCTGACAGTGCGCGTATCAGAGGACATGGCAACAACACAGGGCCAGAATATCGTCGCCAACGGACAAAATGCAATCGTAACTGGCGGGGATGTAATACAGACTCCAGATTCAGAGCTTGGATTTAACGCAGAGACTGCGCGCGCCTTCGTTTTTGACACAGGTGTTGAGCTCTCTGACATAGTCGATGCAGTAAATAATGTTGGTGCTTCTGCAGCAGACCTTGTCTCTATCTTAGATGCGCTTCGTCAAGCAGGCGCACTCCGCGCTGAAATCGTAGTGATATAATACCGATAGAGAAACAAGAGAATACAATGGAATTACCTTCTTTTTCTTCAGAACACATAACAAGGGTTGAGGTTTTAAATAAAAAGCCTGATAAAAACTCCGATTTACGCGAAGTGGCTGAACGTTTCGAAGCCATCTTTATTAATCAGATTCTAAAGCAAGCACGTGAAACAAAGCTTGCCGATGACCTATTTGGAAGTTCCGCGACTACCACATACGAGGAACTTCTCGATACACAAACATCAGAAGATATTGCATCAAACGTTAAACTTGGTATCGCAGACGCTCTGGTTCGACAGTTTTCTCGAGATGGAGAGTAACCGGTGGCAAGTTTAATCGATATTGGTAAATCAGGCTTACAATCTTACCGACAAGCTCTGGCGGTGACTGGCCAAAATATATCCAATATAAACACTGATGGTTATAAACGTCGTTCTGTAGAATTAGAGGAGGTCGCTGCAAATCAAGGTGGAATTTCTAGCACTAGTAATCAAACTGGTCTTGGGGTTCGTGTTGCAGATATTCGACGGTCTTTTGATGAATTTCTCTTAAATAAGGCAAGAAATGCGACCTCCTACTCAGAAACAAATCAGAAATATTTAACTTCAATTAATCAACTTGAGGATATTTTACTACCTGGAGAAGCTAACCTAGGAAATATGATTGCTAATTTTTTTGATGGACTTCAAGAAATCGCAGCATCTCCAGCGGACCTTGCTCCTCGAGTGGCAGCAATGGAAAGAGGAAAAACTGTCGCAAATACTTTCAATCAACTTGCACAATTAACTAGCGAATTGAAAGATGGTTTAGAATTTCAAATTCAGCAAGATATCAATGATATAAACATACTCTCAAAAGAATTATTTAATTTAAATAGTCAGCTATCTGGTTCAAGCACTAAAAATGCACCAAATGCACTTTTAGATAGTAGAGATGTTCTTATTGATAAGTTAAATCAACTTGCAGAAGTGACTGTTACGCTTGACCAAAAAGGCTCCGCACTTTTAACCCTCGGAAGCAGTGGTAAAGGTCCGCCGTTACTAACAAAACAAGATAATACTGTTATTGGTTTTGATTTAATTTCGGACAAAGTGACTTTCTTATTAGAACCTGGAACATCCAACACGCCTACTTCACAGATTACGAATGGCTCCCTGCTTGGTTTATCCAACGCATACCAAACGATTCAATCTGTTGAATCCTCGATTGATAATCTAGCTCATATATTCAGTAGAGACCTTAATGAACTACATCTGAACGGTATTGATCTTGAAGGGGAAGATGGTAAAGAATTATTTCACACTGTTTCGATAGAAGCAGACGTAAATCCAACAAATTTAGGAAATACCACTGGGAATGTTCAGATATCCGATTTCAGAAAAGTGCAAAATGAGCCCCTCACCTTTACCTATCAAGAAGAAAAAGATTTATGGATTGCCCGAAACCCCGCAAATGACGTCATCGCTCAGGGAAGAGAGACCGTCAGTTATTCTGGTTTTGTTGTAAGCTTTGTTGGAGAGGGCAAAGAAGGGGATCAAATTACAATCAAACCTGCCTATAATGCTGCAGCTAATATTAGTTTTGCACTTACTAGACCTGAGGAATTTGCAGCGGCATCAAGGCAACTGATAACATCTGATTATAATAATGTAGGTGTCGCTAACATGGAAGCTAAGTTAGCCTCTCCAATAATTGAAACTCAATTGCTACCAACCATAGAGGATAATTTTAGCAATCAATTGTCGATGATTGGGGCAACTGATTTTATCAGAAATGGTTCGGTTGCTGTAATCCCCGCTAATACATCAAACATCGATTTAATAAGCCTGGTTCAACAGTCGCAACTCTCTTATTCCTTAACTGATGACGAAATATCATCTATCACATCTATGACATTAGTGGTTACTTCTGAAGAAGATACCGATAATGGGTCAACTCTCACCGCTACAAAAAAATATCTTTTCAGCGTAACGGATTCAGATGAAATTGAAACCTTAATTGAAGAAGGCGCAACAAGAGATGCCGAGGCAATAGCTAAACTTATTAACTTTGGTTTTATAAAAGCAGATGGCTACGACCTTGTAACGACCGACGGTGTTGAAAGTTGGGTCGCAGATAATTTAACTTATACGCTCCAAGATTTTGGAGGTTATGCATCTGGAAAGTCTAACCAACTCACATTTGCTTTAGCCGATGGTAATTTTACCGAAGAATCTGAAATTTTTGCAAATAGTCTAAATATAAATGGAACGCTAACAAATAGAAATGAAGATATTACATCCATTCAAGTTTTTACAAAAGAAGGAAGGCATTTAGCTGGAAGCCGACTTGATGACTCACAATACGCCGAGCTATTTGTTGAGGAGAATGGTTTTAATGAAAACGCAGTATACAGGGATGATTACCTCAACAGCAGTCTTGAAAATGGGTATCTCGGTATGTCAAGTGTTTATAAATCTGATACTACAAATCCATTGATAAATATATCAAACGACAACAGTGATACCGTCATATCGTTTAATGTTGATTTT
Organism: uncultured SAR116 cluster alpha proteobacterium; assembly: GCA_902516825.1. Lineage (GTDB taxonomy): Bacteria > Pseudomonadota > Alphaproteobacteria > Puniceispirillales > Puniceispirillaceae > UBA5951. The sequence goes on from CABXZZ010000001.1 coordinate 17,431, forward strand.
TTCGACGGCGTAGATACCAATGAGGTTAGTTTTGATGGTAAAAAGGCTAGTGCGAGCACCTCATTATATAGAGTAAGCTTAGATGACGGAATAAACACTGCAATAGAAGCTACTATTTACCAGGGTCAAGTTCCTGGCAATACTGAAAATGACATCGCAGTTGCTATGGCTTCCAAAATTCGTGAAAAAGCTCCAGTAGTAAGTCTCACCGGCGCTGGCATACTGTTAGAACAGCAGAGTATCGATCCCCCGGTGGATTTCGTAACTCCCGAGGATGGCAACACCACAATTTTCTTAAGTAATAACATTCGTTATGAAGTAAGCAATGAAAATGGAATTTATAATGTAGTTGGAGGGCCCGATAATGCGTTATCGACTTTAGATTATGATAGCGCAAATAATCAGATCAAATTTATAACCTCTTCTGAACCAGATGATGGGGACAGCGTAGTAATTATTTTCGAAGAAAAAGAATATGTCATTAGTAAAATAAATGGCGAAATAGAAGTCAGTGGCGGGGAAGAAAACAGACTATCAGCTTTCATTAATTCAGGGATTTCTTTTGACGCAAATAACTTATCAAGGATGGATTTGAGTTCTGAAAGGCACCTCAGACATCAAAATATAGATTATATTATTTCAAGAGACGCAGCCGGAAATTTTTCGGTCGGTGGCGGCCACGATTATGCTATAAGCTTGAAGCTTTCCTATGACGAAGGTACAGATATTGGCACTATATCAAGTGAAATTAGACAATTAAAAATAGTGTCAAATGATGGTAGTCTCTCAGCGTCAGATATCAAGATACCGGGTTATGACAGCGACGTTGAGGAGATAACAGGTAATTTGGATGCAGCCAAGCGTTTTGGTATTGTTACCAGTACAAATTCACCTTTCCTTGAATATAATTTCTATAATGTATCAGAAACTGACACGACAATATCGGATACAAAAGAAAAATTAAAAGCCTGGAGCCTAGAAGGGTTTGATGAAACTTTTTTTGCAGACCTTGCAAGTGACGGAGCTGGAGGAATTTTTGATTTAGGATTAGGCACATTTGAGGAAGACAGAACTTTTTCTGAAAATCTCTCAATTTCTCAAACTTCAGCGGACAACTCCCCTGTAATTCAGACCCTTAGTGGTTTTTCTGATACTGACATTGCATATTATGCTGGGAAAACAATCACTTTTAGTGATGGAACAAATTCAGTAGATGTCAACTTTAGTATTTCAAATAATACTTCCTCATTATCTGATACGATAGCACTCATTCAGGCGGCTGATGGCTATAGCGACCTTGACTTTACAGTATCTGAAGACCCAGATAATAATGATGTGATTTTAATTACTTTCAATGATGACGGCGATGGAGCTGCCAAAGCAGCAACTGCATCTGTTTCACAATCCCTAAAATCGTTCTCAACTTTTATTCCTGAAACTGTATCCTCAATAGAGGAATTAGTTGAACATTTAAATTCAGAAATTAATTCGACGTTGGTAAATGCCAATGGTGATTATGTTGATTTATCCGGAACAGTAGTAGATGAAGAAAATTCTATAAAGAAATGGGTTCCTCAAAATCACTTAAATTTTCAGAAAGATGAAGACAGCTTACTTGTTACTTTCTTAAGTTCAAATATTAATTTTCAAACAGACAGTGAAATTTCTTTAACGGTCACAGGAGATAGCTCTAGAGCGCAAGAAGAACCGCAACAAGCTCTAGATATAAGAGTTTTTGGTGGTTTTTCTGTATCAGAGTTAGAGACCCTTGAGAACAAGGCTATTGCAATATCAAACGGCTCTTCAACTCTGTTAGTGGAATTTGAAACAGCTCCATCAGACCTTGATGACTTAGTGGAGCAAATACAATCCCATAAACAGTATGATAATTTGGGATTTGAAGTGAGGGCCGGAACACAATCTTTAATTATTCAAGATCAAGATGAAAATTACCCCTTGATAAGAAATTCCAGTATTTCTGTAATAGAGGGATATCCGCTAGATTATGATATTTATGTTGACGGTAAAAATATTGTTACGACTTCTCCAACAAGTACAAATGCGACTGTTGCGATTAATGCTTCCTCCACCTCCTCTATTGGTGAGCGACTAACACTTACAGATTTGCCTGATGAAGACCTTATAGTCGTTTTGTCAGGAACAGGAACAAGAAAAATTTCTGCAAGTTTCGATATTAATCCTGAAACTACCCCCTATTTGGAGAGAGAATTAACAGTAAGAGTGGCAAGCCAAGTTGACGTTCATGAGGTTATCATACCTGATGTATCAGGCTTGAGTGACATATTCCAATTAGGCACATCCGTTTTTGACGCTAGTGGAATTGAAAACATAACGGAGTTTACAAATTTAATCCATCAATTAGATGAGTATTCAGAGCTGCCATTTACAGTAAGTACAAACGACTCTGGGGATGGTATTTTAATGACTTACAAAACCCAAGGGTTTCAGGAATACATTACTGTCGTTAGTGATAACACACAGTATGATGTTGAACGGATTGTGGACTCAGACACTGCTACAATTATAGAATTTTTTGATACGGAGACTAACACCTCAATCGCTACAAGGACACTTGACCAATTTGGGAAAACTACCGCCGCAGGTTACCAAATTGATCTAAATGGAATTGCTGCTTATGACGACCAATTCTTTATCTCTTCTAATAATAACGGCGTCGGTGATAATAGAAACATACAATCCTTGATTGCCAGACAGTCATCTGATGCAGATGGCGCGAACACAGGAGGTTTCCAAGAGATTTTTGGCACCATTGTGGCTGGTCTTGGCTCAAAAATACAGTCAAGTAAATATGCTACACAAGCAGCACAGACATTAAAAGACGCAAGTTTAGAAGCAGAGGCTTCTTATTCAGGCGTCAACTTGGATACAGAAGCATCCAGGCTTATCGAACTTCAACAGGCCTATCAAGCTTCTGCTCGTATCTTATCAACTGCCCGCGACCTTTTTGATACATTAATTCAATCAATGTAGGAACTTTATTATGCAAATTAGTACAAAGCTTTTTAATCAGCAAACACTAGAACGGTTAAATGATATGCATGGCAAAATCCAGCAAAATCAGGCACGCATCGCTACTGGCAAGAATATATTAAAAGCTTCTGATGACCCAATTGCTGCTGTCAATATCTCTGCTGCAAAGGAGCAAAAAACTGAAAATGCACGTTATATAGAGAATATTGGAAGAGCAAAAAGTAAATTAGAGCTTACTGAAAATGCACTAAATCAAGCGTCTAATTTAATTACGAGAATTTACGAGCTGACGATATTAGCTAAAAACGATACATTTTCGTTCGCAGATAGGGTTGCAATGAAACAAGAGGTTACTCAGCTAAAGGATTCAATGTTTGAGATTGTTAATTCTGAAGATGCCTCTGGCCAAGCTTTATTTGCTGGATACAAAGTAAACCAAAATGCATTTTCAAGAGATGAAAATGGTTATATACAATATATGGGAGACCGAGGAAATAACGTTGTAAATATCTCAGAAAATATGACTTTAAGTTTAGGAATAGACGGGGCATCAGCATTTTTAAGGGTACCATCGGAAAACAGACACAAAAGTATATTTGGAATAATTGAGGCAATTGAGGATAATTTTGGAGATGCCAATTTCCCAAAAAATGCGATATCCGATTTGCAAAGTGCTATTGATCACCTAAGCCTCCAGCAGACTTATATAGGCGCTCAATTAAATAAAGCAGAACTCCAAGAAGAAGCGTTGAACAGACGACAGATAATTCTCTCAGAAAATTTATCTCAATTAGAGGATGCTGATATTACTAAAATAGTAACAGAGTTGCAATCTATGCTTTTAAATAGGGATGCCGCAACTCAAGCATTTGCTAAAATTGGACAGCAAAGCTTGTTTGATTTTCTTCGTTAAATAATTTTATTGGTACGTATTTTGCATCTTTTTTGGAAAGGAGCGCTTCAATGTTTGATAACAAATCAATTCTTATTACTGGTGGGACTGGTTCATTTGGGAAAAAACTCTCTAAAACAATTCTTGAGAGGTATAACCCTGACAGATTAATCATCTTTTCAAGAGATGAGCTAAAGCAATATGAAATGAAAGAGCAATTCCCTCAAGATCAAATGCGTTTTTTTATCGGTGATGTGAGAGATTCTGAGAGAGTTAAGCAGGCATTTCGGGGTGTTGACTTTGTTATACATGCTGCAGCAATGAAACAAGTTCCAGCGTCCGAATATAATCCATTAGAGTGCATAAAAACAAATATTCATGGAGCTGAAAACGTTATTAAAGCGTCTTTAGATAATGATGTTAAACAAGTCATAGCGCTATCAACAGATAAGGCGGCAAACCCAATAAATTTATATGGCGCTACAAAATTGGCCTCCGATAAGTTATTTGTTGCAGCTAATAATATGGCAGGGAGACGAGAAGCAAAATTTTCAGTTGTCCGATATGGTAACGTTGTTGGCTCTAGAGGCTCTGTTATTCCGTTTTTCAAAAAGCTGCTAGAAAACAACGCAAAGTTTCTTCCAATAACCGACCCTAGAATGACACGTTTTTGGATAACTCTTCAACAAGGCGTAGATTTCGTGCTCAAGAATTTTTATAGAATGCATGGTGGAGAAATTTTTGTACCAAAGATACCATCTGTTAAAATAGTAGATTTAGCTAACGCACTTTCAAAAAATACTCCTCTTGAATTTATAGGCATTAGGCCCGGAGAAAAACTTCACGAATTGATGGTACCTGAGGACGATGCCCATCTCACCCTAGAGTTTGACGATCATTTCGTAATCAAACCGAGCATCTCTTTTGAATCAAAAACTGATAACTTCAGCAACAATAGATGTAGCGAAATTGGTGAGTTAGTCAGTCACGATTTTTCCTATAGTTCCAAGAATAACCCAGACTATTTAACGATAAATTGTTTAAGAACGAAATCTTCATATCTTGGAGAAGACAATTCACTTGAAACAACAAATTACAGCGATTTTACCGAATCTAATGTCAAAAAAGAGGGAGTAGTTAAAGTTGCTTCATAATCGCGAATTCACTGGAGAAGAGATAGGAGTTTTCGAAAGTCAATTCGTAACTCCTATACCTTATTCCAAGCACTCAATTAACCAAGCTGACGTTGAGGCAGTTTTAGGATGTTTAAGGTATGGTCCAATTACACAAGGAAGTATAGTTACTAATTTCGAGAATTATATTTCCAAAAGAGTTGGGAGTGTTGGAACTGTCGCTTCGAACAGCGCCACTTCTTCACTTCACTTAGCGTGCTTGGCGTTAGATATTGGCCCCGGAGATGTAGTCTGGACTGCACCAGTTTCCTTTGTTGCTTCGGCTAACACTCCTTTGATGTGCGGTGCTGAAGTGGACTTCGTAGATGTAGAATTAGATACTGGTAACTTGTGTATTACTTCGCTTGAACAAAAAATCAAACTAGCAAAAGCAAAAAACAAATTACCCAAAGCCCTTATTGTTGTTCATTTTTCAGGACGACCTTGCAAAATGTCAGAAATATATGAGATTTGTAATGAACATGGTATAAAAATCATTGAAGATGCAGCGCATGCTCTAGGCTCAAATCAAGGCCAACATTTTACAGGTTTTTGCGAACACTCAGACATAACAGTTTTTAGTCTGCACCCAGCAAAAATAATTACTTCTGCGGAAGGTGGACTTGCGACAAGCCAAAATAAAAATCTATTAGACAGAATGAAACTATTATCATCTCATGGTATCTCTCGTTTCATTGACGCTAATGAGCCATGGAAATATGACATGGTAGAACTAGGTTTCAATTATAGGATGAGCGAGCTTCATGCTGCGCTTGGTACTTCTCAATTAAATAGGATAGATGACTTTATTGAGAAGAGAAAAAAAATTGCAAGCTATTACTTAAATAAAATTGAAAATCTTCCATTAAAACGCCCCCCCTACTCCTCGGATTCGGCATGGCACTTATTTGTTTGCCAAACAGAAGACGAAAAAACGAGGAGAGATTTATACCGATTTTTGCATGAGAAAAATATTCACGCTGCCATACACTATAGGCCTATTTACCAGAACTCTTATTTCCAAAAATTAGGGTTTAATAATGACGATTTTCCAAAGGCGGAAAGTTTTTATTCTAGGTCAATTAGTCTTCCATTGTACACCGAAATCACAGAAACACAGCTCAATTATGTTGTTAAAAAATTACACGAATTTTATGGAGTAAAAATATGATTAGTATTGGACGACAAACCATAGGAGGTGATTCACCCTGTTATATCACGTTAGAAGCTGGGCCAACAATAAATGGTTTCGATTCTGCAAAACAATTAATTGATATCGCGGCAAATACAGGCGCTGATGCAATTAAATTCCAGTTATTGAATGCAAATGAGCTCGTTGCTGACAAAAAGCAGCAATTTAAATACGAAATATTAATTAATGCGGAAAAGCAACAAACTAAGAAAATATCAGAATCGCTTTACGATATTCTAAAAAGAAGAGAACTCACAGACGACGAATGGAAAGAATTAAAGAAATATTGTGATAAGAAAAATATAGAATTCTTTGGAACAATATTATCTGACCATTATCTTGAATTAATAAAAGAACTTAAAACAAATACAGTAAAAATTGCTTCTTCAGACATAAATCACATACCACTTATAGTTAAGGCCGCAAAGACTGGAATGTGTATTCAATTAGACACTGGAAATGCTTCATATGATGAAATTTCTTATGCAATCAAAAAAATTGAGGAGCAAGGAAATAACAAAATCGTAATCCATCATTGCCCCACCGGATATCCAGCTGAAATCGAAAGTGTGCAATTAGCTGAAATAACCAAATTAAAAAGCCTTTTCCCCTATCCAATAGCTTTCTCTGATCATACACCTGGTTGGCATATGAATATAGCTGCAATATGTTTAGGAGCCAATATGGTTGAAAAAACAATTACGGTAGATAGAACGACACCATCGGTAGAGCACATGTTCTCCTTGGAAAAAAATGAAGTTCAAAAATTTATCAAAGAGATTAGAGAAGTTGAAAAGGCCATCAAAGATACTGAGAGGAAACTTAATCCAGATTTAAAAAAACGATATGCTACACGTAGAAGTATGTTTTCTAAAACTAACATAGAAAAAGGTACAAAAATTACAGAAGAGCATATTGAATATAAACGTCCTGGCCTTGGCTTAGGACCCGAAAGGCTAGATGATATCTGTTTTAAAATCGCAAAAAATGACATCCCAGCAGGTACAATGATAGCCTTAGACCAACTGAACTAACTTTAGAAAATGTCATCTATTTCTCATCCCATAGCGATAATACCCGCAAGGGGAAATTCAAAAAGGCTAGCTAGAAAGAATATCCTTCCATGGAAAGGTATACCGTTAGTTGCCCACTGTGTAAAAAATGCATTAGCAACTAATTTATTTTCTGAGGTTGTTGTTTCTTCCGAAGATGACGAAATATTAGAGATTTCAGCAAAAGTTGGTGCAAGCCCAATAAAACGTCAAGCAAATTTGTCCAAAGACAGTTCCACTGTAGCTGAGGTTTGCATGAGTGTTCTTCAGGACTATTCAAACATAAAACAGTTTTGTTGCATTTATCCAACTGCTGTAAAACTAACCTCTGAAACTATAAGGGATTCTTTCAAGACATTTGAAAAAACTGAAGATTGTGATTTTCTAATGGGTGTATCTTTATACAACTACCCCCCTCAACAAGCCTTAATACAAAACGAAAATGGCGAATTAATTTTACTTAATCCTAAATTTGAAAATGTTCAATCTCAATTTTATAAAGAATGTTTCGTCAGCAATGGTACAATTTATTGGGCAAAAAACGAAGCATTTCTAAAACAAAAGAACTTTTATGGTAAAAAATTGCATCCATTTATCATAAGCGAAGAACAAGTATCCGATATAAACACTCCTGAAGATTACGATATTCTGATAAAATCGTAAAAATTATAGAAAATAAAAATTTCTTTAAACTTTTTTTAATTCAAGACGTTTTTGGCATGAATCTTGTTTTCGTGTTCAAATTCAGTAAGTTGACCTTAAAATCAAATCAATTTATATCCTTTTTTCCAAGGCAATTACCGTGCCAAAACTAGAGTAAAATTAAATTTTTTTTTAATATGACGTTTATCCTCCTGAGAACTATCAATTCAGGAGGTTTAAATGGTCTCAATCAACACAAATATTTCCTCCCTTTTAGCTCAAAATAATACTAGACAGGTAAATAATGAGCTTGAAAAGGCGATGGAAAGGCTTTCATCTGGAATGCGAATTAACTCTGCTGGCGACGATGCGGCAGGATTAGCTATTGCTAGTCGGATGGAATCTCAAGTTCGCGGGTTGCAGGCCGCAATTAAAAATGCGAACGACGGTATTTCGGTTACTCAAACGGCAGAAGGTGCCATGGAAGAAATCGGTAATATCCTACAAAGAATGCGTGAACTAGCAGTACAATCTGCAAACGATTCAAATTCTGATGCCGACAGAGCCTATCTTCAACAGGAAGTAGCTCAACTATCCGATGAGATTACACGTATTTCTGAAACAACACAATTCAATGGTGTCAATGTTTTAGACGGAACATTTGCTGGTAAAACATTCCAAATTGGAGCAAATGCTAATCAGAGTGTAACGTTAGATATAGCGAATGTTGCAGCCTCTTCTTTGGGTATAGGCGCCTCTTCAACTTCTTCTACTAGTTCTACAACAACAACCACAAGTGGTGTGCCAGAAGAGATTGGAAATCTTACATTTGATAGAGATGATAGATACGCCTTCCAACTAACCGACCGCGATACAGGCCTTTCTTATCGTATTAATCCCGCAGGTACCGCAGCCACGTCTCCTTCAATTATATCTTTGGATCGATTGATTATCACCGATCATGGATTTAAAACAGGTGATGCTGTCTTTAATACTACCATGGTTGGAGCTCCAGTGAATACGGTTAGTACGCCTAGGTTCATCATAAAAATTGATGAAGATACATTTCAGTTAGCATCAAGCTACGGTGATGCAATCGCTGGCACTGCTATTACTTTAACAACCGTCTCTCAGCCCACAGTTACTGGTCTTGGTATATCTCTAACGAGAGCGGATGCAGACTCAAGAGCTGATTTTGCAGCACGTATCAATTCAGGTTTAAAAGAATCTGCAGTAAATACATCTGTAACAGGTAATGCCGCTGCTGCATCAGTGTCAGCCTCTACTATGAACGCTTCAGCTGCAAGCGATGACACCTTTAAGTTTACTTTGATGGTTGGGGATACCACTCAAGAAGTTGATTTTGGTGGTCGTATGCTATCTACCAGTCTTCCAGGTGACTCTACTCTTGCTGCTGCAGATTATGTGCACGTAGCACAAGCAATGAGAGAAGAACTTCATTCGGTATTCGATGATAGTGTCTCTGTTACACAATCTTCAGGTGTATTTACCATTGAGGATGCCCAAGGTCGTTATCTTGAGTTAAGCCAGGGTGCTGGTAATGGTTATTTCTTTGGATCTGATGAGCAGAATAGTGGTTCAATCTACGCGACTGCTACAACTCAAAACAACATCTCTGTTGCCTGGTCTGATGATGGAAGCAATCTAGTGATAAGTCACGCTGCTGCTGGCGGTGTGGATATTACCAATTTTGCAAGTACTAGTACTGGTATAGCTACATTTGATGTTGCGGATACAGCAACAACTGGTGTATTGGAGCCTATTGTTCTTCAGGATACTTTGGCAGATACAACTGCTTCTGTAAGAGGTATTATTGGTGAGAGTAAGATTGCTCTTAACTTCAGCAATACCTTCGGTTACGCAGCCGATGGAGGAGGTACAGCCAACTCTGGACTAGCGGCAAACTATGTGTTTAAAATCACAGATGGTGCGGGTAATGCCTATGCGGACTTTTCTGGAACAACTTCAGCTCTGGATATTCAGCGTTTTAACAACACAGATGCGGCAATTGAGGCATTTGTATTAGCTAACCTTACTTCACATATTTCATCAACTGGTTTCAACGATGACCGTATTGATATAGGTGAATTTGCTGTTGATTATACAGGCGGTATCTTGACAATCACTAACAGCGAAGGTCGTGACCTTAGAATAGAAGATGTTTCATCTTCCTATGGAACAATCACGGTATCAAAGCTTGATGGATTAGAAGGAACAGAAAAACTTTCATCTCAGGGGTATCAAACTTCGGAGGTGAGATTGGAGCGTGGTTTTGGCACTACAATCACAGCAGCCACTGCGACTATGACAATGGTTCTTGATAGTGGTTCGAGCAGCGTTATAACTGTATCTGCTGCTTTTGTGGGCGGTACTGCTGCTGATACTGGTTGGGAGCAAGCAGCATTGCTAGAGGCAAGATTGCAGGCAGGAACTGCCTCTGAGGTTAGTACCCACCTCCGAGTTGCATATGACTCAACAACTGACGAGTTTGTCATTCAGAACACTCTTGGTAAGTCCATAGATATCACAGCAACGACAGCTGCAGGATCTGAAGGCCAGTATTTTAAAACTGCTGCCGCAAGCGGGGGTGCCAATAAGGCGAATGACGTGCTAGTTAGCTCAGGTATAACCTCTGGTGTGTTAACGGAGGCAACTTCTGTGAAGCTGACGTTTAGCCAGGATGATGTAGATACATTCATTCTTGGTGTAAACTCTCAGGTATCAACTGCTCGTAGCTTTAACTTCGCATCAGATACCTTTGCTTCAAGTACTTTCAAGACAAGTTTTGATAACCTCATGGCAAAACTAAACACAGAGTACTCGGGAACGCCGTTCTCATATGAAATGGACGCAGCTAATCGTGCAATTACGATTACAAATAGTAAAGGTGGTGAGATCTTCTTCGATTCTCATACAACCAACTCGACAGACCTTGAGCTTCAGTTGGATGTTATGTCTGGTGTGTTGCAGAATGCTTCTGATACGTCTGGTAACGGCGATGCTGTGATTAAGGCAAATGAGGCTGTGACTACTGCAACAGCTACTGGAGACGGAAGTGTAGAAACAACAACTTCTACTAGCTCTTCATCCTCTAGCTATTCCACTGGTAACACAGGTATAGACCAGCTGACTATCGCTACTCAGGCTGGTGCCAACGATGCACTTGGAAGTATTGATGCTGCTTTAGCAACTATCCTTTCAGAAAGAGCAAAACTTGGTGCCCTTGAAAATAGGTTGGACCATACTGTGAATAACCTATCTAACGTTGCAACTAATACATCTGCAGCTATGGGTAGAATTATGGATGCTGATTTCGCTAGAGAGACAACTAATCTTACGAAATCACAGATCTTGTCTCAGGCAGCGACATCTATGCTGGCTCAGGCTAATCAGTCTAAGCAAAATATCCTGGCTTTACTTCAGTAAGGTAAAAAAACAAGATAGTTTGTTTACATTCTGAATTTAAAAAATCAATATTTAGGGGGCAGAAATGCCCCCTATTTTATTAAAAAAAAATATTTTTTTATTTTTTTTTAAAATTCAATTGAAGTTTTTTAATTTTTTTAAATTATTGTATTTATTTATTTAATTACGAGTTGCATTTTTCATACCAAAATCTTTTAAGCTTAAAATTTTAAAGATCTCCCTAACATCAAAATTAACACAAAAAAAATCAAGCCGTTTACTTTTACGTTGATTGATTTTTAAACCTTTTTGAAATGGAGATGAAGATGGTAGCGATTAACACTAATATTGCCTCTCTTTTAGCTCAGGAGAGTTCAAGAAAAGTAAATATTGAGCTGGAAAAGGCTATGGAGAGACTATCTTCTGGCCTTCGTATAAATTCAGCCGGGGATGATGCTGCGGGTCTTGCGATCGCAAGCCGAATGGAAGCTCAAGTGAGGGGTCTTCAGGCAGCAATAAAAAACGCATCCGATGGTATTTCTCTTACACAAGTAGCTGAGGGCGCAATGGAGGAAATAAGCAATATTCTCCATAGAATGAGAGAATTAGCCATCCAGTCAGCTAATGATTCTAACTCATATGATGAGCGTACATTTTTACAAGATGAAGTCCAGCAACTCGCAGATGAAATATCTAGAATTGCTCAGACCACACAGTTTAATGGTGTAAATGTTTTGGATGGAACTTATCAGAATAGATTTTTCCAAATCGGCGCTAACGCCAATCAAAATGTAGGAATTTCAATAGGTGATTTAGGTTCAGCAGCTCTTGGATTAGGCACTGGAAGTGGAATTTTCCAAACTCAGGGTAACCTACAAACTGGTGAAGCTGAGGAGCTTGGACGCGTTACTTTTTCAAGAGACGATGTTTATTCTTTTCAACTAACCGATAGAGATACTGGTCTATCCTATAGAATTGCAAAAGCAGCTCAGACAGGAACAGCAACCAGTTCCACTTTTGATACTATTACAGTTGCTAATCATGGTTTTATTACAGGCGATAAAGTAATCAGTTCTACTCTTGCTGGAGTAAGCACAACTGCATCAACCGTAAGATATATAATCAAAGTTGATGAAAACACATTTAAGCTTGCAACTAATCTTGGCAACGCTATCAACGGCACGGCTCTAGATTTAACAACTGCTACCAACCCTAATATTACCGGGGTCGGCTTGACTCTAAGTCGGTCAGACGAAGACTCTAAAGTAGATTTCATTGAGCGTATTAATAGAGGCTTAAAAGAGTCAGCTTCTAATACTGCAATAACAGGTAATTCCTCGTCAAGAAGTGTTGATGCCACAACTTTTAATGCAGCATCAGCAGATGATTCCATGTTTAAATTCACCTTGACGGTGAATGGCGTAGCCGAAGATATAGATATAAAAAGCAGAGTTTTAGTTTCTGCGTCTGATACAACGGCTGTTACATATGCCGAAGCTGCTGCTTCGATGACTAAAGAGGTCGGGGGTCTGTTTGATGAAAGTATTAGCGTTTCCCATTCTTCTGGTGTTTTCACAGTGACTGACGCTCAAGGAAGAGCATTAGTAGTTGAACAAGGAAATGGAACTGGCTACTTCTTTGGATCAGACGTTCAAAATAGCGGACCATTAGAGGTACAAGCCAATGAATTCAATGGTTTGACTGTTGAATGGGATGAAGACGAAATGGTAGTAAGACATGCAAATAGTGGCGGTGTTGATTTAACAAATTTCAGTAGTACTGGACTTGGCACGGCAACCTTTGATGTAGCTGACACTGCAATAAGCGCTTTAAAAGAGCCAGTTACTTTTCAGGACACCGCAGCGTCTACGGTGGGAAGTGCTAAAGGCGATATTGGAGAAAGCAAAATTGCTGTTAATTTTTCTAATACCTTTGGATATGCCGCTGATGGTGCTGGGACATCTAATACCGCCTTGGTAGCAGAATATGGTTTCAAAGTTACTGATGGTGATGGACACCATTATATAGCTTTTACGGCTGGTTCACTTCTGGATATTCAGCGAATGAATAATACGGATGCCGCTGTTAAAGCAGCCGTAGAGGCAAATCTAGCTGCACAAATTTTAGTTGGAGCAAATTCTGGAAACTTTAACGATAACAGAATATCTGCGGATGAATTTGAAATCGGTTATGCAAGTGGAATTCTTACAATAACTAACCTCGAGGGTCGTGACTTAGCAATAGAGGAGTTCACCTCAGAGCACGGGACTGCAACGGTGTCTCTACTAGATGGTCTTCAAGGATCTGAGCACCTTTCTTCGAAGTATTCTCACCATTCGGAAGTGCGTTTGGGAAGAGGATTTCAAACCACTGTTACTGCATCTACTGCAACAATGACCTTCACAATTGATAGTGGAACAGCGAGTGTTAGAGATATCTCCTCTGCTTTTCCAGGAGGTACAAATGGTGACACTGGATGGGAGCAAGCTGCATTACTGGAAACTGCTCTTCAAGCTGGAACTGCAACTGGAGCAAATACAAACATTAGAGTTGCTTACGACTCTAGTACTGATGAGTTTGTTATTACAGATATTGTTGGTAGGGAAATAAATATCACTGCAGTTACTGAGCCGGCTTCTTCTGGAACGGGGGCTTATTTTAGCAATAGTGCGTCGGTCGCCCAGTCAAATAAATATAATCCTGTGGCAACAAGTACTGATGTCGTTTCGGGGATATTAACTGAAGCAACAAAAGTTAATTTAACATTTTCGCAAGATGACGCAACTAGTGCCTCTTTTGCTCTAAATGGACAAACTGCAACTGCTGTTGACTTCAACTTTGACTCCGACAACTTTCATGGGAGCACATTTAAAACAGTATTAAATAATTTGATGAACACATTAAATGACGAGTATAATGGATCACCATTTTCCTATGAATTTGATCAGGATAATAGGACTCTTACAATCTTGCACTCAAAAGGCGGTGAAATATATATTGATAATTTTACAACGTCTGCTGAGAACTTATCCATTAATATGGAAGTTGAGTCAGGAATTGGTGAAGACACTATTATTTCCTACGATGAAATTCTAACAGCAGCATCTGCTGAGGGAAGTGGTGAGAATTCGGGCAGACCTAGAATTAATGACGGGTCAAATAGCTCTGGTTTTTCTCAAGATACCAGTAATATCTCAGAATTAGATATATCCTCTCAAGAGGGTGCAAATTCAGCACTAGCTAGTATAGACAATGCTCTAATGTATGTACTCGCAGAAAGAGCAAGTCTGGGTGCGATTGAAAACAGGTTGGACCATACGGTTAATAACCTATCAAATGTGGTTACAAATACCAGTGCGGCGAAGGGGCGAATAGAGGATGCTGATTTTGCAGCAGAGTCTACAAAGCTCACCCGCGCTCAGATATTGGCGCAGGCTTCAACGTCAATGTTAGCGCAAGCTAACCAATCGAAGCAAAATGTTCTATCTCTTCTCCAGGGATAAGAAATCAAGCAACATGAATGTCAACTTACTCCGGTAAGTTGGCATTCTTCTTGCAATCTTAAATGATTTTCAAGGCATTTATTGTGACACCCTCATATTATTTTAACAGTGACGAAAATCAGAATACCAAAAAATCATCTTTCAATAATTTTGGCTCACAGAGCAATCAAAAAAATAAAAGCCATCAAAGAGAAAGACAAGAGGAAGCTTATTCCAACAGTCTTAAAAAAGGCAAAATAAAATTAAGTCAAAAAGATTTTAAAAATGCCAAAAAAGATTTTCTTTCTGCTTTTTCAAGCAAGAAAACAATCGAAATAGCACATCTACTATCCACTTGTTTTTCAAATCTAAAAGAGTACGAAAAAGCAAGTGAATTTTTTGAGCAGAATTTGCACCATTATTCGGAAATTGGACCTTACTGGGGCATTCTTGCACTTCATCATTACCTAATTGAAGACGAAGAAGGGGCTGCAGGAGCCGCATTAAAAGCCATAGAAGAATTTAACATTCAAATCCCAGAAATATGGAAAATTTTTATATACTCGGCCAAAAAACTGAACCAAGTTGATTTGATCTATGACATTTGCAAAAAACATTCGAAATTATCTCATCTTAATCCTTATATAATCGAGGGGTACATAACAGGATGCTGCTCTACGAACAACTACGAGGAGGCAAGTGATTATATCAAATCCATTGGATTAACAAAGGATAATGCTCTTAGATTTGGAGAGATATCTTCATCATTATGCACAATGGTAGCGGCTATTTTAGAGAAAACTACTAATGATATCAAAGAAGAATTAAGTTGGAACCTTTTAGCAAATCAATTAAATCCAGACAATAGCCCAATAAGATGGAATCTATCACTTTCCCAATTAAAAAATGGACAAATAGAAGTTGGAGCTAACAATTATGAGGCCAGATTTAATTGCAAAGAGTTTGTAAGCCCTATTGAAAAATTTAGAAAACCAAAATGGAATAAGAATATAGCGAATAATTCAAAAATACTATTATGGTATGAACAGGGAATTGGTGACGAATTGAGGTTTTTGTCGGCCCTACCCTTTTTTCTAGAAGATTTTCCAAACGTCATTATTGAACCAAGTGATAAAATCCTTGGACTTTTACAAAACTCATTTTCAAAATTAGAGGTTAGAAAATCAGTTTTTTATGAGGGATATACTGACCAAAAAGAAGATTTCGATTATCACCTTCCAATGGGGAGCATGTTTTACTACGTAATAGAAAAATATAAAGAAAAATTTATAGAAAAAGACTTTTCTTTACTAGAATCTTTTCTTGAAGCCGACCATTTAAGAGTGAATTACTGGAAAAATAAACTAAAAAAATTAACTAGAAAACCTAAAATTGGGTTTTGCTGGAGAAGTGGCTTAATTACCCCAGATAGATCAAGAGAATATTCAACTTTAGATGACTGGAAACCGTTACTCACTCAAGAAGATTTTTCTTTTGTAAATCTCCAGTATGATATAGATTATCAGGATTTTACTAATTTTCATCCAAATTATTCTGCCAATTTTTTAGAAACTGGTTTCCTAGATCAAAAAAATGATATTGAGGGAGCTGCCAGTTTAATTTCAAACCTAGATTTTGTAATTTCTGCTGGCTCAAGTCCCTCAATGGTTTCTAATGGTCTTGGGATACCTACATTGGTATTTTGCTCAAGTAACTTACATTGGCTTGGAAGAACAGATAAATTCTCAAAGTGCCCACTTTTTAAAAATTCATATATTTATCCAACTTTCAACGCCTCTGAAGATCCAAATCTAGTCTCAGACGTTTCCAAATTCATCAATAGATACTTCACCACTTAATTGTTAAGATTCAAAAAGAGAAACAAAAATGAATAACTTGGCTAATGATCCCTCGGGTAAAGAGAACAAAATATGTTCTAAGCCCATCTCAACAAAAAAATTAAATAAAAAAAAGCTTAAGGCTTTGGACAAATTTGAGGAATTAAACGGTATATCATGGCAAACTCTCAAAGAAAGAGGAATGATTTTTCTAGACTCTGAAAATTTTCCAAAAGCTAAGCTTTGTTTACTGAAGTCTCTGAATATGCACAAAGATTTGGAAGTTGTGCATAAATTAATGCTTTGCATGTCTCATTTAAAACAAACCAAGGAAGCCACTCAGATATTAGAAGAGAACCTGCAGCATTTTCAAACTGTTGGGCCATATTGGGCATTATTCGCTTTTTATGCACTAGGAGAAAAACAATACGAAACATCGTTTGGAGCAGTTTTACAAGCAATCACCATATATGACCAAAATTTTCCTGAAATGTGGAAAATTTTTTCTTTATCCGGTTTAATGTGTGATCAACACGAGAAAACTAAACAAATAAGCAAATCGTACATGGATAAAGGTACTTTCAACGAATTTATTTTTGAAAGTTTTATTAATTCGTGTCTTCAGTTAGGAGATTCGAAGGAAGGACTAGATTTTCTTTACTCAACTACATTTGATTGGAAACAATACCCAATATTAATAGGTATTGCTGCCAATTTACATGGGCATTTTGAAAAGGAAAATTCAAATCAGCTTAAACTAAATAAAAAAGCAGTTGAGCTTGCACCTGAGAATGAAAAACTTCGATGGAACCTAGCACTTTCACAACTTCGAAATGGTGATATAAAAGAAGGTCTAAATAATTATGAGATTCGGTTCGAGTGGGATGAATACCCAAGCCCTGTAAGACAATTTAAAAATGCAAAAAGGTGGCATCCAGATGTGGACCCGGATGCACGTATTATGCTCTGGTTTGAGCAGGGTATTGGAGACCAATTACGATTCTGGTCTGCTCTTCCTGATTTTAAAAAACGTTACCCTAACATAATATTAGAACCAATGGCTAAAACTGCTGAGATCCTTCAGTCATCTTTCCCAGACCTGGAGGTACGATGGAACAACATAAATCCAGAAAATTTATTTTCATACGAGGAAGATTTTGATTACCATCTACCAATCGGTTCAATGTTTGGATTCGAAGTTCAAAAACATGCTGAAAAACTCAAGAATAAGGATTTTTCGCTAAATTGGAATTATCTCAAGCCTGATAAGTTAAGGAAAATGTATTGGGAACAAAAACTAAACACACTGTCAAATAAACCAAAAATAGGCTTCTGTTGGCGCAGCCAAAACACTAGTGGCCATAGAAAAAGTGAATATACAGAGCTATACCAATGGCAAAATCTTCTGCAAAATCCAGATTTTAGTTTCGTAAATTTACAATATGACCTCAGTCATGAAGAGTTTTTGGAAAAGTACGGAGATTTCGAAAAAAGCTTTTTAAATACTGGTCATTTAGACCAAAAAGACGATTTGGAAGGAGCTCTGTCATTGATATCAAATTTAGATTTTGTTATTAGTGCGAGTGCAGCACCATCAATGATATCGAGTGCATCTGGCATCCCAACTATCATATATTCTTCTCCACACATGTATACCTATGGAAGGTTAAGTGCTTTTTCAAAATGTTGTCTATTTGGAAACTCGGTATCTTATTTAACCTCGGACGTGTCTAAAGATGGAAACTTAGTAACAGATATATCCAACTATTTAATTAAACGCTCTAAATAATATCAAATTTGCGGGCTAACTAATGATTTATTTGGCATTAATTTTGCAAATTTATGGCAGCTAATGTGGATGGGGAATTTCTTTGATTAAAGATATTGGAATTATAGACTATGATATGGGTAACATTAGTTCTCTATCAAATGCCATTATAGAAGTTGGCGGCAAACCCTCAATAATTAATGATCCAACTTCAGTTGCGGGATTTTCTAAAATCATTCTGCCGGGAGTTGGGGCTTTCAAAGATGCAATTTCTAATTTAAAGAGCAAGCAATTTATTAGCGTTTTGAATGACTTTGCTTCATCGGGCAAACAAATCCTAGGTATATGCTTAGGGATGCAATTAATGTGTAAAACTTCATCCGAAAATGGCTATTTTGATGGACTTGGTTGGTTCGATGCTGAAGTTAATAAATTACCAAAAACTAGTAATATCAAACTCCCTCATATCGGTTGGAATGAAGTAAATTTTTCCAAGCAAAATGCATTATTAGAAACTATAAAAGACAAGTCAGATTTTTATTTTGTACATGGATATCATGTTGAATGCAAAAATTATGAAGACATTTTATCAACCTCTTCTCATGGGATAAATTTCGTCTCTGCAATACAAAATAAAAATATTACTGGAGTACAGTTTCACCCGGAAAAAAGTCAATCAGCTGGACTATCACTAATTAAAAACTTTCTGGAGAGCTGATAATGCTTAAGAAACGTTTAATCGCAGTTTTGATAGTAAATGGAAAGTACGTAGTCCAGAGCGTAAAATTCAAACATACTAACGCGATTCATTACGATGCAGCAGAGGCTATTGAATGCTTCAACAAATGGTCAATAGATGAAATTATTATTCTAAATGTTTCGAGGACTGAAGAAACAAGAATGGAGTTTAGTAAGACTATAGAGAATATATGCAAAAAATGCTTTCTTCCAGTGGCAGTGGGGGGATGGATTACAGATATAAATTATTCCAGAGAATTATTTTATAAAGGTGCTGATAAACTTATTCTAAATACCGCCTTTCACACTAATCCTGCTCTTTGCGAGAGTTTAGCGTCTAAGTTTGGAACTCAGAGCATTACAGCCTCAATTGATGTAAAAAAAGAGAATAAAAGAACAACCGTTTGGGTAAACCGCGGCAGAATAAATACTGAATACCATCCATCAGATTGGGCGAAACGTGCTGTTGAACTGGGCGCCGGTGAAATATTCTTTAATTCAATTGACCATGATGGAGCAAGAAAAGGATATAATTTAGTTACGTTAAACGATATTTGTTCAAGCGTAAATGTACCCGTAATAGCTTTCGGAGGGGTTTTTAATTGGTCCCATTTGTCTGAGGGAATAAGAGAAGGAGCTGATGCAGTAGCTTTAGCTAATCAACTTCATTACACAGAACATAGCGCTCGTAGAGCAAAAAAATTTCTGATAAATGAAGGTCTAAACGTTAGGAGTATTTAGGAGATATCATGAAATATTGTAAAAAATGTCTTTATCCCATTAATGCAAAACCTACAATTATTTTTGATGATGATGGAGTATGTAGTGGTTGTAGATATCATGAAAGCCGAGTTAAACTTGAAATAGATTGGAAACAAAGAAAAATAATATTTGAGCAAATTATTGATGAGGCAAGAAAGCTCAAAAAGATACGCGGCAACTCTCACGACTGCATAGTGCCTGTTTCTGGTGGAAAGGACTCCCATTATCAGGTATGGCTTTTAAAAAAGAAATATGGGTTAAACCCGTTACTTGTCACTTTTAATCATGCGTTTAACACTTCATCTGGACTTAGAAACTTAGAAAATTTGATTGAAAAATCTGGCTGCGATGCAATACGGTATTCAGCTGGTTTAGACTCAGTATATCGAATTAGCAGTTATATGTTGAAGGAAGTTGGTGATATTACATGGCATTATCATGCAGGAATAAGAACCTTTCCCTTTCAGATTGCAGTTAAATATAACATTCCTCTTGTGATTTGGGGGGAACATGGCTTTGCTGAACTAACCGGCATAGTATCTCTTGAAGATTTTGTTGAACACACCAGATGGACGCGCAAAGAGCATGACATGAGGGGATATGAGCCCGAGACATTAATTGGTAAAAATAACATTACCAGAGCAGATATAGCACCCTACATATATCCTTCTGAAGATGAAATAGAAAACACCGAAGTTCGAGGCATTTACTTGAGTAATTTTTTTGATTGGAATGCAAAATCACATGCTGAATTGATGATGAGGGAATGGCAGTTTTCTCCTATCACCTTCAAAAGGGATAGGACTTTTAATCTTTATTCAAAAATTGAAGATCATGCGAATGACGTTCATGATTACCTAAAATATCTAAAATTTGGATATGGCAGAGCGACTGATGATGCATCTATGGAAATAAGACACGGAAGGCTTACTAGAGAAAAAGGAATTCAATTAGTACAAGAATATGATTCCAATGAGCCCTCAACGTTAGAGCACTATTGCGATTTCTTGGAAATAACTAAAACTGATTTTTACAAAGTTGTAGAGAACCAACGTGACCCAGAAATCTGGCAAAAAAATAAATCTGGAGAATGGGAGGTTAGAGATGCTGTGTGGTTCAACACAAAAGCGCAGAAGAATAATAAAAAAGAAAATGAATCAACTGAAAACAGCACTTTTAGCGAAAAAAATCGTCAATTGTATTTTAATCCCAACCTCCCTCCTTTAAAATTTGGGGATAGAGCAGTTGATGAGGCTGACTTAAAGTTCAGGGCGTTATAAAGAATCAGTCTCTCGTTTAACTAAATTGGTTGAAAGCATTTTTAATTTTTTTTGAGCAATAAATTCTGAGTTACCGCTTCCAGTAATATCTTCGAAATTGGGGAATCGCGAAGATAATGCCACGGAGCGGTAAATTTTCCTAACATTTTGTCTTTTTGCAAACCTTCTTAATCTCTTCGGGGTCTGAAATTTATTTTTGTCGTAATACCCAAGTATATCACTCTTAGATACTTTAAGTCTCACAGGTGCCTGAGGTAAATTTTGAAGCATTACGCAAGAATCCACGCCAAGCATTTCCTGAAGTGTGATTCTATCAATATCGAAAGATATGCCATAATCTTTAGAGGTCTTTTTGAACTTCTCAAATATTTCCTAAAAATTTGATGGCGAAATATTATCAATAAGAGTTTTGAATTCTTTATTCACACTTTAATATTCCCTTGCTGCTGGAATAATATGGTCCTCTAATAGCCCACCGTTTACGTTAAAAACAGTAAATAAATGGCCACTTTTTTTTGTAACTCTTGAGAGCTCAGAAAAAGCACATTCTATTTGATAATAATTTGCAAGATTGAGCAAAACACCATGACAGCACACAAAATCAAATTCTTAACCTTCAAAGGGAAAAGATATAACATTTACACTTTGAAATTTAATGCTACCTTCCGCCAATCCTTGTTTTTTTGCTTTTTCTCTTGCTATTGGGATGAGATCCTCCCCAAGGTCAACACCTGTCACTTTTGCGCCAAGATACTTAAATTTAATTGATAATTTTGCCCTGTCCCCGCAACCTGCATCCAATTGTTTCTTATTAGAAACAAAAAATTTTGTCTACCCCAAAATAATCAGGCTCAATCATAGACATGAACCTGTCCATAGCTATCTGATTTCCAGCGACTCTTTTATGCTGTTCATAATAAATCTCACGAGTTTTTTCGTTTATTAGTTTTTCATTCATCTAACTTTTCCTATGATGTCTCATCATCCAATCCTAAATGAGGTTTGAATAGCTTTAAACTGTAATTTATTTAGGTTCGATTTTAATTTTTTATTCTCAAAAGGCACGTTAATATAAAAGTAATCTGGAATAATCGTTTTTACACTTTTCTCGGGTCGATAGTTATCTTTTATAAAATTTAAACACCAACTAATTAAATCTATATCTTGGTTTTGAACGTTAATGCCTATAGAGTTGTCGTCTTTTAAATATACTGAGCCAATAGGTTCTTCGCCATCTTTTATAATAAACCATGCTTTATAAGGGTTATTAATTACAAAATTCTTATGTTCAGTATAGCTTGGAACTTTGCTGTGACTTATAAAAAATTCGCGACTTTTTAATAAATCGTATAAAACGTCAATATGATACTTAGAGCATGAGATCATCTCAGCAGAATAATTCCAATTCTTATCAGTCATCTTTATTTAAATTTCCAAATTAGAAATCGGTAACAACAATGAATATTTAAATTATACATTTTGCTCTATATCAGTCAAAATCATCTGCCGTAACCCTAAAACCTCTCTTAATATTGTTTTTCACTTTTTTACCCAAGACATTATAATAATATTTTGGTTCTAAGCCAAAACCGGGTCTGATTCTTCTTACATGCTCCTCCGTTATAACATCCCCTACCCTTAAATTTTCAACAAAGTATAGTGAGCGTCGAAAAATTTTATTTTCCTTTTCAAGTTTTGATCTGGAGCAGCTATTTTCTCCCAAAGCATGATATGTTTCATCTGTCTTAATGACTAACTCTCTCATTTCATCAGGTTCAAGAGAAAAACTACTGTCAACACCACCTTGATCTCTTGAGAGTGTAAAATGTTTTTCTATCAGAGATATACCTAATGCTGTTGCAGCTATTCCTGCGACTGTTCCCCTAGTATGGTCAGACAACCCAACATGTACAGAAAATTCTTTTTTTAACAAATTAATTCTAGCTAAGTTTGCTGACGATAGTGGGGTCGGATAGCTGCTTACGCAATGGAAAATAGCTAATTCTTTGCAACCACCAGATTTAACTGTTTCAAGCGCCTCACCAATCTCTTCAAAAGTTGCCATTCCAGTTGAGATTAGCATGGGCTTTCCCTTTGACGCCACGTATGACAGCAATGGTAGGTCTGTTATTTCAAATGAAGCAATTTTATAAGCTGGAGTATTGAGCGTTTCTAATAAATCTACCGCAGTCTCGTCAAAGGGAGTAGAGAAAATAGTAACACCAACTTTTTTTGCGTAACTAAATAATTTTTTGTGCCAAACATATGGTGTAAATGCCTCACCATATAATTCATATAGGGTTTTACCTTTCCAAATACCTTTTTGAATTTTAAAATCGTCAAGATTGCAATCTATTGTCATGGTATCAGGCGTGTATGTTTGAATTTTTACAGCATGAACTCCACAAGATTTAGCAGCCTTAATAGTCTCAAACGCTCTCTCGAGACTACCATTATGATTAGCTGATATTTCAGCAATCACAAATGGACTGTTGTCTGTCGAGATTGTATGTTTACCTATTTTTATCGGCTTAAGCATTCCTGGAGTCCTTTGAGAGCTTTAAACGTGTTATCTCTTCGGAGATTATCGTATTCCAACCCATAAAATCTTTGGGGAGATCTGACTTTTTATGGATGGTACCGTGTTCCCTTTGCTCAAACGATTTCCATCTTAAATCAAGCATGTCATCAATATTTGCTATCAACATTTTCTCAATCTCTATTTTTAACCTCTGATGCGCTTTTAGAAAAGTAAACTTTTGTTCATCTATATCTATTTTTTTTCTAAAAATGATCGGCCCAGTATCTATTCCCGCATTCAATTCATGTATAGTGATGCCACATTTATTCTGGTCATAAAACGCCCAAAATATTGGGTGAGCACCCTTATTGTAGGGTAAAAATGACATGTGAAGATTAATAATTGGACACCCAATAGTCTTAATAATTTCACTGGACAATATATGCCTGTAACCAAAACTTATTGCTAAGTGATAATTGTCAAAACAAATATTATTTTCACAATGCGTAACCTCATATCCCCTAACTTCAAGGTCTTTAATAAGTCTAGTAGAATTGGTATCGTAGCCAAGAAACAATATTTTGTTACTTTTATTATAATGACTCGAAAAATTCATCTTACCAACATCTCGACGGTTCATTTTTTAAGATTATTAATATCAATTTTTAATTTATAAAAATTACAAAAAAATTTAGACTAATCCTAAGTAGAACAATTCTGCACATTTTGTGCCAATTAATAATTGAATTTCTAAACATCTGCATATGTATAAAATAAACTTCTTTATACATAATTTTTGAAATGTTATGTTAAATTACAAAGTGTTTTTATCTCACAGAAGAAAGCTTGTGAAAATTTGAAAATTTATATTAGGTGTGATTAATGTACTGCCCTCCGTGGATTTTTGATATTTGTGTTGCTCGAACAGCATCGGAATTTCTTTATTCTGAGCTCAGCCTCACCCCATTTGCAGCGAAATACTCCAAAGGACTTTCCTCGATATATGAGCCTATAGAACCTAACCAGATGGAGACACCAGCAGAGGGTTTGATAGCTTTTTTGGGAGAAATAGAGGCAGGGGAAAGTGCGGTTGATTTTCTTAAATATTACACATATTTCAGACTATATTTTGAGACGAATAGTGTTATGCGAAAGCTGAAACCTCTTTTTGGAAACATTGAAGATCCTGTTAAAAATATGGATTACAATGAAGACAAAGCTTTTAAAAACTTTAAAGCCTTTATATTTTCTTTACGTTCTAATATAATTGAATTACCACCATCTGAATGGGCCTTGGAAAATGACGAAAATATACCTAAACTTCAAGCTATCATAGCGACAGAGGTTAACGTTTTAGACATATTTTAGTTACTACTTTTGCATAGATCCTTTCCAACCCTCCATCATATTTGTGATAGTTGTCTCGGTTGACTTTAAAGATGCTATAGCCGCCTCCATAGCTCCAAATTGGGCATTATATCTTTCTCTTAGCGTCTCCATTTTATTGTCAAGCTCCAAAAGGCTATTGCTATTATCGGTTAAATTGTCATTCAATGAAGCTATTTTCTCTTCAATATCACCTGAGGTAGATAAAACAGATGTTGCGAATGCAGAAATACTATCCATAAGCGACCTTCCAATATAGATATTGGTGTCATCGGCACCTGTACTTGTTGTAATTGAAAGACCAGAAGTATCTCCGCTAGCTGAGGTATAAATGCTTCCAGAATTTGCAAGTGTGGTATCCCCGATAGTGCCAACACCACTGTCATCAAGCATGAAAGAATAAACTCCTGCTGTGTAATCATCACCGAGCATCTGTGCAGACACTAAACTAGAACCAGCGGTCACTCTACTATTAAATAACGCTGAGTATTGGTCTTGGTTTTGCTCATAATATTCTTTGAATGTATCAATATCCAGTGTGTAAGAGCCATCTTGCTCAGTTTTGAGACCAAAATATGCTAAATAAATAGAATTATCGTCGAAACCATCTATACCTGCAGAAACCATTGATCTTAGTTGATTTTTCAGATAGTTGGCAACTGTGTCTCCGGCGAGAGGACCAGCTTCTACACCAAAACTACCTCTATCTGTTAGTGTATCAATGCTAGAAATTATGGTATTTAGTTGGTCTACAAACAAAGACATAGCCAATAGCGCCGTATCAGTGTCGAATGAAGAAGAAAAAGAGGTTTGGGACGATGTAGTATCTTGGAGAGTTAGGGTGTATCCATCTATTAAGTCTGATATCGTATTTGATGCTCTGGTAACTGTAACACCGTCAATAGTTAAATTAGCATCAGAAGCCGTGACTGTTTCCGTAGTATCAAGGAAGCCAACATCTGCCAAACTCACATTTCCTGCAGAAGAGTTATAGGTGAGTGTAAGTGCATTTGTTCCAGCTGAAACAGTAAAATCCATATCACTATAGCCTGTCGCTGAAGTAATTGCCGTTACAACGGCAGCTAGGTCAGCTGGCGTTGAACTAAATTCTACTGATAGCGAATTAGTACCATCGTGAAAAAATAATGTCTTTCCGTTAAGAGAACTTATTTCAGAACTAGTAAAGCCCGCAACTGATTGGACCTCCGCTGTAGAACTAGCTACTCCTTTGGTTGTTTGAGTAACGGCCAAAGCACTAGAAGGCAAAATGCTTACATCTGATAGCTCAACATCTCCATCTGAAGAATTAAATGTTAAAGTTAAAGCATCTGTTCCAGCCGCAACAGTAAAATCCATATCACTATAGCCCGTCGCCGAAGTAATTGCTGTGACAACAGCAGCTAGGTCTGCTGGGGTTGAACTAAACTCTACTGACAGCGAGTTTGTGCCATCATGAAAAAATAAAGTTTTTCCATTAAGAGAGCTAAGGTCTGATGACGCAAAACCAGAGACTGACTGAACTTCTGCAGTATTACCTGTTACACCCTGTGTTGTTTGAGTCACTGTCATATCTTTGGCAGGATTATATGAATTTGAACCCTCGGTTTCATAATTCGTAAGGTAATACAACTGACTATCATCTGGACCGCCTGTTGACAAAATACTCACATCTGCAAGTTCAACGTTACCATCAGAGGAATTATAAGTAAGGGTAAGCGCATTAGAGCCCGCTGAAACAGCAAAGTCCATATCGCTGTAGCCTGTTGCGGAAGTAATAGCTGTAACCACAGCAGCAAGGTTTGCTGGTGTTGAACTAAAGTCTACAGATAACGAGTTTGTACCGTCGTTTAAAAATAATGTCCTTCCATTAAGAGAACTTAAGTCTGATGATGTGAACCCAGCAACTGATTGAACCTCTGCTGTTGTATTTAAAACACCTGCTGTTGTTTGGCTGACTGTTTTACTAGTACCCATAGAAATTCGCATAGCGTTGCTTTCACCCTCCTGCGATTTTAGAACTAGGGCATAATTAGAGTCGGATTTTTTCATTATTGAAGCTGTTACACCCAAACCTGCTGCATTTATTGCAGACTTAACTTCTAAAAGGGTATCGGAGCCATTGCCAATAGAAACGGTCCCTCCTGTAGTATCACTATTTACGGTAAAACTTCCGCTGGCCCATGTTCCAAATTCAAAAGTTAAGGCACCAGTTCCGACATTTGTTGTTTCAGATGCGAATCCGTCAAAAACCATAGTTTGTCCTGCAGCGAGTTGGCTTATCGACATAGTACTGCTGAATTCACCTGCTAAAGATGAATCAGATATTTCAAGGTCAAAATCACTGCTGATATTGGAAATAGTTAACCCTGTAACACCATCAAGCTGGGTTAAATTAGTGCTTAGTTCAGAAAAATTTTGTTTTAATGTTCCAAAACTTGAGATTGAGACCTCTATCTCTTCAGTTTTCTGTGTAATTAATGTTTCAGCGGGCGCCCGTTCCGCTTCGACCAAAGAATCTATTATTTCTTTGGTATTCAAGCCGCTTCCTGCATTCAAAATATTTATGTAATCTGTCGTCATTTCGAATTCTCATTCAAAGAATGTCTAAATTTAACATCTCATGTTTAAGATAACGACAATCTAGTGCAAATTTTATGCCTAAATGAATCCAAGATATTTTATAAAATAGAATTAACTTCTATGAAAATAATTTAATTACAAAAAGTTTTGAGCACAGCGTGTTTATGGGTATGGTTAAAAAGATTTTTTTACGAATTTTTAGCAAAAAAGCGGGTGTTAGTGAAAATGTCAAAAACTAAACCTGACTATGATATTGTTTCCTCTTTGCGATTAATACCTATTGTCATGATAACTGGCATCGGTTTTGGCATAATGATGTCTTTAGTTTCAAATGCTTTCGTTGGTGGTGTGGACTTCGTATTTAACACTAGAAATCAATTTAGTTTTCTAGAATTCCACTTTTTAAGTAAAAAATTTTCCGCAGCACCTATCATTTATCTTTTAATAGCTGTTTGTGCATTGCTATTAGTTCGACGCCTTTTTTCCATAGACCGTTGGCATGGACCGGCAGACTCCATTTACGCAGCGCATCGGACTGACAATGAATTAGACATTAAGTCAGGTTTTGGCTCAACAATTGCTGCATTTATTTCAGCAGGAAGTGGAGCCTCAGTAGGGCAATACGGGCCATTAGTTCATTTCGGCGCCACGGTTGGAAGTTATATAAGAAGACTTACTAAAGGAACTATAAGCGCGGATGTATTCATCGGTTGTGGGGTCGCGGGGGCTATAGCTGCGGGCTTCAATGCACCAATTGCAGGGACTATCTTTGCATGTGAGACTATTTTAAGGCACTTTTCTTTGCGCGCGGTAGCTCCCGTTGCAATTACTAGCATAACAGCCGCTGGGATTAGCAAGATTTTCTTCGGTAATTTAAATACTTTTTCATTATCTGGAGTTTCACCAGACTTAATGTATTTATTACCACTAGCTCTTGTATCTGGCCCAATATTTGGTTTTTTGTCAATTATTTACATGTTGATGCTTCGGAAATCAGCTGCCATCGCGAAGGCTACTAACTGGTTGCCTTGGAGACTACTATTAATAGCGGCTATCTTAACTGGCGCTGTTGGGATGTTTTTGCCAGAAATTCTTGGTTTAGGAATTGAACATATTGAGAACATATTGAACGATGGTTTCCCAGTTTATTATTTATGTTTACTATTATTGGGAAAACTAGTCATAACCAGCGTTTGTATTGGTTTTGGTATGTTTGGAGGAATATTCTCTCCTGCCTTATTTATTGGGGCAACAGCCGGAGCATTGTTTACCAAATTGGCTACGGTACTTGGCGGTGCGACCGTTGGTTTAGCTATTGGCCCGGGACTCATAATATGTGGAATGGCCGCAATATCTAGCACCGTTGTTGGCACCCCAATAGCTGGCGTGCTAATTATGCTGGAATTAACAATGAGCTACGAACTAGCACTCGCCGCTATGTTGAGCGTTGTAACAAGTGCTTTGATTTCACATTTATTATTTGGCCACTCATTTTTTGATAGACAATTACTCGACCGGGGAATTGATATATCTCAAGGAAGGAGTCAAATAGAGTTAATGGAGCAACCTATTATGCATCTAGCAACCGATGATTTTGTTCAACTTTCTAGAGAAACATCAATAAAAAGCGCAATTCGTCAAATGGCTGAAGCGAAAGTAAGCGAAGCATATGTCACCACCAACGGAAATAAATTTTTGGGCAAAGTAAGTCTTCATGGTTTGTTAAACAGTGAAGATGCACTTTTTGTAACCTCTTCTTTAATAGAGAACCCTACAAATATAAAACATGATGCCTCACTTCAACAAGGAATTGAAATTGCGAGTGAATTTGTCGGCGAATCTATACCCGTCATTAATTTTGAAACAGGCGAATTACTTGGTGTATTGAGTGAAGCAGATCTATTCCAAGCATATTTATCTACACAGAATAAAATTATCGACTTAGAAAAAAAATAACCTTTTCGATTTCTTAATTTCAAATCACGCTAAGATGTCAATTTGGTCTCTAAATCTTGGCATCTCCTCATGTATATTTGATGTACGTGCATCTCGAGTTGCTGCCATATTCTGAACATATCCAGGAGACATTCCTGAACGTGCAATTAGAAACTGCTCTGAGCTAATTGAAGAAGGAGTTAAACGCGGGTGTGATATTGTTGTCTGAGGACGGTTTTCTTCATATTTATTTGAACGTGTGCTCTCTTCTAGCGGAGCCAATCCATAGATTGTTTGTTGCAATGTTGGCATAGTGTTTGCACGTAGGGATGTAAGCGGCTGAGCTCCTGTTTCATTTTTTTGCTGAGGCAAGGCGGGACTCAATTGTGAAGACACTGGGTAAAACATACAGTAAATTAACAGATTTCTTTGCAAAACACAAATACTAGAGACGGAAATTACAATGAACTATGGCAAAATGTTAGACGCATATTCGAATTCTGAAAAGAAAGCAGTGATCGAAGCAGAAGATTCCCACGCAATGGTGCTTCTTTTATTTGACGAACTAATTAAAACAGCTCGTATCTTCAGTAAAAACATAAGTGCTGACACTGGAGACTTAAAGCTTAGGTCAGAGACAATGAGTAAAGCTCTAACTATTATTTATGCGCTCCAATCTAGCCTTGATTTTGAGAGAGGTGGCGAAATAGCTGAGAATTTATATAGACTTTATGAATATACACGTGAACAAATTTTGATCGATAATAAAAGTGGTAAGGCTGCAGGTATACTAGTGGCGATTTCTTCACTAGAGGATATTAGAGAGGCTTGGGTTGAGATCAGATCAATATTATGAATAAACTTCAAAATGCACTCAAACTTTTCAATGATCTCTCTGTAGATTTATATCAGGCCATCAGTAAAAATGATTACGAAACAGTATGTGACATAACCACAGAACAAAGAAAATTGATACAGGGACTTGCTATCTCTGATATTATTGTGAATGCAGAACTAAGAACAAATTGGGAGCAAGCCCTCGAGCAGTTTAAGTCTCAAAGACGGAAGCTACAAATTGACCTCAAAAAGCTTAATAATAATACGCAAAAAAACTTGAAACGTTTAAAAGGATATTCCCAAAAATAACTGACGAATTTACTTTAGCTGTAGCTATAAAAATATTTGGTTAGTGCAGCATTTAAGTTTCTTCCACATCTAGCAACTTTTCATGACTTTTTATCGGTTTTTCAATCATAAGCTTTTTCATTTTTTCTATCAAAGTTGTCCTACGCAGCTTTAAAGAAGAAGCCGCTTGACTGACCATTCCCTCAGTTTTCGCCAGAGCAGCCTCAATCAGAACTACTTCAACATCTCGTAAATGTCTTCTCAGATCAATTGTATCAAAATAGGAAAACCAATCCTTGTAGTGAGAGGGATGCGGGATTGGATTTTCTACATCCGGCAACTTTTGAATCTCCTCTTCAGATAGCAAATCGGCGGTAGCATCCCACAATAATGACTGTTCTTCGTCACGATCCGGAACTTTTAATCTCAGCAAATTTTGACGAACGTTATTATTATTTATTTGGCTATCTGGGAATAAAACACTTGCGCGTTCTATAACATTGCGCAATTCACGGACATTACCTGGCCAGGGATACCTAGACAATTCTGCCAAGCCAGTTTCGTCAAAATGAGGTATAGTTAAATTAGGTATCTGGTTTGATATAGCTTTCACTAAGACAGGAATATCTACTGCACGTTCTGCTAGCGAGGGAACCTGAATAGGGAATACGTTTATCCGATAAAATAAGTCCGACCTGAATAGTCCCTCATCAATTTTCGTTTGCATATTTTGATGCGTAGCGCAAACAAGGCGAAAATCAATTTCTATTTCTTCGTTGCCACCTACACGCTGGATGACTCTCTGTTCAAGTGCTCTTAAAAGTTTGGACTGAAGAGGAATAGGCATATCACCAATTTCATCAAGGAATAACGTACCTCCATTGCTTTGTTCAAATCGTCCCAACCTGGTTTTTTCAGCGCCAGTAAATGAGCCTTTCTCGTGACCAAATAGCTCTGACTCGAGCAATTCAGAAGGGATAGCAGCGCAATTTACGGATATTAATTTGCCCTTTCTTCCTGACAATTCGTGGATGGCTCGTGATATCACCTCTTTTCCCGTGCCAGTCTCACCTTGCACCAAAACTGTAGTGGTTGTTTTTGCAACAGCTTGAACAAGATTTTTTACTTCTTTGATTGCAACTGACTTGCCAATAATAATGTCATCAATTCGTGTCATGTACTATACCTTACCCACTATTAGCGTCATTATTTTGTTCACATTTAACTAATAAAAGCAATACTCGTGTCAGATTTTTGAATATATGTAAAGTTGGAAACAATTGTTATTTTTATGTTTTTTTTCAGTTAGTTAATAACTTTATTTGTAGTTTTTTATTTTTTGGCAAGGTTTTTGCCTTATTCAAACAGGCTAATTATTTTGAGTAAGGAAAAGAAAATGAGCGACGTTCACTTAATTACAGCTATGTTTGCTTCGGTGGACCGCCTAACTAATATTTTGCAGGTTCGTCACATACCTTTTAACTGCACTGATAATTTCGATCAAGAAAATGCATCTTCTACCAAATGCAAAACTCTTATTATCAGTCATGACTATATGTGTAAGGTGGGAAAAGATGCTGTCATTGACTTCGCTAAATCTGCGAAAGCTAGCCAAGTTTGTGCTGTAAGCAACAATCAACCAGAGTTCAGAATTAGCTCCGAACTTGGCGGTAAGTTACTCATATTCAGCCTTCCAAATGCGACAAACGATGTTATTGCCGAAGACTATGGGTTGCAAATGCTAACAACGCTTATATCTGACCAAAGTGCAATAGCAGCGTCTGATGAGAAAAGCCTAAAATTATTTGAGTTGGCAAAACGTGTTGCCCGAACGGACGTTACTGTATTTATTAATGGTCCAACTGGAACTGGCAAAGAAGTTTTGTCCAAATTAATTCACACTCACTCGAAACGTGCTGAAGCAGGTTTTGTTGCCGTAAATTGTGCGGCAATTCCAGAAAATATGTTAGAGGCTCTATTATTTGGCCATGAGAAAGGCTCATTTACCGGCGCATCTACAACAAATAAGGGAATCTTTAGAGCAGCAGATGGGGGAACATTATTACTAGATGAAATCTCTGAGATGCCGATTTCTTTACAAGCGAAATTATTGCGAGCTTTGCAAGAAAAATCTATAACACCTATTGGTTCTCAGGAATCTATCCCAGTTGATATCAGGGTAGTTGCAACAACCAACAGAAATATGGTTGAAGAGATCAGGAACGGTAATTTTAGAGAGGACTTATACTACAGATTAAATGTTTTTCCTCTTTCAACATTAAGCTTGGTAGATAGACCATCAGACATCATTCCTATTTCGACAGTTCTAATTAGCAGACACTGTCAAGATAAACAGGCCATTCCCTTTTTATCAAGACCAGCGTGCAATTTACTAGTTAATTATGATTGGCCTGGCAATGTGCGCGAGCTAGAAAATGTAATTCAACGCGCCCTGGTATTGTCAGATGGCAAAACTATCAGTGCAGAAGATATCATAATTGATAATGCTCTTCATGATGGTGGATGTCAGGCGCATATTCAAAATATGTTAGAAAAACAAGCAATTGCAGGATAAGGGGTATAATATGACTAGTATAAACTCATCAATCGCAAAAATTGATGGCCTACATGATAGGGTTTTGGAAAAGGCCTCTGAAACTCTCAATCAATCTGGCCAAAATGTAAATTTTTCAGACCGAATGCAGAATGCACTAACCGAAGTTGCTGATGCCCAAAAGCAAGCCGCTGATAGCATGAAAGCATTTGACCTAGGCGTGGAAACTGACCTTAGTAAGGTAATGGTTGACCAGCAAGTATCCTCTCTTGGATTTCAGCTTACTTTGAATGTGCGAAATAAGATGTTGAGTGCATATAAAGATATTTTGAATATGCCAGTTTAATCTTCCAAGCGATCTTTATGATGACTGCGAAACCAATTTAATTAGGAAATAAAAAATGGCAGAAACTACAACAATGGATAATATGAATTCAACCGCAGTAGTTGAACAAGGTGGCGGTGTTTTGTCTAATGTGCGGAGATTCACTTCTGATCCTAGCTTCAAGAAATCCCTACCAACTATTATCGCTGTAGTTGTTGCAGTATTGGGCCTTATTTTGTATGTAGCGTTGCAACAACCTAGCCTAACACCGTTATATGCATCGCTACCAGAAGCTGAAAAAGCACGTGTTGTAGATGCTCTAAAAAATGCTGGTTATGATGTGTCGATAGACCCCTCAACTGGGGATGTTTTGGTACCAACAAATGATTATCATCAATCAAGAATGACCCTTGCAGCGCAAGGACTACCGGCTTCAATTCCTGATGGCTATTCTGCCGTTGCTGATATCCCAATTGGCTCTAGCAGATCTGTTGAAAATATTAGATTAAAACAAAGTCAAGAGATTGAGCTAGCGCGGTCGATCGGAGAAATTCAAAGCGTAATTGCAGCTCGCGTTCATCTTGCCATTCCTGAGAAGTCCGTTTTTGCGAGGACATCAATGGCGCCAACTGCGTCAGTTTTTGTCCAATTAAATGAAGGAAGAACATTAAGCAGACAGCAAGTTAATGCTATAATTCATCTAGTTTCGTCATCAGTTCCTAGCCTTGCTAAGTCTGATGTGACGGTAGTCGATCAATATGGGGGATTGCTCTCCAATCCTAATGATGACCCAGCTAGTGCGCTTTCCGATGCACAGCTGGAACACCGTATAAAAGTTGAAGCAATCTACAGAAGCCGAATTATATCCTTAGTTTCTCCTCTTGTCGGGGCAGGAAACGTAACCGCGCAGGTGAATCTTGATATTGATTTTACAAAAAGTGAAATTACAGAAGAAAGCGTTGACCCAGAAGGAAATGCCCTACGCAGTGAGCAAAAAAGCCTTGATTTAACTGCGCAAGAAACCGCAAAAGGCGTACCTGGTGCAACTACTAACAGGGCTCCAACACAAGCGCAAATTTCCACCCAACAAAGTCCAGGTAATGACCCAGACGAATTTAAAACTCGCTCTTCAAACGAAGTGCGTAATTATGAAGTTAGTCGTAAGGTAGAGACAACCCTTAGACCATCAAATAAGATAAACCGAATTCAAGCGTCAGTATTAGTCAGGGAAAAAGAAAGCGTAAATCCTGAGACTGGTCTTTTAGAGGCCGTAGCTTTAACACCAGAGCAAATTGCCAATATTGAGCAACTCGTAACGAATGCTATTGGCATTAATCTAGAGCGCGGTGACCAATTAACTGTGGATAGTGCCGCTTTCGTGTCAGATATTGAGGGTATCTCCAAACCCTGGTACGAAATCGATTTTTTCATCAATCTAGTTCAACAGGTTATGACTTTCCTTATAATGGGCGTTGTTGTTCTTGGAGTTATCCGCCCACTAATCAACAGGATTATGATACCAACAGCATCTGGGAAGCCTGGAGAAGCAATGGTTGGGTTGGATGATGATGTCGATTTAGAAGAAGTTGAAATTCAAGAAGGGGAGAGCCTTGAAGATATTAAAGCAAAATTGAAACCTAAAAAAGCATCAATTTCACCTGAAATGTTAGATACGGCAAACTCCTATGATGATAAGGTAGCTATTATAAGAATGATCGTTGGTGAAGAATCTGGTCGTGTCGCCAATGTATTTAAGTCCATGATGAGTGCCGACAAAGAGCCTTCATAATAGTGTATTGCGAAACTAATAAATGTTTTACCATAGATTTAATCTAAATTAATGTGAGAGAAAAAATGGCCGAGTCACAAAACAAATCAGATGATGCTGACAAATCAGTATATGAGTCATTAAATGGTATCCAAAAATCAGCTATATTGATGATGCTACTTGGCGAGGAAGAAGCGGCTGAAATAATCAAGAATCTTGGACCAAAAGAAGTTCAAGCACTGGGAGCTGCAATGTATTCCGTTCAAGGTTTAGGGCAGGACACTGTAAACGAAGTACTAGACGAGTTTTTGCATATAATTAAACAACAAACTAGTCTGGGGCTTGGTGCTGGTAACTATATAAAAAACGTGCTGAATAAAGCAATCGGAGAAGAGCGTGCCCAATCTGTTCTAAGCAGGATTTCACCATCAAACTCACAGCGACCTATAGAGATTTTAGATTGGATGGATGGCCCATCAATTGCTGATCTTATTTTAGATGAGCATCCGCAAATTATTGCGTTAATAATTTCTTATCTAGATTCGGGATTAGGCGCGGATGTTCTAAATCTACTACCTGAAGAAATGCAAGCTGATGTCATCGCTCGAATAGCAAACCTTGACACTGTTGGGCCAGATGCACTGCTTGAACTTGAAGATGTAATGCAGAAGAAATTCAAAGCCAATACGTCTCTTCGCGCTACTCAGGTGGGCGGCATTAAAGCAGCTGCTGCAATTATGAACTTCACTAATCAAGAGCAAGAAAGCAAAATTATGAAATCTCTTGGCAAGGATGACAAACATCTCGTTATTGCCATACAAGAGAGTATGTTTGTATTTGAAAATCTGCTTAAATCAGATGATAAGTCCCTTCAAATGCTTCTTAGAAATGTCGAAACTGATGACCTTATTCTGGCCTTAAAAGGCGCAGATGATATTCTTAGGGAAAAATTATTTTCATGTATGTCATCTCGTGCAGCAGCAAATATTGTTGATGAAATGGAAGCGCTTGGACCCGTTCGGTTAAGCGAGGTTCAAGAGGCTCAGAAACGCATTATTAATGTTGCAAGACGCATGTCAGATGAAGGCTCTATCGTGCTAGCCGGGCGTGGCGGAGACGACTATGTCTAATTTAAAAGACTTGTCTTGATTGTATTGATTGGAAACTCTTAATGGCAACTGAACCAATGACCTATGCTGACGAACAGGCTGAGATGCCAAATGCGCTTGAAGATACTGAAATCGCAAGACTTATGAAACTTGTGAGTGAGTCAGGCTATAAAAAGTCAGAAGACGCCCCAACTTTAAAAAAGCAGGCGTTTATGCCAAGATCACTTGTTGAAATAGCAATGGAATCACAGAAGAATCGAGAACAAAAAGAAAGTACAACAAACACCGAAACAAATCAAAAAGGAAGTATAAATCAAAGCGCAGATATAGATGTCCAAGGTGAAGGGACTATCAGCGATAACCCTACTGGTGAAAGTTCAATTTCAAATGAATTGACCTCTCAAACAAAGGATACGGAGCTAGCCGATTTGGCACCTCCTTCCCTGTCAGATAAAGATATTATTAGGACTGAAGTTTCTCAACAGCCTAACACACAAGATGAAAACCTAGACGCAGATAAGAACTCTGAAGAAGCTGATGTTTTGCAAGCTTCAACACTGCCAAAAAATAATAAAGATGATGAAAATGCCAAATTGGAAATTACTCAAAATGAGACAAGTGACTTTAATAAGGAAATCTTGACGGAAGCTGAGCTTTCCAAGGCAGTTGAGAATGCATCCGCGCGCTATGATGAGGGGTTTAGTGCTGGACTGGAAGCTGGAAGAAATGAAATCAAGAAAGCACTAGAGCAGAAATTTTCTGAAAAACAAAATACATTTGAATTGCTAATAGCTAAACTAACTAGTATGAGCTCTGCGGAAACAAAAGAATTGGAAGCAGATATTCAGGCAGCTATTTTGTCGCTCGCGAGTGAGAGGGCTGGAATTGCAATTTTAGAAATGCCAGAAAACTTTATGAC
Source organism: uncultured SAR116 cluster alpha proteobacterium (assembly GCA_902516825.1). Lineage (GTDB taxonomy): Bacteria > Pseudomonadota > Alphaproteobacteria > Puniceispirillales > Puniceispirillaceae > UBA5951. The sequence goes on from CABXZZ010000001.1 coordinate 54,909, forward strand.
TCGAATTGAACAATTAATGAGCCGCCTTGGTAGTAGTTTAGATAGTCCTATAATCAAATTGAATATGGCCGACCTAAGACATATCGAAGCAGCAAAAGAAAACTCCGAAACACTCTCAAATATAAGAATCATTGGGGATGAAACGCTCAACCACGGAGATATTTCGATTAGTCTTGCTGGTATCGAAATAGAAGACATTATTGAAAATAGAACCTTTGTTTACCCAATAGATGTTGATTTAGAAACAGATATGGAACAGCCTTCCTCAGAACTTCATTCTGATAAATTAGTCCGCCCTGAAACCGTTGATAAGAACACTTTGAAGGATGATATTTCAGACGACATTAATGAGAATAAAACAGACCAAGAAGAAGCTCAAGCGATCCCAAACCAAGAAATCGGGGATGAAAAACAAAATATTGAGGATGAAAATTCTGATATTAATCCGTCAGATGGGGTAGCATGATATCAGTAAAAGATCGACTTACACAAAGTATTAGCTCTGTCTCTTTGGAAAAAACGGTATCTATTTCAGGTAGAGTAAATAGATATGATGGGCAAATGGCAGAATGTGACGGATTCCCAGCAACAATCGGTTCGTTATGTCAGATTGATACCGAAACAGGTATTCCAGCAACAGCCGAAATAATTGGGTTTAATAAAGGGAATAATTTATTAAGCCTACATGATTTTGGAGCACGGATCAGCGTCGGCGCCAAAGTTTGTGTCATTGATGATGGTTATTTGATACCAGTTGGGGTCGGATTACTTGGGCGGGTTACTGATGCTCTTGGAAAACCTCTAGATGAGATGCCCCTTCCCAAACTCAATAGCAAATGGCCTCTTCTCGGCAAAGAATTGAACCCACTTGCAAAAAATCCCGTAGACACACCACTAGATGTCGGCGTTCGGGCAATTAATAGCCTTCTTACCGTCGGAAAAGGTCAGCGCATTGGTATTATTGCGGGCTCTGGAGTGGGAAAATCAGTTTTGCTTGCAATGATGAGCAGATATACAGAAGCAGATATTGTTGTTGTCGGTATGATTGGCGAGCGTGGAAGAGAGGTCGGGAGTTTTGTTAAAACCATTCTTTCGGGTGAGGCAAAAAAACGCACCGCTGTTGTTGCTGTACCAGCAGACCGCTCTCCACTGTTGCGGATAAGAGGTGCAGAGAGAGCGACTGCTATCGCTGAATTTTTTCGAGATCAAGGTAAAAATGTTCTTCTTATAATGGATTCTCTTACTAGAGTTGCGCATGCGCGTCGTGAAATTGGCCTTGCACTTGGCGAGCAGCCTACGTCAAAAGGTTATCCACCATCTGTTGTGTCCATGATTCCACGTTTGATTGAGAGAACAGGGAGTGGTATCAAAAATCAGGGGACCATTACAGCTATTTACACAGTACTAGCAGATGGGGATGACGCAAATGACCCGGTCGTCGACACAGCACGAGCCATTTTGGATGGTCATATATTGTTATCTAGAAAACAAACACAAATGGGCATTTACCCAGCTATAGATGTCCCCATGTCCATTAGTCGAGTTATGAGCGAAATTACGGATGAAACTTTACAGAAAAGCGCGCAAAAATTTCGCCGGCTTGTCTCGTTATATATGGAAAATCGTGATTTAATTTTAATGGGTGGCTACACCTCTGGACAAGACCCAGAATTAGATGAAGCTGTTGCACTTTGGCCAAGATTAATGGCGCACATACAACAGGTTGAAACACAAAAAGCTGATTTTATCGAAAGTAAAGATGCATTAAATAGCCTGATGAAATGAAACCTATTTTAGAAAATTCTCGTAAATAATCATGAAACAGAAATCAATATATGAGAGATATACTCTAAAGCAGCAAATTGATATTTCAAAAAGAGCTGAGACAATGCGCACGCTTAACTCGGAGCTTAAAAAATCTCAGGAATTAGCACAGCAACTTACAGAAATTGCGAAACAAACTAAAATTAAGACAGGTGAAACTAATGCAATGTCTTTACGATCTTCTTCCTGGTATAGTAACGTTGTCCAAGAGCAGTTGGAAACGACAGAAAACAGAAATCAATTCTTACAACGAGAAGTAGATGACAACCGCAGAACTCTTGCCAAAGCGGTTCATCGGAAAAATAAATCTCAAGAATCATGGCATCGTTATGAGGCTATTGAACAAGCAAACAAAGAAGAGAAACTTGAACAAGAACTCTTCAGCAGAAAACGAAATGCTAACAAATTTGGAAACTAAAAAAAACTATTTTTGGACTATTAAGGGTCACTTTACCACCATAAAAAGTTTGGCATTTTATTTGCATCGGGAACCGCAACAATTAATTCCAGAGCTAAATTGATAGTATGACACACGTTACCAGCAGTACGAATTCAAGTATTTCATCCTCGCATAATGAAAAACAATCTGAAATATCTGATAATCAGACAGATACATTATTTAACGATTTATTTTCAATTGTAAGCGAACTTGATGCAGAATCGGTCGAGTTAATAGCCAGAAAATTATCTAAAAATGGCTCAATTGAGCCTGCGCTCAGCTCGGATGCGGAAAAAATCAACTTGTTTCCTGAAAATATTACCAAAAACAACAAACTGGTTTTTAAAAAAGATGTTAGTAGTGAAGATCAAATACACGTGCTTACGCCTTTTATAGAACGATTAAACTCATTTCTTGAGAATAGAAATTCTGATGATGATAAAGCCAACGAGACATTAGAAATGGATTTCGTTGACAAAACTATAAATGAGGCAACTAATCTGAGTGCTATCTTAACAAATGCTGATAAGAACAGGGAACTTCCCATTCAAAAGGAACTTCGTGTATCACACCCTAACCTACCTTATGTAAACGTTAATTCAAATCCAATACGATACGGCAACTCCACCAGTTTTAAAAATGACGCGGATAAGAACGAAAAACTTTCGTTCGTTGTTAAACTAATAGAGGATGCTATTTTCTCAAGAAAAGCTAAGGAGCCCGTTTCTGAAAAAGAAGCCGATAAAAAAAATGCATCTTCTGCTAAGCTTACGGAATTCAGTGCATTGGATGAAGCCATTGAAGCCGTTAGTGAGCTTAAAAACAAAAAGAGGAGAAACATTGGGTTAGACGCAGCTACTAGCCCCAAAAAAATAGAGTTATCCGACTTATTGAGAGATAATCCCAAAAATAAAGATTACCTGAATACAGTGGAATCAAAGAATACTTCGATAAGTTATGCATCTGCAAGCGCGCCTAACAGTAAGAACAGAATGGCAGAAATCAACGCTCAAGCCCCAACAAGACAGGTAGAGTTAAGTCAACAATTAAACTCAAACTCTGTAAATCAAACATATACTCAGATTATTGGTGCAGACATGCATTCAGGTGGAGATAACGGGCAGGATGGTAGCGATAATCGGCAATCGTCCCAGCCGCTTCGAACAAGCTCTCCCCTTTCAGCTATTCAGAAGCTAGATATGGCGGACAAAGCCTGGAAAGAGGCGCTATTACGACGTGTTGAAATGCAAATAAAAGATGGTGGTAAAACACTTGATTTATCGCTTAATCCTAAACAATTGGGCAGAATGACCGTTTCAATCAACATGGTTGGTGATGATACTTCAATTCAAATTTCAACAGAAACTTCCGCTGCCGCAACCTTGTTATTAGAATCAGAGAGTAAACTAGCACAGATGATGCACGACATCGGATTGAGATTAAATCTGCTTCAAGCTGGATTATCAGGCAAAAACGACAAAAATTCGACACAGGATGAGAGCAGCAAAAAATCGGAAAACTCAGCCAAGAGCAAAACTGGTAATGAAACTAAAATAAATGAAATAAATTTAAATAAATTAGATAAATCAATTTTAAATATAGTTGCATGATCTTATAATAATCTAAAGGAATGCGAGATGGCTGAAGAAGAACAAGAAGAAAAAAAATCTAGAGGTGGTTTGATAAAAATCATTTTGTTTGCAGTCAGTGGCATTATGCTTGTTGTGATAGGTCTTGGTGCTGGTTATTTCGTATTTGGAAGTAGCCAACCTGATCCATCTGAAGAAATTGAAGCCATCATAGAACGAAAAATGGAAGAAGCTGAGGCTGAAAAAACAGCTGTGGATAATAACTCTCGCGAGAAGGTCTCAAAAGAAACTCCTGAACAAGAGAATTTTGTTACAATTTATTATGAATTTCCAGGAACCTTTACTACGAATTTACGTGGTTCTCGTAAAATGCTTCAAGTTGGAATTGGTGTTTCTACACAATATGACGATACTGTTATGATTAATGTGGAGTCACACGAATTGGCACTTCGTTCAACAATATTGGGTGTTTTAAGCGAATTTGGTGAAGATGACATTCAGGGTTCAAATGGCAAAGCTGCACTTGCTTCTGCGCTAAAAGAAGGCATAAACAATAAATTAATATTGTTAGAAAATTTTGGTGGTGTGGGAGAAGTTCTATTTACCTCATTTGTCCTTAATTAAGAATGAACTTTATTAGGAGTAATAAAATTGGCCTCTACCCGTAAGTTAAGCACTGAAGAAGTCAATGCGCTAATTGAAGGGCTAGATGGCAGTGATGAAGAAACAAATTCCTTTGAAAGTGTTGATAATGGAAATGTAAGGCCGTTTGTATTTGGTTCGGATGACTTATCTCTAATGGGAGATTACTACGCTCTTCGGATGATTAATGAGCGATTTGCTCGGTTTGCAAGAAGCATTTTTTTGCCAATGCTTAGGCTTCAACCTCGTATTTCGTCATTTCCACCAGAGGTAAAGTCATTTGATGAATACGCTGCAAATATCGATGGGTTTATGAGTATGAATATAAGCCGCATGGAAGAGTTACGCGGCAACATGATGATGGTGATTGATCCCACATTTATATCGATCCTTACAAATGCATATTATGGTGGCAAAATCGAGTCTTTAAAAAACAGACGCTCTGAATTCACAACTACAGAAGACCGGCTCATAGAATTAATCACAAAAGGCCTTAATAACGTTCTTCAAGATGCTTGGAACGACTTAACACCAACTACAATTTCATATCTAAGTAGAGAAATTAATCCGCAATTCGCATCATTTGTCGACGGCTCAGATTTAGTAATCATATGCTCGTTCGTCGTTCAACTGCCAAATATCGATGCAGCCAGTTTTGATATAATATACCCGCTTCAAATTCTAAAACCGATAGCATCGCAACTCCGCTCTCGTGTTCAATCAGATATGTCAGACAATGATGAGACATGGCGAGAGCGAATGGAAAAGGCAGTTCTCGAGATTCCACTTAAAATTAAGGCAAAATTAAGCGAGCCCAAACTACCTATGAAAACATTAATAAACTTGAAACAGGGAGATGTCTTCCCAATCCAAATTGGTGAGGGCGTCGAAATACTAATGGATGAAGAGTTATTGTTCAAAGGTGAAATAGGCGAAGTAAGCGGTCAAGCTGCTGTTAATTTAACTTCGAGAATCACTAAAATTTAATACAAATTTTTACTAGTGTTTTCAACTAGTTTAAAAGAGGAGCAGAAAGGACAACAGATGTCTGATGAAAACGAAACAAAGAATGAAGAAAATGTAGGTTATGATAACTTACGTATTCTCGAGAATATTGAAGTAAATCTCACGGTTGAAGTTGGAAGCGCTGAGCTTAAAATTCGCGACCTTCTGCGACTAAGTGAAGGCTCTATTATAGAACTTGACAGGTTAGCAGGTGACCCACTAGATATTTTGGCCAATGGTACCATGATAGCTAAAGGAGAAGTTGTTATGGTTGGAGAGAGATTTGGCATTCGCTTCTCTGAAATCGTATCACCAGAAAAAAGAGTAGAAAACCTATAAATAAGTAGCTTAAAGTGATAGGGAATAGAATAGTCAATATTATGACATTCAGCTTTTTGAATGTTAAATCACATAAAACACTAAAATAATATCAATTAAATACAAAGTGTTAAACGAATTAACAAAATATTTGGTCAGTATGGCACGCGTTTTGCCTTTTTAAAACATCTTATTCAGTTAAGGGTTTTTCAAAGCAATGGTTGCCATCAATCCATTTAGTTACGAACAGGTTGCAATTATATTTCTATTCCTATCCGTCATGGTAGGAGTACTTCTATTTGTGCGCCTCAACAGAGGCAAGCTAAAATTGAAACTTCAACCTGAAAAAATAATTAATATCTTAGAGGATACAGCTATTTCTCAAACAGAGCGTCTTCGCTTAATAAAAGTTGGAGATGAAGCATTTTTGATGTCCTCTGTAAAGGGGCAATCGCCACAACTCATTAAACTGGAGTCAGAAAACCGCGCAATTAAGCTGGCTGAAAAACAGATAGAATTAAGCCAGAAAAAATCAAAATCGATTCACATAAGGTCACCATTTGACCTCCGAACACCCAAAAAACCTAAAATTGACACAAACACAGCAGCTAACTCACAAGCTAATGCTGCCCAAACAGAATCAATATTTAATGCGATTAAGCAAGCCCGCGATAAAAACCCCTTACTAGGACTAGATAAATGAATTTTTTGTCGTTGATAAAATCAAATGTTAAATTTTGGAATGGTAAAAAGCCTCACAAAATAAAATTAGCATTAATATTCGCCAGTATTTTTTGTTTTTCGATATTAAGCAGTAATGTAGCAATTTCTCAAACAATGTTAGAAACAAGCCTTTCTGGTTTACCAGCATTAAATGTAATAAATGGTGATGGTGTAGCAGGCACCACCTATTCTTTGTCATTACAAATTCTGGCTCTTATGACCGTGTTGACAATTCTTCCTTCACTTGTATTAGGAATGACCTCTTTTACTAGAGTAATAATTGTTTTATCGATTCTCAGACAAGCAATGGGTACACAGCAGACTCCACCTAATCAGGTTCTTATAGCAATAGCATTATTTTTAACTTTTTTTATTATGGCTCCTACATTTGAGACTTTATACAATGACGCCATTTCCCCCTACCTTGAGGGTCAGATGGCGGCAGATATCGCAATTTCAGATGGAACAAATGTTATGAAACAGTTCCTCGTTCAGAATACCAGAGTAACAGACTTAAATATGTTCTCAGATATGGTTGGCATTTCAAATTATGAGTCGTCAAAGGAGGTGCCTCTATCAGTGTTGTTGCCAGCATTTATTACATCAGAGCTAAAGACTGCCTTTCAAATAGGCTTTCTTCTGTTCCTACCTTTTCTTGTCATTGACATGGTTATTGCCTCCATTCTGATGTCTCTTGGCATGATGATGCTAAGCCCTATGCTAGTAGCTATGCCATTCAAATTATTATTATTTGTCTTGGTAGACGGATGGGCAATGACAGTTGGCTCTCTTGTTGCCACCTATTCTATCGGAGGATAAAAATGAACGCCGCGTATTTATTTGATCAGAATGTCGAATTTTTGAGAATTGCGTTTTGGCAGATTATTATGGCAGCTGGCCCGTTGCTGGCAATAGCCCTTGCAGTTGGACTTATTATAGGGATAATTCAAGCGGCTACTTCCATCAACGAAATGACGCTAAGTTTTGTCCCAAAACTTGTTATTGTAATGATATCATTTGGACTTCTTTCTAGCTTTATTTTAACCCAGTTATCTGATTATTTTGGGTTTATTTTTGATCAAATCGTTAATATCAGCTAATCCGATATGCTTCCACTTACAGCCCAATCAATGACCGGACTACCAGGACTTGAGCTCCAAGGACTTATTACGGTTATTTTACAGTTTTTTGTGGCTATGTTGAGAATTGGTGCGTTTATGATTTCATCTCCACTACTTGGTGCAAGATGGGTCCCCTTACAAGTAAGATTAACCATGAGTGTCATGCTAACACTTATTATTTGGCAATATACGGCCCCCGTCAGTGTGGAAGTACTTACCTCAAATCAGGTAATATTTATCGTATTCTCCGAAATTATTATAGGACTTTCTGCTGGTCTCATTTTAACGATCTGGTTTTCGGCTGTAATGCTAGCAGGTGAGAAAGTAGCAGGCTCGTCCGGATTGAGTTTCGCAGCGCAAATAGACCCGTCTACTGGCGGTCAAACACCTGTAGTTAGTCAAATTTTTTACCTTTTTCTGCTGGTATTATTTACAAGCACTGATGGCCATTTAGTAGCTATAAACACACTTCTTGATTCCTATCGAATTTTGCCAATTGGCATTACACCGTCATTTGAAATTTTTATATCTGCGGGAATTAGTGCCGCGGGGACAATGTTTTATGCGGCTTCAATAATCATGTTGCCATTTTCTGTAATTTTACTGTTGATTAACGTTAGTATTGGCATAATTACTCGCTCTGCTCCATCTTTAAATCTTTTTTCAATTGGTTTTCCTATCACACTTATAGGTATATTTTTTGTTTTATATTTTTCAACTAACTCCCTGGCTAATTCATTGAGCAATTTAACAGATTCAAGCTTGATAAACTTAAAAGAAATAATGGAGGGTATGTTCGATGGCTGAAGAATCCCAAGATGGTCAGGAGAAAACCGAAGAACCCTCCCAACGAAAAATCGATAAGTCCAGGGAAGATGGTCAGGTACTACAATCCAAGGAAATGTTTGTGTTTTCCTCTATTGCAATGGGCCTTCTTATTTTTCTATTTATACCCGAGTTTGCAATACCAAGTATGAATCAATGGGGGAGACTATTTCAAATAGAAAGTAAAGAACAACTCTCCAGCCTTCCTTTTATACGTCTATATCAAGTTTTTGAGATCATCGTCATTATTGCGTTATTTTTAGGTGTTCCGTTGATGATAGTAAGCCTTTTAACACAACTAGCAGTCGGTGGAATAAATTTTGCCCCTAAAGCAGCCGCGTTTAAAGGCAATAAGATTAATCCTATAAAGGGGTTAAAACGAATGTTCTCGATGAAAGGGTTAGTAGAACTTGGGAAGTCTGTGCTTAAAGTTGTCCTATTAATTGGTCTTGCAGCTATTGTGATTTACATAATGCTACCTCAATTGCTCCAGATCTCGCATGGTTCTCTTAAAAGTGCGTTAGAAGTTATGTATTATGCCTTCCCATTTCTAATAGGAACGCTGCTAACCGCTTTAGCCGTAATCGCTGCTATTGATTATTTCTGGCAACGACATGTTCACATTCAGCAATTAAAAATGACTAAGCAAGAACTTAAGGACGAACATAAACAGACTGATGGATCCCCGGAGGTAAAAGCAAAAATTCGTCGTATGCAAATGGAAAAATCACGTGAATCAAGTAAGCAAAGAGAAGCACTAGAAAACGTATCAAACGCAACAGCAGTTATCACAAACCCCACTCACTTTGCTGTAGCTCTTAAATATAATCCAGGCGAAATAGGTGCACCTACCATTCTAGCAATGGGTCAGGGAGTTATCGCACAAAAAATAATTGAGCGTGCCAATGACAATAAAATTACAGTTTTTCGCAGTCCTTTACTTGCAAGGGCGTTATATTTCACAGGAGAGATTGGGCAAGAAATATCCGACAAACTCTATAATGCTGTTGCAGTAGCGCTTGCGTATATTTATAGAATTGAACAAGGTGACCCTGTTGAAGAACCTGATATCTCAATTCCCGATGAATTGTCGTTTGACGAGTTTGGTAACGTAAAAACGTAAGAAATAGTTATATTAAGTTTGAAAAGAAAGTTCTTGGTTAGAGAAACGATGGCACGGAATCCAAAAAGTATTGGTGAGATAATCTCCACTTTCACATTCTTTGGTGTAGCGGTGGCTTGTGTGATTCAGGCACTTGAATTTTACGAAGCAGAACAGCAATTTAGAAGCTGGGCAAGCGCTTTTGCTGGCTTATTATGCGTACTAGGAGGGTTGCGATTTTTCATCGCTGATATGACGAAAGTTATCAAGGAGAGGTTCCGAAAATGAGCTCAGCCAAAAATATCCAAAATCCTAACTCTGCTGAAACAAGACATGTAAATTGTTATCGATGTGAATATTTATTTATTACTCATGAAAAAAATAAACGTTACGGATGCAAAAAATTTGGGTTCAAAGGACCTTATTTCCCCTCAATTACTGTATTTTCCACAACTGGCACGAAATGTGCTTATTTCAAACTGAAAAAACGACTGCAAGATGGTGAGTCGTTGTTAAACCAATCCAGGGGTAGAGAATGAGCACGGATTATAATGCAGTTCAAGAAAGCATCAAAATTGCCCTTGATGCAGCCGATGCGGCAACAGATGTTACTGCCGAGTACAACAAGATCAGACGCGACCATAAGAAGTTGGAGAATTCCATGAAACAGTCCCAGCGATTTATTTCTATCGTTTTTGTAAGTTCTGTAGCTGCTGCAATTGCCGCATTAGTATTTGCTGGATTAATATATTTTCGTACTTTGTCAGAACTCTCTACTATGACAACGACGAGTAGAGAAGCTCTTATCGTATTTGCCGAAAACGTAGATAATATGAATAGCTCACTAGAGCGTCTTGAGGTGTCTCTTGAAACCCAAACACAGCTTGTTTCTCTGAACGAAACATTAATTGATGAGTTAAGCTCGCTCAAACAAACTATCGCTGACTCAAATACAACAATGGTTTCTAAATTAGATGTCACAGCAAATGCACTTACATCCAGCAATGGTTCTCTTGCAGAGGCTCTAACTAAGGCAATCGCAAACGAATTAAACAGTCAGAATCGAAAAATGTTAGGGCAATTGCAGAAAATTGAGAAACTTACTACTAGCTCGATGTCCCAACTATCCTCTCGTATGGCGAGTGACCAAACACTATCTAAAGTTGCAGGGAGCCAGCAAGTACTTGCAAAAAGACTAGATGGTCTAGCAAATCAAAACCAACTGATATTAGAACAAATGGAAATACGTGACAACAAAATTACCTTTCCATAAGATAATATACTAATTTATGAGCCACGATTATTTGGATTCTAACCAATGGTACAAGCAGATGAAGCACCTCTTGAAGAGCAAACTGAAAAAAAGGACTCTTCATCTTCGATTAGTAATTCAGAAACCAGTGATAAAATCGCTGAGAATTTTATTTGCATTAAAGAAGTACGTTCTATTTCTCGTGCTAAGGCGCTTCGTTTAAAAGTAGGAGACGTAATTGTTGGTATTGAGGGTAAGCCCTTTAATGGTAATGTCGAAGAACTGCTTGATATTTTTGATGAGATAGATGAACGAAAAGGCGCCCTTCTAACTATTTGGAGAGATGACGTAGTATTTAACCTAATTATTTTAGGACCTCTTGGATGTGTATTTGAATTAACAAAAGAAGATGTGACTAAAAAAATACATGATATAATACCCAACATAGAATTTGGAGATATTAGTGAATACGTAACGTTTGAACTGCTTCGAAATATAAGAAGTGAGTGCGATGTTTTTGATACTAGAGTATCTCAATTAGGAATTTTTTTACCTCCTGTTTGGCTTATACAGAATAGATTATGGGAACCGTTATTAGCTACACTAGCTATTTATGCTATAACTCTGTCTGTCCACTGGGCGCTATTTATAATTTCCTCAGTCTTATTGGCTCTTTATTTTCGTAAAGCACAACTGGTTTTACTTCGGAGTTTCAGCTTGAACAAAGAAAAAGAGTTCTGGATGATAATAGCAGCTAAAACCATGTCTGATGCTCAAAAAATCGCACGGCTATTTAGTAATAGAATGACATTCAAACCAGATTTGATTGGGCCTCCCCCCCCAGCTAAAATAGAGCCCTCTAAAAAGAAAAAAAATCGAAAATCTTCTATACCCAGAATGTAGATAATATCATTTCAAAAATTTGGTATCATTGCATTTATCTGTTGGTGGGCCCGGCAGGACTCGAACCTGCAACAACACGGTTATGAGCCGTGGGTTCTAACCAATTGAACTACAGGCCCAGAACAGATAATTATCAGTGCTCAAGAAAACTTCTTAGTTTTCTAGAACGTGAAGGATGTTTAAGCTTTCTGAGCGCCTTTGCCTCAATCTGCCTTATTCTTTCTCTAGTCACAGAGAATTGCTGTCCAACCTCCTCTAAAGTATGGTCTGTATTCATACCAATACCGAAACGCATTCGCAAGACGCGTTCTTCTCTCGGGGTCAAACTTGCTAAAACTCTTGTAGTTGTTTCTCTTAGATTAGAGTGAATGGCGGCTTCTAAAGGCTGTATCGCATTTTTATCTTCAATAAAATCTCCTAGCTGACTATCATCTTCATCACCAATAGGTGTCTCAAGACTTATTGGCTCTTTTGCAATTTTCATCACTTTACGGACCTTATCTAAAGGCATAGATAGTTTTTCTGAGAGTTCTTCTGGGGTAGGCTCTCTGCCAATTTCATGCAACATCTGACGCGAAGTGCGAACAAGCTTATTAATTGTTTCTATCATGTGAACAGGAATACGGATAGTTCTTGCTTGATCAGCAATAGAGCGTGTAATAGCTTGTCTTATCCACCATGTCGCATAAGTTGAGAACTTGTACCCACGTCTATATTCGAACTTATCAACAGCTTTCATAAGCCCAATATTTCCCTCTTGGATCAAGTCAAGGAACTGCAAACCCCGGTTAGTATATTTTTTAGCAATAGAAATAACCAGCCTGAGGTTTGCTTCAACCATCTCTTTTTTCGCGCGAGCTGCCTCTCTTTGACCACGTTGAATAGTCAGAAACACCTCTTTAAATTCTGGAATTGATAACCCTACATCTTCTGCTAAGATAGATATCTTACCTTTGATATCTGAAACCTTTTGCGAATGTAAAACGCTAAGTTTCTGCCATGCCTTTGTCTTATATTTAGGGTGGGGCCAAATTTCATCTAACTCATGCCCTAACCAAGCTTCCAGAAACTGACCTCTGGCGATACCACTGCCTGTAGCAACCAACATTAATTGGCCTTCTAATGAAGTGAGATGTTTATTAAGCTCTGATAGCTGGGAAGATAAAGCTTCGAGCCTGCTTGCATTAAGATAAATGTTTTGCATTTGCTCAGCCAGCGCAATACGTTTTGATTGCAATTTCTGAAATTCATCTTCACTAAGTTCTTCGCCTGCAAGTTGTCTTTCCTGCAAGTATTCATAGATTTTAAAAGTGCCCGCAATTTCATTCAAAGTAGCCATAACATCGTCAAAAACAGCCTCCTCCATTGCCGCTAGCGATAATGTTAAATCATCTCCATCATCTCCATCTTCAGAATCTGATACTTCTTCTGTCCTCTCTTTATTAGAGGATAATTCTTCTGTTTCATCATCCTCATGTTCTTCATCTTCATCTTCATCTACAACACCTTCAGAAATCTCGTTAGATACGGAAATATTATGCACAGGCATAGTAGAGTTCACCGACATATCTTCAATTGGCGTGCCATTAAGCTTTGTATACGTAGTATCAAGATCGATAATATCTCTTAACGGCACTCCTCCTTCTATAATTTGCTGCTGCCATTGGAGGAGTGCTCTTATTGTTAGTGGGCTCTCGCAAATTCCGCCAATCATCATTTCTCGGCCTGCTTCAATTCGCTTTGCTATCGCAATTTCACCTTCACGCGATAATAGCTCTACAGAACCCATTTCTCGCAAATACATTCGCACCGGATCATCCGAGCCAGCGCTGTCATTATCTGATACGTTTCCAGTAGCGGCCTCAGTTTCATTTTCATCGGAGTTAGTTTCTTCTTGTTCGGCAGATTCAATAACCGAAACACCCATTTCTGAGAGAGCGGACATTACATCTTCGATTTGCTCAGATGTTAGTTCTTCTTGCGGAAGCGCTGCATTCAGTTCGTCGTGGGTCACAAAACCTGCGCTTTGACCCTTTTTTATGAGTGCCTTAATTTTTAAATTGTTAGTATCGAGCACAGGCGCATCTGCTACCTCTGCTGAAACGGAAGCCGCAGCTTGTTTTCTTGCCATCGATTTAAATCCTCCAGATCACCGAGCCAACGGCTAGCAACCAGCTTAAGTATATTATCGTCGCCTTGGTGTGAGAAACAGCGTTATAATTTCATCAATCCTTTGCCGAGCTTCATCCATATCAACATTCAATTCTTTCTGGTTTAACAAAAGTTCATTCTTCGTCTCGTCAATTTGGATTAGTAATTCTTTATACCCTGATTCAGATAAATGATATCTAATTCTGTCCTCGTCAAGATCTGGTTCACGAATTAAAATATCAAATAGATGATTTTTCATTTTTTCGCAATCCAAATTACCAAAATCTAACTCAGAAAGGGTTTCTATTTTATCTATAGTGATTTGTGGAAAAGCTATCAGTAATCCAAGTAGTGTTTGACTTCGCCTCAGGGCACCTGTTTTTGGTCTCCTAACTGATAAATAGTTCCCCACCCTAAAAGGTGCGTTACCACCTCTACTAACCGCGCGCATTGTTTGTATCCTTCGCTCTATTTCATCTCCAAAAGCAGCACGGGTTTGATTATGTGCGATTGTGCGAACTAACTTTCTTATTTCCTGCCAAAATGCGGCACGCTGTTCTGGCAGGCTCAAATCATATAAGCTTGCTTTCCGATACCAAGCAGCATCTACCAATGAAGAGGCAGTGCTTATGATTCTTAACAATCCGTTGCCACCCTCAGCTCGTATTATATCATCAGGATCCTTTCCCTCTGGTAAGGTTGCTATTCTTACCGACTTGCTAGGTTCGAGAATGGGCAAAATCCGCTCTATTGCTTTACCGGCTGCATTCTGGCCAGGTCTATCACCATCAAAGCAAAGAATAGGTTCATCATGTAATTTCCAGGCAAGACCAATCTGCTCTTCTGTAAGTGCAGTCCCGAGAGGAGCAAGTGCTGCTGCTTTTTGTGATGCCGTTACTGCAATAACATCCATATATCCTTCTACCAATAATAATGGAAGATTGCGTCTTACCCTCTCTCTTGCTTGCAGCCAGCCATAAAGTACGGATTTTTTAGAAAAGCTTGGACTATCAGGTGAATTTAAGTATTTCGGCTGTGCTCCACCCATTGCTCTTGCGCCAAAGGCTATAACCATGCCTTTCCTATTTTCAATTGGGAAGATGACTCTATCCCTAAAATAATCATATTTTTGCCCATCATGTTCTGAGATGCCTATAAGGCCCGCCAATCGGGATATTTCCTCTCCGTATCCTCTCTGTTGAAGATGCGAAAAGAGTCCTGAATGTGTTGCATATCCTAGGCGAAACTCAGCTACAATTTGCTCAGAGAGACCGCGTTCTTTTAGATAATCTAGACCCCTTTTCCCATCAACCTTTCCCAAATTTCCTTGAAAAAAACTAGCTGCATAGTCAAGACAAGACAGTAAATTTTTTTGGCGTTCTTGTTTGGCCTTATCTATCGGCCCAATTTCGGGCATTGCCAATCCAGCTATACCTGACAGCTCCCGCACTGATTCGATAAAATTGAGGCCATCAGTCTCGCGAAGATAGCTGATTGCATCCCCGCTTACACCACATCCAAAACAATGATAAAACCCTTCATCATCATTTACATTGAAAGAAGGGGTTTTCTCCCCGTGAAAGGGACAAAGCCCTATGAACCTAGAGCCTTTTTTAGTAAGTTTTACTCGCTTACCAATAACACTGGAAAGGCTAACTTGGCTTCGAAGATTTTCAAGGAATTCAGGCGTGATAGTCATGAAAATTTAGATAACTTTATGAATTATTCGCAATTAAGTGAGAACCTAATAATAAGCATAATCCACCTCAAAGAGCAAAATTTATCACCGTCCGTCTTTGGATAAATCCATTAACGAGGTCTTTACTTGCGCGCTAATTTTGCTAAAGTCCATTTTCCCTGCATATTCCTGCTTAAGATATGACATGACCTTTCCCATATCTTTCACCGAAACTGCGTCAGTTTGCGAAATCGATGCCTCGATTGCATTGACAATTTCATAGTCACCTAATTGCTCTGGCAAAAATTCCTGAATTATTTTTATCTCTTTTTCTTCGATCTCAGCAAGTTCCGCTCGCCCAGCATCGCGATACATAGTAGACGATTCGCGACGTTGTTTAATCATCGTTTGTAACATACTTAATATCTCGTCATCACCTATGCCTTCAGACACACCATTTCCTCTTGCGGTAATATCTCTATCTTTCAGCGCTGCAGCAATGAGCCTAATTGTAGACAAAGCAACTTTGTCGCCCGCTTTTAGTGCATTCTTCATGGAACTTGATATCTGCTCTCTCATAGGTAAAATCAATCTTTACAGTTTAGGTTAATCGGGTGATTATTTTTCATTCCATACTAAACGCAAACAAATCTTGCAAGGCTATGTTAAATTTACATGTGATATTCTCAATCATGGCCTTGACCTTCTTATCTGAGTTTTGTAAAAAGCGAAAGTTTTGCTGATAAAAAAAATTCTTATCGTATTTTATGGAAAAAGAAACATAAAATTCGATTGATATTTAATAGTTAAACCCCTAAATAGTCACGAATATCCTTTTAAGGGGTGTAAAAAAAAATCATGCATAGCGATTTGAATCCTGCCAAAAATGCTCTGTTATTATTAGATAATGGAGCTGTTTTTTATGGGAATGGGTTCGGTGCTGAAAAAGAATCTGTGGGTGAAATCTGTTTCAATACTTCGATGACCGGCTATCAAGAAATTTTATCTGACCCTTCCTATGCTGGACAAATTATAAACTTCACATTCCCGCATATTGGAAATGTTGGCACGAACCAGTTAGATGTGGAGACTGATAAGCCATCCGCATTAGGGCTAATCACTAGAAATCAGATAACCCCTCCCTCTAATTGGCGGAGCACGCAACCCTTTAATCAGTGGCTAGAAACCCATAATTTACCAGGGATAAGCGGCATTGATACACGAGCTCTTACTCGCCAGATACGAGATGAAGGCGCCAGAACTGCGTTAATAAGTTATAGAAAAAATGCGGTTTTTGATTTATCAGCAATCGCTGCAAAAGCATCTGACTGGCCAGGCTTGGAAGGAATGGAGCTTGCCAAGCTGGTAACCCGACTCAACCCGACTAACTGGTCTGGCAGTCTGTTTCGTTTTGATTTTGAGCACGAACCTGCAAGCAACCACAAAAAAGCATTTCAGTATAAAGTTGTAGCACTCGATTTCGGCGCAAAACATAATATTTTGCGATGTCTTGAAAGCGCCGGATGCAAAGTTGTGGTGCTACCAGCAGATAGTTCTGCTGACAAAGTTCTTGCTCATAACCCGAATGGAATTTTTTTGTCTAACGGTCCTGGCGACCCTGCAGCGACAGCTAAATATGCGGGTAGCGAAATTCGTAAACTGGTAGAAACAGGAATACCGATATTTGGTATTTGTATTGGTCATCAATTGCTTGCGTTGTCATTAGGTGGCAATACCTCAAAAATGGATAAAGGACATAGAGGAGCAAATCATCCAGTGAAAGACCTGAAGACGGGCCAGATAGAGATTACAAGCCAAAATCACGGTTTTATCGTAAATGAGGAGAGCCTGCCAGATTGTCTGGAAGTTACGCACCGATCTTTGTTTGATGGTAGCGTTGAGGGTCTAAGACATAAGAGACTGCCTGTATTTTCGGTTCAATATCACCCTGAATCATCTCCAGGCCCTCACGATTCTCGAAATTTGTTTTACCGTTTTACTTCCCTTATGAAAAGTGTAGGGAATTTCTGATGCCAAAACGAAGCGACATATCATCTATACTAATTATTGGCGCCGGCCCTATAATAATTGGGCAAGCCTGTGAGTTTGATTATTCAGGAACCCAAGCTTGCAAGGCGCTTAAAGAAGAGGGATATCGAATTATCCTGATAAATTCTAATCCGGCCACTATAATGACTGACCCTGAGATGGCAGATGCAACTTATATAGAGCCTATAACTCCTGATATGGTTGCCACGATTATTGCAAAAGAGCGTCCAGATGCCATTCTGGCTACAATGGGTGGTCAGACCGCACTAAACACAGCTTTAAAGTTACATGAAATGGGCGTTCTCGTAAAATACAATGTGGAGCTTATTGGCGCAAAACCAGACTCTATTAAAAAAGCAGAGGATCGCTCTTTATTTAGGTTAGCGATGGACTCAATAGGACTTGAATCAGCGCGTTCTAGTACAATAAGTTCAATTGACGAAGCTGAAGATGCTCTTCGACTAGTTGGCTTGCCTGCAATTATTCGTCCTTCATTTACGCTTGGCGGTGAAGGTGGTGGAATTGCCTACAATAAGGCCGAATATCTGCAGATAGTGGCTGATGGATTAAGGCTCTCTCCTGTTAGTGAAGTGCTAATTGAGGAATCACTACTTGGCTGGAAAGAGTTTGAGATGGAGGTCGTACGCGACAAAGCAGATAATTGTATTATTGTTTGCTCAATTGAAAATGTTGATCCGATGGGTGTACATACCGGTGATTCCATTACAGTTGCCCCTGCACTTACCCTAACCGATAAAGAATACCAGGTATTACGGAATGCCTCTATTGCTGTTCTACGGGAAATTGGTGTTGATACTGGTGGCTCTAATGTTCAATTTGCTGTATGTCCTGATACGGGCAGAATAATTGTAATTGAAATGAACCCAAGAGTGAGCAGATCATCTGCACTTGCTTCAAAAGTAACTGGATTTCCAATTGCTAAAATTGCTGCAAAACTTGCTGTGGGTTATACATTAGACGAATTAGCCAACGACATAACCAAAGTAACACCCGCCAGCTTTGAGCCAACAATTGATTATATTGTGACCAAAATTCCGCGCTTTACTTTTGAAAAATTTAATGGTGCGGAAGAACACTTATCAACATCAATGAAGTCTGTTGGTGAGGCGATGGCTATAGGGCGAAGTTTTCAAGAGAGTCTGCAAAAGGCTCTTCGCTCACTTGAAACAGGTTTATCCGGTCTTGATGAAATTGAGATGCCGGTTCGAGCAGTAGACATAAGCAAGGATATTTTATATGGATGGCTTTCTGAGCAAACACCCGACAGAATTTTGAGAATAGCCCAAGCCATGAGAAGTGGCTTGAGCGTGGATGAAATTAATAAAGCTACAAAATGGGATAAATGGTTCCTAAACGAAATTGAGTCTTTAATCAAAATCGAAAATCAACTTGCAAATTTTGGGTTCCCCACAAATAAATCAGAGTTAATGTTCTTAAAATCTGCAGGCTTTCACGATAAAAGGATTGCACAATTAACCGCTGTAAGTGCGCAAACAGCGATGAACAAACGCCACGAACTAGATGTCCATCCAGTTTTTAAGCGTATTGACACATGTGCAGCAGAATTTGCCTCTGAGACGGCTTATTTTTACTCGACTTATGAAGTTGGCGATGATGCTGAATGTGAGGCACAACCCTCCAAGCGAGAGAAAATTGCGATATTAGGTGGAGGCCCAAATAGAATTGGTCAAGGAATAGAATTTGATTATTGTTGCGTTCATGCAGCCTACGCTCTTTCTGAAGCTGGTTATGAGACCATCATGATTAACTGTAATCCAGAGACTATATCAACAGATTATGATACGTCTGATAGGTTGTATTTTGAGCCCCTAACAGGTGAAGATACAATTGAAATCTTGCTCAAAGAGCAGGAAAAAGGGACTCTAAAGGGAGTTATTGTCCAGCTAGGAGGGCAAACACCTCTTAAAATTTCAGGAGATCTAGAGGCTGCCGGCATCCCCATTTTGGGTACAAGCCCAGATTCGATTGACTTGGCAGAAGACAGAAAAAGGTTTCAACAGCTTATAAATCGTTTATCCTTAAAACAGCCTGAAAATGGAACAGCTACCTCCTTAGATGAAGCAATTGAAATAGCAAAAAATATTGGTTTGCCCTTAGTTATACGACCATCTTATGTTTTAGGAGGCAGAGCTATGGAGGTTGTCCACCAAATCTCCGAGTTAGAGCGTTATATGCAAAATGCCGTAGAAGTTTCAGGTGAAAACCCTGTGTTGATTGACCGGTTCATCGAAAACGCAATTGAAGTTGATGTAGATGCTTTATGTGACTCGAAAGATGTTTATATCGCAGGGGTTATGGAACATATTGAGGAGGCGGGCATTCATTCTGGTGACTCTGCCTGCTCACTTCCGCCACAAACACTACCCAACGGTATTCTTGAAAAAATTAAAGAACAAACGCGTACCCTTGCATTTGCACTCAATGTGGTTGGATTGATGAATGTACAATTTGCTGTGAAGGATGAGGATGTGTATTTGCTTGAAGTCAATCCAAGAGGAAGCAGAACGGTTCCTTTTGTCGCAAAAGCTACTGGGAATCCAGTAGCAAAAATCGCAGCAAGAATAATGGCCGGAGAAAAATTATCTTCAATCCCCTTGATGACAGCAAAACAGGAACACGTGGCTGTAAAAGAGGCTGTTTTCCCGTTTGCACGTTTTCCCGGTGTTGATGTGTTTCTTGGCCCTGAAATGAAATCAACCGGTGAAGTAATGGGTATTGATGAGGAGTTCGGCATCGCATTCGCTAAAAGCCAATTAGGGGCAGGTTTATATTTGCCTACTTCTGGGACGGTATTTATTTCGATTAAAGATGCTGATAAACCTGCTTTTGTTGAGATTTGTTATTCACTTATAAAATCTGGTTTGAAAATCTTGGCGACAGATGGAACAACCAAATATCTGAATGAAGCTGGTATACCTGCTAGGAGAGTTAACAAGGTTCTTGAGGGGCGGCCACATGCCGTAGATGCCATGCTTTCTGGTGAGATAGACCTTGTTTTTAATACCGCCCACGGTGTTTCATCTATCCAAGACAGCTTATCACTAAGACAAACAGCGCTTACCAATAAAATCCCATATTATACAACTGTATCAGGTAGTAGAGCAGCTGCTGCGGCTATTCGTGCATTGCAAACAACCAAACTTTCTGCAAAATCTATTCAAGATCATTTGCAATTAGTAAGTAGCTAAAAAGACACAAAGCCTAGACGATTAAATTGAATCACTTTAGTATGATTATTTTAATGTCGGTACTATATTCCAAAGTGATAAGAGGCCTAATATGGAAAAAATTCCATTTACGCAAGGTGGATTGGACAAAACAAAGTCAGAATTGCACCAGCTTAAAAATGTTGAAAGACAACAAGTTATTCGTGCAATTGCGGATGCAAGAGAACATGGTGATTTGTCCGAAAACGCTGAATATCATGCCGCTCGTGAACGTCAATCTTTTATTGAGGGTCGAATCAAAGAGCTAGAAGATGTGACAAGTCGTGCTGAAGTAATTGATGCCAGCAGAATAACGGGCAAGACGGTCACATTCGGAGTTACGGTTGTTATTATAGATGAACTTACAGATGTGAAGTATAGCTACTCTATCGTTGGTCCATATGAAGCGAAACTTGAAGATCGGAAAATCTCAACTGCTTCCCCAATCGCTAAAGGTCTAATCGGCAAGCAAGTTGGAGATTCTGTTGAAGTCCAGACCCCACGTGGTCCGCATCCTTATGAAATTTTATCCATCAGCGTTTACGATGGTAATTAAAAAAAACCTGTTGGCTTTTAGTTTTTAGTTAAATTATCTAATCCTTCAAAGGAACGCCAGGCAAATCTTTTTCAGACCTTATTGAAAGAGCTGATTTAACGTGGCTTACATTAGGCGCGGGTGTAAGCTTACTTGTAAGAAACTTCTGAAAATCATCCCAATCAGTCGATACAATTTTCAGCAAGAAATCAATTTCTCCCATAAGCATATGGCATTCTCTTACCTCTTCCCAGCTTGCAACCATCTCCTCAAATTTCTTTAAATCTGCTTCTGCCTGACTAGTAAGCCCCACAAAAGCAAAAACAGTGACAGTATATCCTACTGATTCGGGGTCTATTTCAGCGTTGTAGCCAAGGATTATACCGGCATCTTCAAGAGCACGCACACGCCGTAAACATGGAGGCGCAGATATCCCAGCATTCTTAGCAAGCTCTACATTGCTTAATCTCCCATTTTTTTGAAGATCATACAAAATTTGTCTATCAACTTTATCTATCTTGTGCTTTTTTACCATAAACTTAATCCCTGTTTGATTTTCAAATCATAAATAGTTAAACCAGTTCACGCAAGAATATTACAAAATTGAGTGTAAATTTGTTTACTAGAACAAAAGTTAGTGAAAAAACATGTCTGACAACAGCAAAGTAAAATCATGTTGGATTGTAACAGATGGAACTACCGGCATGCTAAAACAGTCCATCGCTGTTGCAAAATCCTTGAATATTGAGCCTGCTATACTGCAGGCAGTTCCAACGCCAATTCTGCGATTATTTCCAACTCTTGCCAAAATACCCACTTGGAGACTTACAATGGGTCGCAGCCCAAGCTGGATAAAAGGACCTTTCCCTGATTATATTATTAGCTGTGGGCGCAGGATGGCTGGATTATCAATTGGTTTGCGCCGAATATCGAAAGGTAGAAGTAAAACTATTCATATACAAGATCCACGCATTTCACCTGATAATTTTGATGTGCTGGTTGTACCATCCCATGATAGAATAGCAGCTTTGGAAAAGAACTTTTCTAATCTTGTAATTTCTACAGGCTCATTAAGCTGGCTTGTTAAAAAACAGATACTGGCAGGTAAATCAAATATGGTTGAACGCTTTGGGCCGTTAGATACCCCCCAAATAGTAGTAATGCTTGGGGGAAATAATAAGCGCTATAGTCTATCCTCTTCCATTATTGACAAAGTGGCTCATAACATAATTGACTATGCGCGACGAAACAATTCAAGACTTATCATCATCCCCTCTCGGCGCACACCGAAAAAAGCACGAATGCTCTTCGAAAAACTTGATGAAGAAAAAAAACATATTTTCTGGGATGGTGAGCACGGAAACCCGTATCCTGACATTTTCTCTATCGCAGATGAAATTATTGTAACTTCAGATTCTGTAAACATGGTCACTGAGGCGTGCCTTCTTGGAAAGCCAGTTATTATTGCTCATTGGGGGCAAGAGCATGGAAGGCTTGCTAAATTTCATGAAATAATGAATGATCGTGGTTTCACAAGACCGCTTTCACAAACAGAAGAGCTGTTTGAGCCGAAAATACTTAATCAGATGCCTCATATTGCAAGGAAAATAAATGCCATTTTAGATAGATGAGCTTTAATAATACCTATTCATATAAAGTTTGTTATGCTGGTAATCTTTGAATATCTTGCTAGTATTTGATGTCTAATAATCTCTTTCAAAAATACCTCTCAGATGCTAGACTTAATCTTTGTTAAGCATGATTAGCTTTGTGAGAAGCGCATTTGAATAAAAAACACGACTCTGGGTTTCAAATTTGGGTAAAAATTTTTCTCAAATTGATATTGAACTGACCAGATAATGATTATTTCCATTTTAATGCTTGCAAGTGGTCTTATTATATTGCTAACTGCTGCTCATGTTATAATCCCAGGCACGATATCGGTAGCCTATTATTTTCGTGTTCCTGCGAATGTTTTGGCTGTTCTTTTAATCGCAGCTGGAACTTCCGCCCCTGAATTAATAGTTGCAATACAGGCTGGCTTGAACGGGACGCCTCAGATTGTTTGGGGAAATATCGTTGGCTCAAACATTACCAATATCTTAGTCGTCTTAAGCATCGCTGGTTTGTTTTTTCCAATTGCCACAACCGATAATGCAACAAAAAGAGATATGATAATTTTGTTGTCTATCAGTGCTATTATAACGATATCAACCTATAATTTTTTTTCTCTCCCACTATTAGTCAGCATCCTATTAATTATAATTCTTGCTTTTTATACACTATTTTTAGTTCGGTTAAAACCAGATGAAGAGGAAGCGGAAAAAAACACTGAAGACAGTAAACTGTCATTTAAGCGCTCACTAATATATTGTGTTGCTGGCATCGCTGGCCTTGTACTTGGAGCCGATTTGATGGTAGACGCAGCTGTTGAACTTGCGGTTAAACTTTCCATCTCAAAAACCGTAATCGGACTAACCATTATTGCATTTGGAACGTCTCTTCCAGAAATAGCAGCTGCAATTGCGAGTTTGTTCCACCGAAGAATTGATATGGCACTCGGAAGTATTATTGGCTCCAACATATTCAACATTGTTGCAGGATTGGGTATCACTCGGCTTGTAAGTGAACTTCCAGTAACAAACGAAATTCTGGTAACTGGAATGCCAATAATGATTTTATCAACTCTAATATTAGCACTGTTGATTTTTTTAAAACAGCCATTAGGAAAGATTATAAGCATCTGTTTTTTAGTAATTTATTGCTTGTTTTTATGGCTAAACTTGGCCATTGGTATTTAAAAATACCCATATGTATATACTATTTTTAAAAAATATCTGTTTAAAACAAAAAGTTGTTCACATCTATAAATACAAATTACAAATATGTTATAATTTGTTACTTTTTTTTAAGCACACCTTCTTGACAAGACTTAACTATCTGTTTTATATAACTTTATTATTGTTGCCTAATATTTAAGCAAACAAGTTAAAATGCCTTATTTCTGCGGTTTATTGGAGTAAAAAACATTCTTATCAACAACCTTATCCACAGCTAAAGTGGATAAAAACAGTGACACCATTTTAAATTCTGATTCGCCTATTAATTGCTTTGAAATAATCGACGAGACTCAGTTGATAAAAGAGGGAAATTATAAAATTAATTAAGAAAGTTACATACTGTATTGAAAACGAAATATTTTATTAATATTGCATTTGCAATCATCTATGAGGTCTAAGATGTCGCCTGAAATAATAGAGGTCAAGAGTGGATTAGACTATATAAAGAGTCAGGTTAAACACTTGCCGAAAAAGCCGGGTGTATACCGAATGTTCGATTCAGATGGGCAAGCTCTTTATGTGGGCAAGGCAAAATGGCTTTCTTCCAGAGTGACAAGCTACACACATCCAAACAGACTAACAAATAGGCTTCTTCGGATGGTTGCAGAAACACGACATCTTGAAATTACAGTTACCCACTCAGAAGTTGAGGCCTTACTGTTAGAGGCTAATCTAATCAAAAAACTCAAACCTCGTTATAATATCTTGCTTAAAGATGATAAAAGTTTTGCCTATATAATGGTAACTGAAGACCACGAGTTCCCACAATTAACAAAACATAGGGGAATACAGCGAAAGGCTGCTAGCTATTATGGTCCATTTGCATCTGCGAGGTCTGTAAATAAAACACTAACATCATTATCGCGTGCTTTTTTATTACGTAATTGCAGTGATTCCTTCTTCACTTCAAGGACACGACCTTGTCTGCAATATCAGATAAAGAGGTGCACTGCCCCATGTGTGGACAAGGTAACTAAAACTGAATATGGGAAACAAGTAATAGCGGCAAAGCAATTTCTATCCGGTTATTCTGGTAAGGTACAGCACGACTACGCAACACAAATGCAAAATGCATCTGATGCGTTGAAGTTCGAAACGGCAGCTATCTGGCGAAATCGTATCAAAGCGCTTACCGCCATTCAGGCAAATCAAGATATTAATCTTAAATCTCTGAAGGAGGCTGATATAATTGCAGCCTCCATTTCTGGCGGCATATGCTGCGTTCAGGTCTTTTTTGTCCGGAACGCAAGCAATTATGGTAACACGGCATTCTTTCCCAGGACAAACGCCTCTGAGGAAATAAAATCAGTTCTCACTGCTTTCATTGGACAGTTTTATAGTAACAAAATCCCGGCCAGCTTAATTCTGGTAAGTGAGCTTCCTAATGAAGTCGAATTGCTAGAATCTGCCTTATCAAAACAGTCTGAGAGTAAAATTGAGATCTCAAAACCAGAGCGTGGCGACAGACGGAAAATAATGACTATGGCGGTAAAAAATGCCGAAGAGGCAATAGCACGCAAGCTTGCCGACACAGCCTCTCAGCGCATATTACTAGATGAGCTAACCGATATATTGAAGCTTGACAAGCCCCCTCGTCGCATAGAAATATATGATAACTCACACTTTCAAGGCGTATTTCCTGTAGGTGCAATGGTTGTAGCTACGCCTGATGGGTTTGTGAAATCTTCTTATCGAAAATTTAATATGCGAAATGAAGGTAAATATCCCGTCCAAGATGGCGATGATTTCGCCATGATGAGGCAGATGATATTTCGACGCTTTGATCGAGCACTGAAAATTGATCCTAATCGTGAGACTGCTAATTGGCCAGATCTTTTGTTGATCGATGGTGGCAAAGGACAAATCAATGCTGTATATGAAGTATTATACGAACTTGGAATTGAGGACATAACAGCGATTGGTGTTTCAAAAGGACCCGATAGAAACGCGGGAAGAGAGCAGTTCCATAAAAGAGGCGAGGAAAGTTTTACCCTGCAACCAGATAGCCCAGCCATGCATTATCTACAGCGGTTGAGAGATGAAGCACATCGATTTGCTATAGGTAGTCATCGTACACAACATGCTAAAGCGCAGTTCAAAAATCCTTTAGATAATGTGCCAGGTATCGGATCTAAACGAAAAAAAGCACTCCTTAACCATTTTGGATCTGCGCGCTCTATCACCGTTGCAGGTATTAAGGATTTAAAAGCAGTTGATGGGATATCTGCAAACATCGCCCAACAAATATATGACTGGTTCCATAGCCAGGATAAAAGATAATTCAAAAGATATTTTGTACCATCATGATTATCTTTAATTATAATTTATCACTCTTTCTAATCGGCTATTTTACGCCATTGAAGAAGATAACCTGTTATGAGATGATATGAAAAAGCGCGAGTAGCATTATTAGCTAAACTAAGTAATAACACTCTTTATGTTTTTTTTCTGAGAGAGAAATGAACTTTCCCAATTTACTGACAATTCTAAGAATAATTGTGGCTCCCATTATAGCTATCCTTGTTTGGAGAGAAACCAGCAACGGACAACTAATTATCGCATTTTTGCTTTTTTGTGTCGCGGGCCTAACTGATTGGCTAGATGGTTATGCTGCAAGAAAATTTAAGATAGAATCCCATCTAGGTAGGATCTTAGACCCCATTGCAGATAAAGTGCTACTTGCCTGTGTTTTATTAGCGCTTGCGTCACATCATACCAGAGATTGGCTGTTTATTGCTCCAGCACTAATTATTTTTCTGAGAGAATTCTTAATATCTGGCTTTCGAGAATACATGTCTAAAGAGGGTATTGTTATAAATGTATCCAAGTTGGCAAAATGGAAAACAACACTGCAACTCTTTGCTGTTGGACTCATTATTCTTTCCATGATTTTCTCCGAAAACGAGTTTGTTTACCGCACAAGCATTGCCACTTTGTGGCTAAGCGCCATTGTTACAATACAAACAGCCTACGATTATCTTAAACTGAGTTTATCAAAGCTTAAAGAATAGCACTTCAACCTTACTAGAGAATATATATTATCGCCTATAGAGCCCAATTTTTTTCTACGTGTTTGTTATATTCGTATACGCTTCAACCAGAGTTCTACAAGCTGTGTCTGGTTTAAAATTGTAATCACCAATTTTTGAAACGGGCGTGATTTCAGCTGCTGTTCCGGTAAGAAAGGCCTCCTTCGCATTTTCCAACTCGTTTGGCATAATGTGCCTCTCGACTACCTGTAAGCCAGCTTGCTTTGCAAGTTCTATAACCGTTCTTCTTGTTATCCCATCTAAAAAACAATCTGCTTTCGGAGTATGAATTTTCCCGTCATTCATTATAAAGAATATGTTCGCCCCAGTTGCCTCTGCAACATAACCACGATAATCAAGCATTAATGCGTCCTGATATCCTTTTCTCTCAGCTGTATGTTTAGCAAGTGTGCAAATCATGTAAAGGCCAGCGGCCTTGGCTTGGACAGGCGCCGATTCTGGGGATGGCCTGCGCCATTGTGCAATATCTAAGGTAATACCCCTCATCTTTGTTTCTGGGTCAAAATAACTTGGCCATTGCCATGCTGCCACACCAACATGAGTTGTTGTTTTTTGCGCCGAGATTGCCATCATCTCGGACCCGCGCCAACAAAATGGTCGCAAATATCCGTCAGAAATTTCATTTGCATCTAGTACTTGGTATTTTATTTCTTCCATTTCCTCATCTGACATTGGCAAGTCGAAATCAAGAAAATTACAAGATGCTCTCAGCCTTGCCGTATGTTCAGCAGATTTAAAAATAGTTCCATTATACGAGCGCTCCCCCTCAAAAACTGAAGAGGCGTAATGTAAACCGTGACATAAGGTATGTGTTTTTGCCTCACGCCAGGGCACCATTTGCCCATCTAACCAAATAAATCCATCTCTATCGTCAAATGGGATGAGAGCCATGCCAATTTCCTCGTCTTTATATTATTACAAAAATTATTTGTGTAGCAACGGGTATGGAATAAAATAATCTAAATCCATAACAATACTTTATTTTTCTATCAGGATCAGTATTATTGGTCAACATGGCTGACATAAAATCATCTCAAAAAGCATTATTCCTTCGTAGGGAAACATTAAAGCGCGGAATAGAGTTGCTGTTTTATGCTTATCGTGATTTTACAAAAGAGGCTGATTCTATATTATCTGAGATAGGATTGGGGCGCGCTCATCACCGTGTAATTTACTTTGTAGGCAAATATTCTGGCATGACGGTGAGTGATTTATTGAGTATCTTGCTAATTACCAAGCAAAGCCTGTCACGTGTGTTGTCACATCTGATATCAGAGGGATATGTTCAACAACAGGTAGGTGAAACGGACAAACGTCAACGATTGTTGTTTCTCACTTCGAAAGGCGTTGAGCTAGAAGCGCGTTTGACTGATATTCAATGCAAAAGATTTGCGAATGCGTACCTTCAATCTGGTGCAAGTGATGTTGCTGGCTTTGAGCAAGTGCTAAATGCCCTTTTGGACAAACAAATTGCGAACCATAAAAAAAGCAAAAACGAATATGGCTAATCCCACAGATTCCAGATCGCATATACTAGTTGTTGACGATGATCAGCGACTATTAGAGCTTCTAAAAAAATTTTTAGAGGAAAGCGGATTTCGCGTTACAGGCGCAAGTGATACAAAACAAGCAAACGCTTATATGAATGGCATTCACTTTGATTTACTTGTGATTGATATTATGATGCCTGGAAAAACAGGAATTGAATGGCTTGTTGAGTTAAGAGAAAATACAGCCATACCGGCTATTTTTCTTACTGCCCTTGGCGAAACTGAAGAAAGAATAGATGGTCTTTCTGCTGGCGCGGATGACTATCTTCCAAAACCTTTTGAGCCTCGAGAACTTATATTAAGAATAACGCGCATACTTGAACGCTCAATGACAACATCTTACGGATATAGTGATATTATATTCGGAAACTTTGTTTTTAATTTAGAAAGTAGGAAATTATCTAAAGACGAGATACTTATTCATTTAACCACCTCCGAGCAGGATTTACTTAGCTGTTTTGCAAATAACCCTAATAAAACCCTATCCAGGGAAAATTTAATTGAGCTTCTTGAAGAGCGAATGAAAGGCAGGTCTATAGATGTGGCTATTGCTAGATTGCGCTCGAAAATTGAAAAAGACCCTAAGCAACCTTATTATCTTACTACAGTAAGAAATCTGGGTTGGCGGTTACAAATAGATAAAGTGATTGGTTAAAGCCAAAACCTGAGTAATACTTAATTACGCTCTGAAATGGGATTCAAGGAGGGGTTAATGCAATTAAGACATTATTTGCCAAAAACGCTGTTTAACCGCTTAGTAGCCATTATTTTGGTTCCGATGTTTCTGGTACAGCTGATCACTATCCTTATTTTTTATGAACGTCATTGGGATTCAGTTACCCGCCAAATGGCGGATGCTCTTGCAAGTGAAATAAGGTTATTAGTGGATAGATTACCTTCAGAGCCAACATCTGAAAACATCGAAAATCTCAAGTATTACGCAAAAAAATATTTTCATTTTGATATTGATTATGTACCTGACTCAACTTTGTTCCCAAAAGACATCGAAACAAATTCCAGCTATACAGCGTATGTATTCAAACGGGCGGTAAATACACGAATTAACTATCCGTGGACGGCTGGCCTAGATGAAAACTCGGAAAAAATTTCGGTTAATATGCAATTTCCAAACGGCGTGCTTACTATCAGAGCTGGCAAAAAGCGACTATTTAGTTCTACCAGCTGGCTTTTTATTGGCTGGACCATTGGTAGCTCGTTAATTTTATTTCTGGTTGCTCTTATCTTTATTCAACGCCAAGTAAGGCCCATTAGACGCCTTTCCATTGCAGCGCGCCAATTAGGACTTGGTCGAGATATCACAGAGAATTTTCAACTGGAAGGCGCAAGAGAAATAAGGTCAGCAGGTCGCGCTTTCCAAGCTATGAGGCATCGCATAAAACGTCATCTCAATGAGCGAACAACGATGTTGGCAGGTGTAAGTCATGACCTAAGAACTCCTCTGACTAGAATGCGTCTTCAGCTTGCCTTAGTCAAAAAAACACCCGAAATTGAAGAATTATCGAAAGACATCTCAGAAATGGAGGCAATGATTGAGACATATCTTGCTTTCTCCAGAGGAGAGGTATCAGACCCCCCCCACCAGGGAGATATCAGGCAATTACTCAGAAACATCACTGAACAATTACAAAAGTCATACCCAGATCGACTTACGCTTATTTTTAACGAAGATGACATTCCTGAATTTCCGATTCGCGCATCATCTCTTCGTCGTGCATTAATAAATATATTAGAAAATGCCCTTCGCTATGCTAAGAATTCGGAAATAAGATTAAGAAGAAAGGAAGACACTGTTTTAATCCAGATAGATGATGACGGCCCGGGCATTCCACTAGAAAGACGAGCTGAAGCTATTCTACCCTTCAAAAGACTAGAGGCTTCCAGAAATCAGCAAACTGGTGGCACTGGTCTTGGTTTATCAATAGCAAGCGACATTATTTTAAGTCATGGCGGTCAGCTTGATTTGCTAGACTCGCCGAAAGGCGGACTTCGGGTACATGTGATTTTGCCGATATAGTTTAGATGACTTTTAGGTCTAATATAATCTTACCCCATTTTCAACATTCATCTCAGGTGCCACCAAAACAACATATCCATTGCCATCAGGAACGCCCAAGATTAATACCTCTGACATAAATGGGCCTACCTGTAGCGAAGGAAAATTCACCACAGCCAATATTTGTTTTCCGATCAACATGTCTTTATTATATAACTCTGTTATTTGAGCTGATGATTTTTTATTGCCAAGATGACCAAAATCTATTTCCAATTTATATGCAGGTTTTCGAGCTTCAGGGAAATTCTGTACATCTATTATGGTTCCTGCTCTTATATCAATTTCCATAAACTTATTAAATTTTGTCATGCAATGTGACCCTCAATATCTGACAAATTAAATTTATATCTTTTAAATATTCAGGTCAGCATTTTCATTAGTAGGCTTTACATCAAATAATTTCAAACTCTGCCCCCATTCACTTGCTTTCTGCAATAATTTATCAAGCTCTCTGAAAGTGGGTGCGAGATCGTCGCTCAAATCCTTAAACCAAACTGAACTGATTCTTACCAACAAGACTATCAACCCTTTAACTCTAAGATGACGCTGAAATTTAGGAATCAACATATCTTGATATGTGTCCCCGGCTATTACTAGTATTCGATCACAGACCTGATATGCAAATTTTGCTAATTCAACACCAAATTTAGGCTCTCTTAATGCCCAGCCATGGATTATTTTTAATATGTCACGCTTACTTGCAAAAGCTTCAAGCAGAGCCATTAGTGCTTCCAGAATTTTCTCTTGAGTAGATGAGTTACTATCTTCTAAAAAATCCTCCACCAGCCCAACCAATAACTGACTTACCTGTATATCGAACCAGTAAAGAAATAGTTGATATACATCATTTACAATTGCGCTAGCCAAATGTGGTTCTATTTCAACATCTAAGGCCAGGTCTTGAATTGTTATTTCCGCGATATTCGTGCTCTGATGAAGCCTTTTAATCAAGGCATCAGCAAGAACTGACTTTAACATGAGGGTACCTTCAGCATTAGTATTCACAGTTTTCTCACAATCCAAAATTAGTTAAATCAATTATGTAGAGTTAATATCATATTTGAATTTTGCAAGTCTCACTGACCAAGCTCGCGGCTCCTATCCCTTGCATCTCGCATTGCTTCCAGCACAAGATTGGCGAGAGCATCCTCTCTCATCAGAACAGATAATGCAGCAGCGGTGGTGCCACCCTTGCTTGTTACATTCTCACGCAACAAGGATGCGTCAGATATATCTTGCATAAGAAGTTTGCCTGCGCCGAATATAGTTCCTAGCGCCAATTTTTTTGACAGCATTTTTGGAAGCCCCAGTTTAGTACCTGCAGATTCCATCGCCTCTGCCAGCAGAAAAACATATGCTGGTCCAGACCCTGACAGAGCTGTCACAGAGTCCATCAATCCCTCATCTGATATAATTATTACCTCTCCCACTGCGCCTAACAAGCTAATGCAAAATTCTCGCTGATGCTTTGCAATTTTCTTACTTGCGTAAATAGCCGTTATTCCTGCTCCCACGGAAGCAGGCGTGTTTGGCATCGCTCGAACAATTTGTCTATTACCACCTAGTTGCCTCGATATCCAATCACATGATAATCCTGCAGCGATTGATAAAAACACAATTTCATCGAGTGCTATCTGCGCAAATGGTGCTATAGCATCCGCCATCATCTGTGGTTTTACGGCAAGGACCACAAAATCAATGGGCTCTGAATTTGATTTCAACAATGCGTCTAGCGAAGAATAATACGATATCAAATCTGATGATACGATTTCGGGGTTAAAACCTTCAGTTTCTATAATGCTAATATGCCTAAATTGATCTGGCTGCTGAAGCCAACCTTTGAGCATTGCTGAACCCATCTTACCGCACCCTAAGAGTACTAGGTTCCGCTTCTCCCTTGGTAACTTAATATTTTGGGAATGTTTATTGGGTGCAGGGGAATTCATTAAATTTGTCCGAATGGATCAGGCATGTCCGTGACTTTGAGTCATCCCGAAGGCAACAATATCACGAGCAGCGTATGGACCATTTAAAACCTGATAGATAGTGGGAAAAGCCTGCTCAGCTTCCCCTAACAAGATTTCAATTAAGTCCTCAATTTGTTCTGATGACGCCCCACCTGTGCCTCGTAATAAGAGTTTATGTTTTATTTTGATAGTATTTGTGCGCTCACATGCAACAAAATGACCAAGCCAAAGATTTTGATTTAACAGAGATGTCAATGTCGTTACTTCTGAAAGCTGTATATTATCAAAGGTAACATCAAGATTACAGCTTACATCAAGGGTCTCTTCAGTTTCAAACCATTCCGCAAATAGTTGGTGCTGCCCCCACCTTCCGGGGACGTCAGCAATGAGCCGATTAATATTACTGCGATTTAAAAACCAGTCGTTCTGGCATACAAACTGAGCCACCAATTCCAATGGGTTTGCATTTATCAATTCTGTTTCACTCAACGCAATTTCCTTAAAATTAAAGCGCGGATTTTAATTTATTTTTTTTTATTCTACCATAAACACGCCTGACGCTATTAACTTAAACAAATACAGGGGAGGTGAGCAACACAATATTTAGTGTGCATTTTGATCTACACCCACATTTTGTGGTATAGAATCTATAACTTCTCTTATTTTTCAACGAGTCGCTAACGATATTTAATCTTTCTTTCTTTGTGCAGATTTTTTTGGGCTTGCTGATGTTTTTGGTGATTTATTATTCTCAATCAGAGCCTCAAGAAACGTGATTCGCGAAGCCAAACTTTCAAGCCTAGAGGTGAGTGCTTCAAAATCCTCATAGGTAACTAAATTGGCGTTGTGTTGTCTACGCTCATCACGTGCTTTCATCAAACCTTTCACTTCTAAGTGCATATCATCAAGAAGGGATGCCGCACCTTTTGCCATTTGACCTATATCTGAGATAATTGTTGAACGCTGTTTCATCATTTTTCCTTGAATATAATAGCTAGTAGGAGTAATCCGCTACCTTTTTAGATTTAATGCGTCTTTGACCTTATGACAATAGCACGATAGAAGAAAGCAAGATTATATTACAAAAAGGCAATAGAGTCTTTTCACTATGGCGTTGTAACGGAATTTATTTGGATAAAAAATGGATAAGCAATGGTTCACATTTCCAGATATTGATCCGGTTGCGATAAATCTCGGACCGCTAGAAATTAGATGGTATGCACTTGCCTATTTAGCTGGAATAATCATTGCTATGTTGCTAATGAACCGAGAGGCGAGAAAGAGCCAAACGCCTTTTGCAGTCGATGATATTGCCAGACTCGCAAATAACTGTGTTCTAGGTATTATTATCGGAGGAAGGCTTGGGTTTGTTTTATTTTATAATGCTGAGTATTATCTATCAGCGCCGTTAGAAATCTTTAAGGTTTGGAATGGTGGCATGTCATTTCATGGTGGCTTCTTAGGTGTTATTTCTGCAACTATTCTAACTGTTAGAAAAACAAAAATTCCACTTTTTTCCATTGGCGACCTTCTTGCTTGCGTAGCTCCGATAGGATTATTTTTTGGCCGAATAGCAAATTTTATCAACGGAGAATTATTTGGAAGAATCACAGAGCATCCCATTGGTATGGTTTTCCCAAATGGGGGTCCTTTGCCGAGACACCCGAGCCAGCTTTATGAAGCATTTCTTGAGGGTTTCTTAATATTTATTATCCTAAACTGGTTAAGGTTTTCAAAACCAAATTTACCGGCTGGCTTTCTAACTGGACTTTTCTTTATCTCATATGGAATTGGCCGCATTCTCGCTGAATTTACAAGAGAACCAGACGCCCACTTAGGTTTTATAAATACAATTGGTGAAATACAAATTACCACCGGTCAATTATTATCTGCACCAGTACTACTAACTGGCGTCATCTTGATCTATTTTTGTCTGAAAAATAAACTTGAAGTAAAATGAGAATAATGTGAGTTCAGAAAAATTTCGTGAATGGGCAAAAAATGAGATATCAAAATCTGGTCCTTTGCGCCTTTCTGATGCTATTACTGCTGCATTGATTCATCCAGATTTTGGCTATTATCATTTAAAAGAGATAATTGGTAGTGAAGGAGATTTCATTACAGCGCCTGAGGTAAGCCAAATGTTTGGTGAACTAGTTGGCGCTTTTTTAGCTTATATCTGGGTGCAGTCAGATCGACCTGCAAACAGTCTGCTATGCGAATTTGGACCTGGTCGCGGTACATTGAGTGCTGACATTAATTCAGCGTTAGCTCAAATCTCGCCTCAGTTTTCTCGCTCACCGCTACATCTAATTGAAACAAGCACTTCTCTTCGAGAAATTCAGGAAACTTCTCTTAGAAGACAAACTGTATTTTGGCATGATGATTTCAAGAAAATACCAAATCAGCCCTTATTTGCTGTTGCAAACGAGTTTTTTGACGCGCTTGGTGTTAACCAAGCTATTTTTGATGGTGAGAATTGGCGACATAGACTTTTAGATTTCGATATGCACTTCGAATTAGTAACTGGCCCTATTTTGAACAAAGCTGAATTAAAAGCATTCAATGCATTTTCACTTAAAAACCAAGACAAAGGAACAATTATTGAGTATTCGCCCAAAACAGTCCAAATTAGCGCCGAAATAGCCTTGCATATAAAACAATTTGGCGGCGCTTTTTTGATCGTTGATTATGGAAAAACTAACCAGATAGGAGACACAATTCAGGCTGTTTCAAATCACAAACCTGCGGAGCCGTGGTCTAACGCGGGAAATGCCGATATATCTCACTGGGTAGACTTTGAATGCATTAAACGAACCGTGGAAAATGCAGGTGCTCGCTTTATTGGGCCCATATCACAATCAAAATTCTTTACGCAAATTGGCATTAAACAGAGAGCACAAATGTTAGCAAACTCAGAAAGCCCAGAAATTAATAGAGCGCTGTTTGCAGCTGTTGACAGGTTAATATCACCAACTCATATGGGAAATCTTTTTCAGGTTGGATTAATCATCCCCGTAGGAGAGGGCTTGCCACCTGGCTTCCAAACTGAGTAATCTAGCCAAAGATTAAAAACGTGTTTGTAAAAACGAGAAGGTTCATGAAAAATGCACTCCTTTCAGCTCCAAAAATCATATACTGGCGCTGCATATTATCAGCATGAGCTCCTATCCTCAGACACCGTTATTCACGGGTTCTTCACTCGAAAGGGCGGACTATCGAAAGGCGTTTTTTCTGGGCTCAATAGTGCAATAAATTCTGGAGACCAGATTAATGATGTAAATAAAAATAGGCAAATCGTCAAACAGAGCCTGACACATAAAAAATACCAGCTTATTACTCTTAAACAAATACATGGGAATAGAGTTATAATCATAGATAGTCACAATACCGGGAAAACCTATGACATCAAATACCCGAATTCTAGTCTTCAAGCTGATGGCCTTGTTACCAAGAAAAAAGATGTGCTACTTGGGATATTAACAGCTGATTGTGCTCCTATATTAATGGCAGATTACAAAGTTGGTGTTATAGGTGCGTGCCATGCAGGCTGGAAGGGCACCACTTCAGGAATAATTGAAAATACCCTATTTGCAATGTGTAAGATTGGGGCAAGCAGGCAAAATATCCGTTGCGTAGTTGGACCCGCAATAGCACAAAAAAATTATCAGGTTGGGCATGATTTGAAAAATAGTGTTTTGGAAGTTTATCCATCCGCTCTTGAACTTTTTGCTCCGGACGCGCAAGGAAGCATGATATCTGGCGAAAATAAGTTTCTGTTCGATTTGCAAGGTTTCTGCTCACTGGCTCTAGAACAAGCACAGATAAAACATCAAAAGAGAATTAATGTCGATACTTATCAAAATCAAGATTTGTTATATAGCTATCGTCTTTCCCGCCAAGCGGGAACACAACAATATGGCCGGCAAGTTTCGGTAATTGGATTGAGATAGAGGTTAAAATGCCACATTTATGGATGTTCTTTTTATTTTGTTTTATTGGTTTGTTAGCGTCCTGTTTCATGGGCTGATCTATATATAATCTTCGCTTGTCATAATGCTATCTGGTTGTTAAACAAATTAAGAATTAGAATAAAAATGGGTATGCATCAATGAAGGTCCTATCGTGTAATTCAAATCGACCCCTTGCTGAAGCTATCGCAACCTATCTTAATGTATCTCTTACAGAAGCAGATGTTAGACGCTTTGCCGATATGGAAGTGTTTGTTGAAATTCATGAGAATGTCAGGGGTGAAGATGTCTTTGTAGTTCAATCTACCTCTTATCCAGCTAATGATAATATAATGGAACTTCTGGTTTGTTTGGATGCACTTCGGCGCGGTTCTGCAAGACGTGTTACAGCCGTACTTCCATATTACGGATATGCAAGACAGGATAGAAAATCAGGTCCTCGCACACCGATTTCTGCCAAGCTTCTTGCTAACTTAATTACTTCGGCTGGTGCAGATAGGGTTTTAACAATAGACTTGCACGCAGCACAAATTCAGGGCTTTTTTGATATTCCTGCAGATAACTTATACTCCGCACCAGTTTTTAAAACTGATATTATTTCTCGTTATAAGTCGGAAGAATTGGTCGTTGTCTCTCCTGATGTTGGCGGTGTTATTCGTGCACGAGCTATTGCAAGTAGAATCGAAGCTGACCTTGCAATTATTGACAAAAGAAGACCACGAGCCGGCATATCTGAAGTAATGAATATTATTGGTGATGTTGCTGGGCGATATTGTATTATGGTTGATGATATTGTTGATTCTGGTGGTACGTTATGCAACGCTGCCCAAGCTCTAATTGACGCAGGTGCCGTAAGTGTTGACGCTTATGTTACCCATGGCGTCTTATCAGGTGGAGCAGTAAGCAGAGTTGCATCTTCCCCTTTAAACTCGCTAGTAACCACTGACTCGATACAATCAACAGAGGCCATGCGCGTTGCAAAAAACATTCGCCAAATAACCGTTGCACCGCTGCTAGGAGAAGCCATAAAGCGAATTCATGAAGAACGGTCCGTATCCTCTTTATTCCAGTAAAAATGTTAACAGACATTTTATTCTGAATTATCAGATATATCTTGTTTTTTAACCGTAAAATGCCTATCAAAACACATCCATGCACCCCTGGAGGCATGGAGCTGATGATGATAAGGAGAAAAACATGTCAGAAAACACTTTGATAAGCGCAGATCTGCGTGATCGGGTTGGTAAGGGGTCCGCCCGTGCGGCACGCCGTGCAGGTAAGATTCCAGCGGTCATTTATGGCGATAAAAAAGAGCCTATTGCGATTGAAATTGAAGCAAGAATGATGCGCAAAATAATCCATGAACCCGGGATTTTTAGCCGTTTACTAGATATTAATGTCGATAACGGAAAACACACTGTTTTAATGCGTGATATCCATTTTCATCCAGTAACAGATGACCCTTTGCATTTTGATTTCCTTCGGGTTGGAGAATCAAGCACTATATCTGTTGCAATTGGTGTTGAATTTATAAATGAGGATATTTGTCCTGCGTTAAAAGTTGGAGGTGTATTGAATATTGTTAGATATGAGGTGGAGTTAAACTGTTTGCCTATTGCTATTCCTGAGAAAATCACAATTGATTTAGCAGAAGCAAAAATAGGTGACTCAATTCATATAAGCGCTGTTGAACTTCCCGATGGTGTAACGCCAACAATTGCAGATCGTGATTTTACAATTGCAACACTGCAGTCACCTGGCGGGGGCGTTAAAAATGAAGATGATGAAGCTGGTGATATTGATTCTAGCGACAACACTGAAACAGAATAACAAAAACAATAACGAATTGACAAAGGGGCCAAAATGGCCCCTTTACTATGTAACCATTTAATTAATTTGATATGGATATTGTTATGCTATTATGGGTTGGCCTTGGAAATCCTAGCAAGAAACACGACAAGCAACGCCACAATATCGGGTTTATGGTTGTTGACGAAATTGCCTCAAAATATTCTTTTGGATCATGGCGAGATAAAATGAATGCGCTTATAGCTGAAGGGGAAATCGCGGGTCAGAAAATATTATTGGTAAAGCCCCAAACTTTTATGAATAAATCGGGTATTCCTGTCTCTCAGATTGCGAAGTTTTTTAAGGTTTCTGAAAATTTGATTTATGTATTTTACGACGATATAGATCTAAAACCTGGCCAAATAAAAATAAAAAATGGTGGAGGACACGGGGGTCATAATGGTATTCGTGACATTGATCAGTCTATTGCTAGGGAATATTGGCGAATTAGAATTGGCATTGGAAGGCCTCACGAAAAGGCACTGGTACATAACTGGGTTCTCAATGATTTTAGTTTGGAAGAACACAGGAATTGGCTTGGTGCACTTCTTGAAGTGATGGCAATGGAAGCACCTATTTTGGCTGAACAACAACCAGAGAAATTTATGTCGCGCGTAGCATGGCGAGCACCCTCGCCAGCTCAAATGCAGAAAAAAAATCAAAAAAACGGAGACCAAAATGGGATTTAATTGCGGTATCGTAGGCCTGCCTAATGTCGGAAAATCCACTTTATTTAACGCTCTTACAAAAACAGCAGCAGCAGAAGCAGCAAACTATCCATTTTGCACCATTGAGCCAAATACTGGGCGCGTTGGGGTACCAGATGAGCGGTTAGAGCAATTAGCCCTTTTAGCAAAATCAGCACAAATATTACCAACACAGCTTGAGTTTGTTGATATTGCTGGACTCGTTAAGGGTGCTGCTCAAGGTGAAGGGCTTGGAAACAAATTTCTTGCCAATATTAGGGAAGTAGATGCCATCGCACATGTACTTAGATGTTTTTCTAGTGAGGACATCACTCATGTAGAAGGAGATATTAACCCAGCTAGAGATGCAGAAATCGTTCAGACCGAGCTTATGCTTGCAGATATTGAATCACTTGAAAAAAGGATGGTGAGCCTCACAAAAAAGAGCAGAGGAGGCGATAAGCAAGCTATGAGAGATCTTGCGCTAATGGAAAAAATATTTCAGCATCTCTCTGCAGGAAATCCAGCAAGAACTATATCTTTAACAGAAGATGAAGTTGTAAGAATGAATTTAATGCAACTTCTAACAGCTAAACCAATATTATATGTGTGTAATGTTGCAGAGGAGGATGTAGTTAACGGTAACTCCTTTACCCGTTCTGTGTTTGATAAGGCTGAGGCAGAGAATTGCAATGCTGTAATTATATCTGCTGCCATTGAAGCTGAGATAGCCTCCCTTCCAGAGGAGGATGCAGGTGAGTTTCTAAGTGAATTAGGCCTTAGCGAAGCAGGTTTAGATAGAATGATAAAAGCAGGATATGCGTTATTGAACTTAACTACATTTTTTACTGTCGGACCAAAGGAAGCTCGTGCATGGACGGTACAAAAAGGAGCTAAAGCACCAGAAGCAGCAGGGGTAATACATACAGATTTTCAGCGCGGCTTTATTCGTGCGGAAACCATTGCATATTCTGATTATGTTGAGCATGGTGGCGAAGCTAGATGCAAGGATTATGGAAAATTTCGGATTGAAGGTGCTGACTATCTGGTTAAAGATGGTGATGTTTTTCATTTTAGATTTAACGTATAGTTGCAAATCTGCGGCAAAATTATAATACAACTAAAAATCGAGAAACTTAGTAAATGTCAAAAAATGTTGGTGTGATTAAAACTACCTTTTTATAGCGCACCTCCACTGCCCGCTTTAGGCTTTTTTTACATCTGCCCAGATAAATTTCATGGCGCCATAACTCATTCCAACCATTATCAGCAAGAATATCATCACTTTAACCCCTGTGCGTTTTCGCTTTTCCAAGCTAGGCTCTGCAGTCCAAGTAAGGAAATATACCAAATCACTAGCGATGGCAGAAACATCTGTCGGCGCGCCATCTGCGTAAGTCACATCTTCACCATAAATAGGCTGAGGCATAGCGATTAAATAGCCTGGGTAAGCAGCGTTATAATACATCCCATCTGGCACGTCTTTATCTTCAGGAGCATCTTTATAAGATGTTAGCAAGCTATACAGATAATCCGGTCCTTTTGCTCTTGCTTTAGTAATCAGTGACAAATCTGGGGGATAAGCGCCATTGTTGCCTGCACGTGCGGCAGCGTCATTTGGATAGGGCGATGGAAATCTATCTGCAGCGATACCAGGGCGTATAAACATTTCGCCCTCGTCATTAGGTCCGTCTTCCACATCATATTCTGCAGCAAAAGCTTTTATTTCGTCATCGTTATACCCAAGATCGGATAAGTTCCTAAACGCTATGTAATTGAGTGAATGACAAGAAGCGCAAATTTCCCGGTAGGCTTGAAATCCGCGCTGCATGGCCGCTTTATCCAAAGTGCCAAACGGACCGTTAAAGCTCCAATCCTTTTGCTTTAAGACAACATCCCCAGACCCTGCGGCAATAGCATTACTTGCAAAGAGAGCACAGCTAAAAATAATAGCTTTGCACCATTTCATCGCACCTTCTCCTTAACAGCAGACGCAACACCCGCCATAGCGTTACCTCCCAACACCGATTTAGACAACGATTGAGGCAACGGTCTAGGCGTTTCTATTACCGACAATAATGGGAGAATGGCAAGAAAATGGAGGAAGTACCAAGCGGTTGCCACCCTTGATAAAACAACATAAATTCCTTCAGCGGGCATACCACCAAGATAACCAAGAGCAATACAATCAACTACAAAAACCCAAAAGAAAATTCTAAAGATAGGGCGGAAGTTGCCTGAACGAATCGGAGATCTATCCAGCCACGGTAGAATAAATAATACAGCAATCGCTCCAAACATGGCTACCACTCCACCGAGCTTATCGGGGACAGCGCGCAGGATTGCATAAAATGGCAGGAAATACCATTCTGGCACAATGTGCGCAGGCGTTTGCATTGGATTTGCAGGAATATAATTATCTGGATGCCCCATGAAGTTTGGAAAGAAAAATATAGCTGCGGCAAATAAGGTCAAAAAGATAGAAAGACCAAAGAAATCCTTTATTGTGTAGTAAGGATGAAACGGAACAGTATCTTGTGGGCCACTAGGGTCTATACCAATCGGGTTATTAGAGCCAAAGCGATGCAATGCCACAAGGTGAAGAATAACAACGCCAACAATAAGAAATGGCATTAAATAGTGTAAAGCAAAAAATCTATTTAAAGTTGGATTATCAACAGAAAATCCTCCCCAGAGTAGCGTTACTATTGAATCACCAACCAATGGAATAGCTGAAAATAAATTGGTAATCACTGTTGCACCCCAAAAACTCATTTGCCCCCATGGTAATACGTAGCCCATAAACGCTGTTGCCATCATCAACAGAAGGATAAGAACGCCTAAAATCCACAATAACTCTCTTGGAGCTTTGTATGAACCGTAATATAACCCCCTAAAAATATGAATAAATACAACTATAAAGAAGAAACTTGCTCCATTCATATGAATGTAACGAAG
Source organism: uncultured SAR116 cluster alpha proteobacterium (assembly GCA_902516825.1). Classification (GTDB taxonomy): domain Bacteria; phylum Pseudomonadota; class Alphaproteobacteria; order Puniceispirillales; family Puniceispirillaceae; genus UBA5951. The sequence goes on from CABXZZ010000001.1 coordinate 97,257, forward strand.
CAGCCATCCATGATTAACATCACGCATAATTCTCTCAACAGACTGAAATGCGTAATCAACATGCGGCGTATAACTCATCGCCAAGACAATGCCCGTTACGATCATAATCACTAAAGATATTCCAGCAAGCGAACCAAAATTCCAGAAATAGTTCAAATTTTTAGGTGTTGGATATTCATTAAGCTCATGGTCCATAAACGTGAAAATGGGGAGCCTGTGATCAATCCAACGGACGACAGGGTTTGAAAATTTATCTGCTGACATAAATCTATTCCTTATATGAGATTAGCCAATTTTAATGACTGCATCTGATGCAAATTGATAGGGAGGGATTTCCAAATTCAGGGGTGCCGGCCCTTTTCTTATTCTACCAGAGCTATCATAGTGAGAGCCGTGACAAGGACAAAACCAGCCATCATATTCTCCTTTGACATCTCCACTCTTCTGCCCAAGAGGAACGCACCCAAGATGCGTACAAACACCAAGCATAACCAAAAATTGTGGGTTTGTTACACGCTCGTCATCAGTTTGAGGGTCTTTCAAATCAGATAACTGAACCGACTGTGCGGAAGTAATTTCAGTTTCAGTTCTATGTCTGATGAAAACTGGTTTTCCGCGCCATTTGACAGTGATAGACTGTCCCATCTCAATTTTTGATATATCGACTTCAATAGAAGCGAGCGCCAATGTGTCGGCCGCTGGATTCATTTGATCTATTAATGGCCAAGCCACCGAAGCTAGGCCGATGCCTGCCATCGCATAACTCGCGACAACTATAAAATCACGTCGACCCTTATTGGGCGAACCATCACCTTGTTTCAATGTCTGTATTTTTGCCATCTTCCCCTCACCACACATCAACAATTGGGCGACCAAATATATTTTTATGACTGTTATAACTTTATGATAATGAACTTAGGGCGATATTAGCCGAAAGCACACAAAATTCCATAGTATACTCCCCGAAAACAGCTCCAAATGCTAATGTTTTTCCCCAGATGGAACAATTTGTCGCAAGCGTACGAGTTTAGATTAGGGCCAGCGAACTCTTGGCGGCAAACTCATCAAAATAGCCTCAATATTTCCCCCTGTTTTTAGTCCAAAAAGTGTCCCACGATCGTAAAGTAAATTGAATTCAACATATCTTCCGCGACAAATTTCTTGAAATTCACGGTCAGCTTCAGTCCAAGTACTATCTTTCGTCGCTCTTACGATTTTTGCGTAAGAATCCTTAAATGCAAGGCCAATATCTTTGGTAAACTCAAAATCAGAATCCCAATTGCCACTATTCAGACTATCAAAAAAAATTCCTCCTGCACCACGAGGCTCATCGCGATGTTTTAGGTAAAAATATTCATCGCACCATTTTTTATATTTTGGATAATAATCTTTATCATATTTATCGCATGCTTGCTTCATATCAGCATGAAACTTTTCAGCTTCTTTAATAGCGGGTCGAATAGGAGTTAAATCTCCACCACCGCCAAACCAAGATTTGCTGGTAACAATATAGCGTGTATTCATGTGTGCTGCAGGAACAAATGGGTTTTGAGGATGCGCCACCACTGAAATACCGGCGGCCCAGAATTTACCGTTTTCGCTCGCTCCAGAGATTGAAGCTCTAAATTCTTCTGAAAATTCACCAAAAACAACAGAAGTATTGACACCAACTTTTTCAAATATACGTCCATTCATAACACGCATTCTGCCACCACCACCGCCTTCTCTATTCCATTTTTTTTCATGAAAAGTACCCGCCGGTAAATCTGACAAACCCAATGCCCCTTCACCTTCAATCTTCTTAAATTCATTACAAATCTGATTCTGCAACTCTTGAAACCATCTCTTAGCCGATTCTTTTTTTTCGTCCAAACTATCCATAGTCCTTTAAATTTCTTTGATAAGTTTCATATTGTTATTATCCAATGTTAATAAATCCAAGCTCAAGCTTTTTAGCTCATTAATCTTATTAATAATAGGCAAAAAATAGAGTAAGAATAGGGCTCAATTTAGTTTGGGACTTTCAGGATGTATGACCTCATTTATATTGTTCTTTATGTTTTTGGGCAAAAAATTAGTGTCTGACGGTATCTTAAAGTCATTCAAAACCCATATACGCTCTAGCTCAACTAGCTTCCTCCCCAATTGAGGCCCCGGCGTCCAGCCTAGTTGGATTAAATCTTCGCCTGAAACAGGGAATTTTTGTTTCTGAAACGCATCGATTTCTTTTAACAAATTCTGCCCAAACATAAAACCTGTTCGAACAGAATAGATACGCGCCATATATTGAATGTCGTTCTCATGCCAATAGGCTATCTGTTTCCACTTCATGGTTGTAAGCCCTACAGCTTCAACCTCCGTGAGTCCTTTCATTAAGCGCTCAAAACGCCTTTGCTGCTGACGAGAGAATTGCATAAAGCTATAAAGCTTATTTTTATTACAAATAGGTGTGATTGCGGCTAGCCTTGCTAGCCAATCCAATTGTAAAAAAGCCTTCTCCAACTGGTCAATTTTCAGGTTATCCAGCAAAAAATTAAAGCCAAACCCATGCCTGTCTAGTCCAATTTCGTGCGCAAGGTTAAGAGCCGCAATTGGAGTCTCTGCAGAAAGCAATTTTCTGAATTCGTCTGTAATTCTGTCTGCTGAGAGGGTGTTTAATTTGTGGCAATGCCTTTTGATTGCTTCGACATCACTTTTTGGAAGTGCAAACTCAGGCAGACAGGCAATAAAACGAAATGCTCTTAAAATTCTAAGGTAGTCCTCTTCAATACGGGCATCCGCACTACCTATAAATTTAAGCTTTTTGCGCTTTATATCTAACGCGCCATTATACGGGTCGTATAGTATACCGTTATCTGTCAAATAGATCGCATTCATGGTGAAGTCACGTCTTTTGGCATCCACCAACCAATCTGTAGTTTCTTTCACCTCACTATGACGACCGTCACTTTTAACATCAATACGCGTTTGAGTGATTTCAATAGATACATCATCCTGCAAAACCGTTATGGTGCCATATGCTAATCCAGTTTCATAGAATTTTAATTTTTGCTCAATCAATATGTTAATAAATTGGATTATCGGCATATTAATTGCCATATCAAAATCGTTTACCGGTTTTCTCATTAACCAGTCTCTAACGGCGCCACCAACAATACGAGCCTCCGAGCCATTTTCTCGGGCGATATTTTGAATTTTAGTAATCAAAGCCATCGCTTTTCCAACTGGAAAATCTGACACAAAGTTTATTTTTTTGCTCATTTGCGCCTAGCACCAAAATTCTGTTCGTGAACGAGCAAATTTATCTGTCATCAGCATCTTTAGATTCAAACTCACCTTTTTTAATCCTGCCATCCTCTATTTCAGCCGGAGAATATTGTGTTTCCGGGGGCGCTCCCCTTAATTCAAAAATAGCAAATGAAAAAACGCTCACAATAATACTGACCAAAAGGATCAAAATTATTCTATTTTTTTCGATAAACTTTCGAAACTTATTATCCTCTGACATCCTTACAGAGACTAAACGCAGCGATTCTATAAGAATAATAGCAACCAAAATTGCACAAGCGATATATAAATATCGTTTCATTTAATTGACCTTTTCTAATTTTTTGATGGCACTATAGCACAAAATTGTCTGAGAATGGCTGCTGTTGCGCCCCAAACTACAGGATTTGTATTTTTAATTTCCCAAAACGTTTTGCTACCCGTTTTTGTTTTATATACTGCTCTACAATAACAGTTAGGATCAAGATATAATGATAACGGAGAAATTATTATTGACGCAACTTCTGCTGGATTACGAATGAGTTGTCGCATGGCTTGTCTGGGCGTTTTGGCAAGATAGCCTACTACTGGTGATATATAAAAGCCAGTTGATGTTGCAACTGGTGAAAGATACCCCAGAATATCAACTCCGCTTGATGTAAGCCCTATCTCCTCTCTCGCTTCCCGCAATGCCGCGTCAACAATAGATTTGTCCTGAGAATCAATTTTACCTCCAGGGAAGCTCATTTGACCTGCGTGTTCATTCAAATGAGGTGCGCGTTTTGTGAGTAAAATTGAGGGTGCAACATCCTCTCCAACTATAAGGCACAAAACTGCGGCATGCCTCATACCTTCTCCAAATGCAGTGCCATTCATCTTACTTGAAACGCCCAATTTAATCTGTTTTAACATCTATCTATTACTTCTTTGTCAAACTTTTAAAAAAAATAAAGTTGGAAACTAGTCCTAAGTCATATTCTGAACTAAAGACAATAAGTTGTTTTTTTAACGTTAAAAGATCCACTCTAATTATACTTGCAAGACAACAAATTTATCGGCTGACCAAACACCCATTTCGCCTTTTTTATTTCGTGTAACCATATCCATAAGTTGATAATATACAGGGCGACTTATTTTAGCAGTTAGACCATCATTTAGGCGTAAATAAGGCTTTTGTCTTTGTCTCTTATCTTTCTTAAAAAAAATTGGGTGGTCTGGGCCTGCAATAAAGTTTCTTTCCATATTATCAACCAGCTCTAATTTTGGTTTTTCTTTTTCCACATCATTTATTAAATTCAGGCTAACTATTATAAACGGAGCGTCTTCGACAGTTATCTCTCCTTTCTCGACGGGAGTTTTAAGCCAATATTTACCTTTTTCGTCTCTGGATAATACAGATGCAAATAATTTTATGATTGCTTGACGCTTTATCTCACTGCCTTGATGAAACCATCGACCATCAGACGCAATGCGTATATCAAATTCTTCAAGTTTCTGTGGCATGAAAATTTATTTCCACATCCCTTATCAAGATTATACCTCTTGATTGTTATTACTCACAAATCAATCTTTTACTAACAATTTTATGAAAAAATAGTTAAATTAAAAAAAGTAATAAAAACTTTTAAACTAAATGAACATAACCTAATTTATCCTCAAAGAAAGAACACTTTTCAATTAAATTTTATAATGTAATAAGAAGGACCCAAATTCTTATTGAGAAGAGGTTTAACCTCTCATACCGTTATTCGAAAAAGCAGGTCAATTATTGCTTTACTGGGTTTAAGTCGTATTAGGTAAGCCTACGAAAAACATATTCATGTTACTCATAACCAGTTCAACGAAAAAGTTAAAATTGTCCCCATGCTGGCGGATATTTTTCGTATGGTAATTGCTTAGTTCACATTATTAAAAATAAAGGCAAGGAGGCAAAAGTTTTCTCAATATTATTCAAATTCGAAATGCTGCCTCGACCGATTGAAATCAAAAATATTAATTCTAAAATAATGTCAATTTTGAGTGTCATCAGTAATATTAGAAGATTGCAAATCTTGGACGAAATAGCAGTCGGGCGCGAAAATCAGTATCAGAATTGAAGTGTTTCGTTCTTGGGTAAAGTCATTCTGATTTATCTCAGCATTCAGGAAGATTTAGATGAGCTTATAATGTCAAACCTAGACGTGATAGCCAATTCCTATTTTATTTAGTTTAAAGTGTTGAAGTGCTCTAAATATTTAAGTTTTTAACAAAGATGTCTGCAAATCATTTCGGTATTGGAATAACGAACACTGACGATGGCTAATTGGTATGGTTTATTAATTTGAACTTTCATTTAGCGCTACTTTGAGGTAAATTAAAATGATATCCGCCGTGCCAGTTCGGATTACACCGTAAAGCTTATGCTATGTATATTTACTTCCCCATTGCTGAAATTTCTCTGAACCTTTTCATAGTGATCGGCTTGGGGGGCTTTATCGGGTTTTTGTCAGGTTTATTTGGTGTTGGCGGTGGTTTTTTAATGACGCCACTGCTTATTTTCCTCGGAATTCCTGCACCCGTGGCTGTTGCAACAGAAGCGAACCAGATTGTTGCCTCTTCTGTATCTGGAGTTATTGCCCATTGGCGGCGAAAAAATGTTGATTTCAAGATGGGTTCTATCCTATTGCTTGGAGGAATCGTTGGCTCATCTCTTGGCGTCTTGCTATTCGCGGTGCTAGAAAAAATTGGACAGCTTGATTTGGTAATCAAGCTGTCCTACTTATTTTTTCTCGGAATAATAGGTATTTTGATGCTTTGGGAGAGTATTCGAACTTACATAAGATCAAGAAAACCAGAATTTTATAGACGAAAATTACATGATCATAACTGGCTTCATGGTCTACCTTTGAAAATGCGTTTTAGACGCTCTAAGCTTTACATTAGTGCCCTTGTTCCCTTCTCTATAGCGGCTTTTGTTGGTGTGTTATCTGCCATCATGGGTGTTGGTGGTGGCTTTATTATGGTTCCGGCAATGATTTACCTACTTGGCATGCCAACATCAGTCGTAGTCGGAACCTCGTTATTTCAGATAATTTTTGTAACGGCTAACGTAACCCTACTTCAATCGGTGCAAACCCAGACTGTTGATTTCCTGTTAGCAGTAACTCTTTTATTTGGCGCTGTTATTGGGGCTCAAATTGGGACACGATTCGGAGGAATGTTGCGCGGCGAGCAATTGCGCGGAATGCTAGCTCTAATTGTATTATTTGTTTGTATAAAAATTGGTTATGAGCTTGTTGTACCGCCATTAGACTTATTTTCAACAGAGATTTTAAAATGATCTTTGTTCGTTTCTCGTCAACTAATTTCATTATAAGCAGGATAGCGTATATTTTTGTGTCAGCAATTTTTGTTAATCTGTTCTTTTGTTCAGCTAGTTATGCAAAATCAAATGCAATTGTAGCTGATTTATCACAATCAAACATTTCAATAAACACAGACTTTAATGGCGCCTCATTATTACTGTTTGGATCAATATCAGGAGAACAAGGTGATGATATTATTGTTGTGATCAGCGGACCTTCATCAGAAGTAGTGACAAGGCAGAAATCTTATATGGGTGGCATTTGGGTAAATTCAAATTCTGTAAAATGGAAAAATGCGCCAAGCTATTATCAGATATTTACGACAAAGCCACTTTCTCAAATAGCATCTCGCGAAGTTTTGAAATCCTTAGCAATTGGTACAGAATTTTTAAATCTTCGATACGAATCTGCCGAAGACTTTGACAATGATGACTATATCGAGTGGGCTGATGCGTTAGAACGTAATATGCATTCTGCTTCTCTTTGGAAAACCAATGAGACAACTGTTCAAGTAATGCGTGGCGCTCTTTTCAGAACACAAGTTTCTCTTCCTGCAAATATAACAACAGGTGATTACGAGGCGCGAATCATCCATTTTAGGCAGGGTAATTTTATAGCAGAGGAAAGAACTGCCATTGCCGTAAAAAAGGCAGGTTTTAGTGCTATAATTTATCATTTAGCGCACGACTATTCTATTTTCTATGGCATTTTTGCTGTTGTTTTTGCTGTTTTTGCTGGCTGGCTAGCTGCTGCAGTTTTTCCAAAACCTTAATCTGATCTTGATACTAATTGTAACAACAAGTTGCCATCTTTAACAAAAATTCGATAAACTATTCAAAGGTTAATAAAAGGTGTTCTATGCAAGACGAAACGAAAAATCGGTTCTTTTTGGTAGTCGTAGATGAAACAGAAGAACTCCATCAAGCTCTTCATTTTGCGTGTGCACGAGCAAAATCTATAGATGCTAACATCGCGCTCGTTTACGTGATTACACCAAATGATTTTGGTCATTGGGCAGGAGTAAATGCCCTGATGCGCAAAGAAGCACGTGAGCAGGCTGAGGAAATTATTAAAACACACTCTGATTATGCGAATAGATTTATAGGGAAAACGCCACTCGTTTTTATTCGAGAGGGTGAAACTACAGACCAGATATTGCAGCTAATCGAAGAAGAAACCCAAATCTGTCAATTAGTGCTCGGTGCAGATACAAAGTCAGAATCTGCTGGGCCTATTGTGAACTATATTACAGGTCGCGGCGCAGCAAGATGCAAAGTTCCAGTTGTAATAGTTCCTGATAGCTTATCAGATAGCCAGATAGAAGACCTATGCTAAAAACTAACTATTTTGAGATTCGATGCTTGACTAATCAATGGTAGCAACCCTATTTCAATTGATAACATTTAAATTTGTAAATGGGACCAATTTAATGCGCGCACTTTTTTTATTTTACATTCTTCTAACGGGTTTTATGATGACGCAAACACAAGCAGAGACAAATTCACAACTAATTCTGGAGACTAGCGCAGGACAGTTAAAAATTGACTTACTGCCTAAAATTGCACCAAATCATGTTGCGCGTATATCTGAGTTAGTTGAGTCTGGATTTTATAATGGGATAATATTTCATAGAGTCATTCCAGGGTTTATGGCGCAAACTGGAGATCCTGATGGGAACGGAACGGGAGGTTCCGGACAAAAGCTAGCTGCAGAATTTTCTGATTATCCCTATCGTGAAGGTACAGTTGGAATGGCTAGAACGGCAAACCCCGATAGCGCAGACTCGCAGTTTTTTATCTGCTTTGATGGGTGTGGTCATCTGACTGGACAATACACCGTTTGGGGCCAGGTGGCAGAAGGTATGGATGTGGTCTACAACTTAGCAACGGGCCAGCCACCCAGTGAACCTGATGAGATTATTTCGGCCAAACTTGCAGACTGACAACTGCAAGAAACAGCCAATTATTTATAACCAGTTATTTTTTAATATGACTTATTGCCTTTAAAAAACATGGGTGAGAACTGTATTAACAGCCCTGTCCAAATCAACACGAACACAATGATATCTGAGACATTAAATGGCTCACCAAGTATAATGCTGATAATCAACTGGCTTGTTGGATTAAGGTAAAAAATCAATCCTGCAATAGCTAAAGGTAAGACCTTATTACCATTGTGAAATAGGTATAATGGTACAATAGTTAACAATCCGCAAAAAACAGCAAGCATCAGACCGATAAAATTTCCTCCCAAAAATAGTGTTGTTCCGTTTTGCGCTTGCCACTCAAAATAAATCACAGCAATAGGCGCGAGCATTATTGTCTCTATCATTGTTCCAGTATCTGGTTTGACAGGCAATTGTTTGCGAATAATCGTGTAGAATGCAAATGTTGTAGCCATACTCATCGCAATCCATGGAAAATTTGAAAAAGTCAGGCCCTTTAGTAAAGTGGCTGTAAAAGCAAATAGTAACGCAACCTTGGTCGATTTTTCTAGGCGTTCGCCGAAAAAATAATATCCCATTGCAGCAGTAAGTAACGGAAAAATATAATAGCCGAGTGCAGACTGCATTAGCTGCCCATATTTAATAGCGAATATAAACAACAGCCAATTTGTTCCGATCAAAGCAGAACAAATTATAAATAAAGAGATATTTTTGAACGAGCTTAGTGCATGCCTTATTTCTGGCAGCCGATTTTGGATAATAAAAACAACAATAAATATAAAACAAGACCAGAATGCGCGCTGTGCAACTATTTCAATAAGCGGAAATTCATTTAATAGGCGATAATATAAAGGTGCCATTCCCCATAAAAGCGCTCCTGAGGTTGTACTTACATATCCATAGCTCATTTTATTCATATTTTTTGGGTTTCCAATAAAGCGCACCTTCGCAGATGAGATTATATAAAAAAAGCCTAATTAACTACAAAAAGGGCATCTGGGAATAAATAATGTAGCCCAAACATTGGTTCAAAATCAGGCTACTAAAATAATGTCTGTTAAATAAAGGAGGCTGTCATTAACATTAAAAAAAATTAAAAGAGCTCGCTTAACTCACGTTTTCCAAAAGTTTTTCGAATAGCTGTTTTAAGGGAATCCGGTCATCTGCAATCATTTCTGGAGATATATCCATATCTAGCTCAAGTATTCTTTTTCCTAATATAAAAGATTGTGGATCACTTATCGCTTCAACACACACAAGTTTATCTTGATACCAACTCCATACCGAGAAGCTTCCCTCTTTCTTGCCTGAACGCACTTCGCTATGAATTAGTTGCGCTTCCCTCTTTTGTGGCAGAATTCCTGCTATCTGCAATTTCACACTATGCTGATCAGACCAAAACCAAAACGCTTCTTGTTCTGGCAAGGCGGAGCCTGTAATTGAAGCTGCAGCCACTGTAGCGCTAAACTGCGCATGATATACCGATTCTATCCTTGTTTTTGTTCTCTTCTCGGAGAAAGCAAGGTCGCCTATGACATAGATGTCATCTGATGCCAGGTAAGTTTCATCGACCTTAACACCGTCTACCACACAAAGCCCTAGGCCTTGAGGTAAATTTATATTAGGTTCAACACCAATTCCAAAAACTAGTACATCGCAATCTAAAAGCTTCCCAGAGTTC
>CABXZZ010000002.1 GCA_902516825.1 uncultured SAR116 cluster alpha proteobacterium
TCACTTACTGTTAGTACTGGTAACTATATTATGGGGTTTTACATTCGTTGCGCAAAAAACTGGTATGGAAACAATTGGTCCAATGAGTTTTACAGCAGCACGCTACTTAATTGGCTCTATTGGAATACTGCCAATTGCTCTTTTAGAGCTCAGAAAAAATTCGATCATAATTATGTTGCAATCAGAACGTTTGATAAGACTGAAAGTTTTTGGCCTTGGTTTTTTTATGTTTTGCGGTATTTCACTACAGCAAATTGCTTTACAATATACAAATATCGCCAATGCAGCCTTTCTAACAGCATTGTACGTGCCAGCTGTTCCTTTTATTAGCTGGTTACTTTTTCGTAATTCGATCAGGAGTAAAATTTGGCTAGCGCTAGTCATATCCTTGTTTGGGTCTTGGATGTTATCAGACTCTGGAACAGTGCTTAGTCAGTGGGGAGACCTTCTCGTAATTATGAGTGTTTTTTTCTGGGCGGGACATATTATTCTAATATCCAGTGTAACACAGAAAGTTAATATGCCTTTTCAATTATCATTCATCCAGAGCTTCATTTGCTTTGTTCTCGCTCTTTGTTTTACCTTTGTTTTAGAGAACCCCGCATTAATCGATTTCGTGCCTGCTATGCCTGAATTAATTGTGGCTGGTTTTTTTTCAGTTACGCTTGGCTTCTCACTTCAAATTGTGGGGCAGAGATATTCTGACCCAACAACTTCGGCGTTCATTTTATCTCTTGAATCTGTGTTTGGTGCTATTGCAGGATGGCTATTATTATCGCAAGTTATAGGCACCTCATCTATGATTGGGTGTGCATTAATTTTCTTGGCTGTAATTATAGCCGATATCGTTCCAAACCACTGGATATCCGTGAGATATAAATGGAGAAATGACTAAATGAAATCGAGCACCGTGCCTATACAAACTGAGCTTGTATTAGTAGGCGGTGGTCATGCCAATATTCAAGTATTGAAATCATTTGGCATGCGCCCAATTTCAGGGCTACGGATTAGCCTAATTAGTGACGTTATAAACGCACCTTATTCAGGTATGCTTCCAGGATTTGTTGCTGGTAAATATAGTCATGATGAGATGCATATAAACCTGGTTCGACTAGCCAATTTTGCAAATGCTCGGTTTATAAAATCAAAAATAACCTCAATCGATAATATCAATCGTCGAATTCACTGCGAAGAACGGCCTTTGATAAGTTATGACTTAATATCTGTAAATACAGGCATAACTCCAGATTTCGGAGATATAAAAGGAGCAAGGGAACATTGCATTGCAGTAAAACCGATTTCCCATTTCTTAAGTCATCTGCCAATGGTAGATACCAAAGTCAATTCACCAACCGACACAATCGTAATTATTGGCTCTGGTGCTGCAGGAATTGAGTTAGCATTTGCATTTAGAACGCGGTTTAACAATAAAAATATTAAACCTAAAATTAAAATCATTGGTGCGGCCGAGAGATTTTTTCCAAATCTTTCAAGAAGATGTCATTTATCCATCTGTGAGCAATGCACACAGGCAGATATTGAGGTCCATCTTGGTGAAGCCGTAATAGAAGTAAGTGATAAAGTGGTGACGTTAAATTCTGGCGTTCAATTAGCTGCAGATCATACTTTTCTTGTAACAGGTGCAAAACCGTCAGAATGGTTGAAAAATTCGTCCTTAAATCTTACTGCTGATGGATATATTGAGGTGAATAGCACTTATCAATCTATCTCAGATAAACGCGTTTTTGCCAGTGGAGATATTGCTAAAATTAGACATCAACCGCGTCCACGCTCTGGCGTATTTGCTGTACGAGCAGGCCCTTTTCTTGCGGAGAATTTGCGGCTAGCACTAAATGGTCTGGCTCTTCGCCCCAATCAACAACAAACTCGCTACCTATCCTTAATTATGTTGAGCAATAACTCAGTGATAGCTATTTGGGACAGATTTTATATAATCACAAAATGGCTCTGGCCTGTCAAAAAATGGATTGACCAGAAATTTATATTTAACTTTTCCAAATTACCCGATATGACAGACAGCACACACCGCTCTATTAGGCTTTCCGAAAAGGAGTTGATTAAAGAGAAAGATTCTTTGCTTGATAAAATATATTGCGCGGGGTGTGGCGCCAAGGCAGGAGCCCATCTATTAGATACTGTATTGCCAGCTGCGGCAAAAATAGCCGTCAAATTGGGGGGTGATGAGCGTTATCTTCCCAGTTTGAATACGTTTACGGATGCAGGTGAATTTCCAATAACTGCGTTCTTAGACAGCAACCAAACGCTGGTTCAAACAATTGACTCAATAAGTCAGATGATTAGTGACCCATTTCTGTTCGGAAGAATTGCTGCACTGCATTCACTAAGCGACCTAATAGTAAGCGATACTATACCATTAGCAGCACTCAGTTTAGTAACTATTCAACGTGCAAAAAGAAATCTGCAAGAGTCTGACCTCACTAATATGCTTGCTGGAGCTATGATTGAATTTAGTAAAGCGAAGGTTAAACTTATTGGAGGACATACCTCACAATCAAATGAAAATAGTCTCGGGTTTGCGGTGACAGGGATTAAAAACAAATCATCAAATTCGGAGTTTTACTTGCAAAAAAATGCTTCTAATCTTGAACCACTCTCCCTCATTCTTACCAAACCTCTTGGTATCGGATTGCTGCTAGCAGCAGCAATGCGTGATCAAGCTCTCGAACAAGGTTATCAAAATTGTGTTGATGTCATGCTTCTTTCTAACGCCAGGGCTGCTGAATTTCTGTGGCAAAATGATGTATTGGCAATGACAGATGTAACGGGATTTGGACTTGCAAGGCACATCGATAATCTTATCCAAGATATAGCAATAAAGTTTAATATAAAAATGGGTGTAGAGATAAACCTTAATAAAATACCGGTTTTGGAAGGAGCTTTCGATATTTTAGAAAATACATCTATACGATCAAGTTTATCTACATCAAACAAACGTTCTGTTAGAATTTTTAATGAACCCACCACCAAGAATACTTCCCTTTTGGATATTTTATTTGATCCGCAGACTTCAGGCGGCATCGTTGCAGTTGTTCCAACCATAAAAGCTGATAAGATTACTAGAGCCCTAAGGAAGAGCGCTGCCCCACATACCGCAATAATAGGTTCGCTGACATTGAATAGAACAGGCATCATCACTAACTAAAATTTCCTGAAAGGTTATAATGGGCGCACCAATAGATATTATCCAGAATTGGACAGAAATCACAGCTGATATGGTTATAGATGTGCGCTCTCCTGCAGAATTTTTAGAAGACCATATTCCTTGCGCGATTAATATGCCTGTTTTAAATAATAAGGAACGTGCAGAAGTTGGCACAATCTACAAACAGAGAAATGCATTTCAGGCTAGAAGATATGGGGGTGCCCTCATTGCAAAAAATATTTCCGAGCATATTTTAACCCGCCTTGGGAATATGCCAGTAGAATTCAGACCTCTTTTTTACTGTTGGCGTGGTGGTCAACGCTCAGCTTCATTTGCACGCATTTGCTCTGACATTGGCTGGAGAACCTATGTTCTTGAGGGCGGCTATAAATCTTATAGAAGAAATATTTTAATAGCACTTGAAACTCAAACACCAAATATAAAGCCCATTTTGATTAGTGGGCCGACAGGAACTGGAAAAACACGGTTGCTTCATTATATTAAAAAGGGAGGCGCTCAAATACTAGATCTCGAAGCGCTAGCTAATCATAGAGGGTCGCTTCTTGGGTTAACGCCTGGCGAGACACAGCCAAGCCAAAGATATTTTGAAACAAAATTATATCAGGAAATAATGCAACTTGATTTTAACAAACCAGTTTTTATCGAGGCGGAAAGCTCTAAGATTGGCGAGTTGCAAATACCGCAGACACTTTTTAAAATTATGAAATCTGCTCCGCTGATAGAAATCGCTATGTCATCTCAAAACAGAGCTAGATTTTTAATTAAGGAATATCTTTATCTACAATCGGATCCGCAGGCACTATACAAGCTTTTTGATGCGATGATTTATCGACATGGTATCAAGAAAACAGACTATTGGCGGTTACTTGCAGATACTAAAAACTGGCAAGAATTAGCAAGTGATTTGATAGACTCTCATTATGACCCAGCCTATAAAAGTTCCTCTATGAGGAAAGAAAGGCCAACAGACTTTATTTTGAAGCTTGATACCAGCGATGATAATGCTTTCAAAAATGCAACTAGCAAAATATTACAAAAATATAATTAGTTACAACCTTTAACAACTTTAATTTTAAAACTAGCTATATATTTTTTCCTTCTCCAGCAACATGCTTTTCAATATGTCTGCTTGCTTGTCTGCCATTTATGTCCTTCTCTGTGGGAAGCCATGTACAAACACTTACATCTTCTGCCCAAATTGTTTTATATGATCCTGGGACAAAAAATTCAGCAAAAATAAATTCTTCTGGATGATTATTAATAAATTCGTGAACTTCTTTTTCAAAAAAATATAATAAATCGCCTTTTTCCACTACATGTTCAGTTTCATTAAATGTTACAGTACCTGAACCCGCCATTATATATTGAAAATGCTCGGCACCTTCATGATGATGAAGGGGAGCAGAGCCACCTTCAGGATAGATAATCATCTCTCCTTTTACGCAAGATAAACCCTGCCATAAGCCCGGGCTTGCTAAATAAATTCTTTTACGAGAATCAAATTCAGATAACAAAACTGGCTCAACAGACCAATCCACTGAGTGATTTTCAAATGGAATATGATCACCATTTGACAAGAATCTGCTAACTCTAAGGACAGCACAAAACAACAATTCAGCCTCGGCATTTCCTACATTTTCTATAACAACCTTTTTACCACCATTAATTACTCTCAATGATTGTATATCAAAGTTATCAGAGTCTACCGTCAAACCTGGGGTTAATGCATGCAACCAATTCAAGCTATTTTGTTCAAAAGTCAATTCAAAATACGCGTTTACATTCAGACTGATTTTTTTAATTTCAAGCCGAGATTCGCCAGTCTCATGTCGATTAAGCAATAACTTTTGGCTAACACCATCACTTATGTCGTGCTTAGTGATCATAGTTCCACGTATCAAAAGGGTCATTTCTTACTCCTAAAAATATCCATTATTAGTTTTCCATAATTTAGGAAAAAAAAGAAGAACTATTATTGTAAGATAGATGAAAAAAAATAGATTTTTTATAAAAAAGAACAAAATATTTTTTAGCGCAGCCATATGTTAACACCAAAACCATATTTAGCTATAAACCCGTCACAAAAAAAACCTTCTGATTTTTTCAACTTTCGAGAGATTGCATTTAAAAATATTGAAAATTTAAAATTCGAGTGCATTGTTCTCCTTTAATCAACAAAAGATTTGTACTATTATTAAGCTAATAACCAAGCTTTGGAAACACTAAGACCGTTGAGGAGAGAAAATTGTATGGGAGATTGATTAGAGTTAATTTCAAAGATGAAATGACAAAAGATATGATTATAAACTATTCTGATAATAAAGCAGATAAAATTGGTTTTGAACAACACGGGCTTCTTCAAAAGCTATGGATTGAAACCTCTAAATCCTCTGCAACTTTATTACTAATTTTTCCAAATGAGAAACAATATCTAATCGATCATAAAAATCAAGCTAAAGAATTTCTTGAAGCATTACAAAATCAAGGTAATAAAGTTGATTTATCCGACGGTACCATAGTTGGACTGAGTTACAGCAATGTACTTGACAATTTTTTGACTGCTGCTGGAACAAAATATAATTTTCCAAATCTATGAAAAGAATAACTCAACAGCACATGCCGTTCTGAATAAGTCTCAGGGTTTGTTACTATGAAATTTTCTTTGCATACGAAAGTAACGTATCGAACCTTATCCAAATAAAAATGTAATTGCTCATCTAATTCTTGCATGTGATTACGGTGAAGTAATGTGGTAGTTTTTTTGTAACCATTTGTTTGACAAATGTGTGTTTCAGAATTAACTATTTGGTCAAATAAAGCTATTTTGTCATTGAACTTTCGATTACCCTTCACATACTACATTTGATTTAGGGTGAAGCGTGTGGTAAGAGAGCAAAACGTAAGTAAAACAATAGGTTATTCTCTAGTAGCTAAGTGGTAGAGCAAACTACTGTTAATCGCTTGAGAAATATCACTAGTAACAGTACCCACAAGATGTGGTCTGGAGCTAAAAGCTCCACAGGAATAACAATCCCCTTATCTTGGAGAATCTCAAATAAACAGACAGTTGTAAAGCGTTTTGAAAAGCTATTCGTTTATTTAATCTGTTTGAAAATTCAAGTGATTTGTCCAAAACAATCGCCTGTCTTTGTAAAAGTCCATTCTTGCCCTTTTTTCGATGATAAATATGTATTATTATTAGTCAAACGTTGAAACGCGAAAACATCTTGAACAAGGAGAGACACCAAAATGAAAATGGTCAGTACATTTGAAATTACAAAAGGCTTTGACAGATGGCTTCAACTTGTAGATGTTGAGTTGAAATCAAAGCTAGAAGAGTACGGTGTGAAAGTGCATTTCGCTTGTGCAAATGAAGATGAGACTCGTGTGTACGATATGTTTGAAATTGAAGACCCAAGTCGTGTTGGGGCGTTTCTGAGTGACGAAGAGGTCATTAAACTACGCACTGAAGCAGGAGTTATTCTTGATAGCTCAGACGTATTGTCAACAATCGTGAAATCAAAGGTTTGGTAAATCGAAGCAGCAACTACCAATCACTAAATCATAGCGTCTGAGCGATACTTGTTATCTATGCGCCAAATGTCTTTACAATTTGTCTTTACACATTGCAAAATAGTTGGGCAGTCGCCTGACCCCTCTAAACAATAGCCTGTTTTTAATGGATGTGTCGTTTCTGTTTCTGTTTGACAAACAAGTGTGTCGGCATTAGTAAATTGGTCAAATAGTGGTAAAGTAATCTGATACATAGCCGCTTGTCATTGATACTATATGTTGTATTTAGGGCTGCTCTGTGAATGTATTACCTCTAAACCACTGTTACTAAAATTTTTATTCCCCGGTAGCTCAGCGGTAGAGCAAGCGACTGTTAATCGCTTGGCCGGCGGTTCGAATCCGTCCCGGGGAGCCAATTTTCTAAATTTCTAAAGCTACTCTTTTTAATACAAAATGGATATATCAGGGTATCTCAAGAACAATTTTCCCAATAAATTGTTTTTCTGAGAACATCTCCTGAGCTTTCTTAATTTCAGCTAAGGGATATGTTTTTGCTACTAAGGGTTTTAAATCTCCCCTCTCGATATAGCCAATAAGGTTTTCAAAACATATTTTGTCTTGATAGGTAGCACCCATCAGGGTGAGATCTTTTAAATATAATGTTCTTATATCTAGCTCTACAATGGGTCCTGCGATTGCGCCTGATGCAACATATCTCCCGCCATTTTTTATTAGGTTAAGAACCGATGGCCAGATTGACCCCGCTACTAAGTCTACAACAACATCTATTGAACTTGGCTCTATCTCTTTTAAAAGATCGCTGTATCTGTCAACAACACTATGAGCTCCAATTTTCTTTAATGCCTCTGCTTTATTCAAACTTGCTTGTGCGATAATCTGTGCTCCTCTTAATGATGCAAGTTGAATAGCAGCCGAACCAACCCCGCCAGATGCACCTGTGATTAGAACGCGCTCCTTACCAAGTCCAACTCTATGCAACATATTTTCGGCAGTTGAATAAGCGCATGGGATTGAAGCAAGCTCCACATCACTCCAGCTACTATTTATTGCATAAACTTCGCTTGCGCGTGTACTATTATATTGTGCAAATCCTCCATCACATTCAGAACCCATAGTCCAACATTGAAAACGGCTTGGATTATCTGGGGACTGCATCATAGTACGCGCAAGCACTCTTTCTCCAATTCTGCCTCTGCTGACATTACGGCCCACATCTACAATATGACCACAAACATCAGCTCCTTGTATTCTTGGAAACATAACTGGCATACCTGACCAGCTTGCATCATGTGATGAAGTACGTTTTTGCACTTTTTTGTTAACAGCATTAGTTTCTGAGCGAACGGATTTAGAGTACCACCCAATCCTTGTATTTAAGTCTGTATTATTAACACTAGCTGCTCTAACTCGAATAAGAACATCATCATCACCCATTCTTGGCAATTCGACATCATTTCTGTAAATTAGCTTGTCCAGACCCCCATGACCTACCAGTTGTACGGCGTGCATCTTTTCAGGTAGTAAAACATTCATTTAGCCTCTCCTAATTTTACTTTTTTTATTTAATTGGCCAAATTTTGATAATCGTCTGGCAAGAATCGCGAGAATTCTGCATCAATAATATCCCCTTTTACTACTTAAAAATTGTCAACAATTTAACTTAATATTCGTATTTATGAGGCAATGCCAAACTGGTTTAGGCTATTTTCGTTGCTTAAACTATATCTGCGGGCAACTCGCACACTTACATTTTTCGAGAAAAAATATTCGTAAGCTATTGTTTGTTCTGAAATTGTTTAATACTCCACTTTATTGCAGGTGTACATTCTTAAAGATAGGAATTTGAATACATGGTATCATTATATGACAGAGATTTTGTTTATGTTCAGTGCAAATATAATTAGCAAACTTTAATTTTGTTGTGTTTAGAAAATAATGTTATTACATAAATCTTCATTCGGATTTAAAAATTGAAATTCGAGGAAATATAAACAGGAGAAAATTATGAATAAAATAACTACGCTTTTCACAAGCGTTGCGATTACTGTCGTTGCTTTTGCAACTACAACAAACGCTTCTACATTAGAGGATGTTCAATCACGTGGCGAACTTCGTTGCGGTGTTGCCGGTGATGTGCCTGGATTTTCAGCACCTAACGATGCTGGTAAAATGGTTGGTATCGATGCATCTGTATGTGATGCAGTAGCAGCTGCTGTCCTGGGTGATGCCTCTAAGGTATCTTATATCCCACTTAATGCAAAAGAGCGTTTTACAGCACTTTCATCCGGTGAGGTAGATATTTTATCAAGAAATACTACGCATACACTCACTAGAGAGGCTTCTTTAGGACTTAACTTCACTTACTACAATTATATTGATGGACAGGGTTTTTTGGTTTCTAAAGATTCAGGAATAAGCTCTGCACTTGAACTTGATGGTGCAAGTATTTGTGTCCAAGCTGGAACGACTACCGAATTAAATATGGCCGACTATTTTAGAAATAATGACATGGATTATACCCCTGTTGGATATGAAGATTCTTCTCAGACGAGAGAAGGTTTTGAAGGGGGGGCTTGTGACGCCATAACTTCCGATAAATCACAATTGGCAGCTATCAGTACGGAGATGGCAGATCCAAGCAGTATTCTAATATTGCCCGAAACAATTTCTAAAGAGCCATTGGGCCCTGTGGTTGCTCAAGGCGACGACCAGTGGATGGATATTGTCGCTTTCACACTCTACGCATTAATCAACGCTGAAGAATTAGGAGTGTCATCGGAGAATATTGATGAGCTCGTGTCTAACCCTGGCAATCCGTCAGTTGGCAGACTTGTTGGTGCCGAAGGTGATACAGGAGAAAAACTTGGTCTTTCAGCAGATTGGTCATACCAAGTAATTAAGCAAGTTGGTAATTACGGTGAAATATATGAGGCTACTGTCGAGCCAATTGGCATTCCACGGGCAGGCTCTGTAAATGACTTGTGGACACGCGGTGGAATTTTGTACGCACCGCCAATTCGTTAATCAAATACATTTTTTGGTCGGGAGGAGTAATACTTCCCGACCATTTTCGTGAGTTAATAAAGTGATAAATACCAAGATTCCATTTTACAGAGACCCCCGCTTCAGGTCTTTAATCGTTCAAATATTGGTTCTTGCATTAGTCTCATATGGCCTTTTGTTTATTTACCAAACCACCGTATCAAATCTGGTTGAAAGAGGTATACAGACAAGCGTCAGTTTCTTTGACGATGTAGCACCTTTCAAGATCGGTTTCAGCCCTTTTTTGGAGTTTGATCTTGGAAAAACAACTTATATCGAAGTTTTTTATATTGGTATTTTAAACACCCTTCTCATTGGAGCCCTTGGTATCGCTGCGTCCACTATTGTTGGGTTTTTCATTGGTATAATTAGATTATCACCTAATTGGCTAGCCTCTAAATGTGCTTTAATTTATATAGAAGTATTTAGAAATGTTCCTTTGCTTTTACAGATAATGTTCTGGAATTTTGCGGTTTTTCTAGCAACCTTGCCTCCACCAAAAAAATCTATTGAATTGGGCTTCATTTACTTAAATAGCCGTGGACTTCATACCCCTAAACCGTTTGTTGACGACTTAACAAATTTTAATATTTGGATGTTTATTTTATTTATCGGATTATGTTTCTGCTTTTGGATAAATAAAAGGTCAAAAAAGCAATTTGAACAGACAGGGAAAAGAAACTCGATTGGCCTTTATAACCTTGTTGGCTTCATTATATTTGCAATTCTAAGCTATTTTGCTCTCGGAAGCCCACTTGGATTTGATTTGCCCGTATTAGGGAAGTTTAATTTTAAAGGTGGAGGACAGCTTCCTCTTCCGCTTTTCTCACTATGGTTTGCCTTAACCATATATACTTCCGCTTTTATAGCTGAGAATGTTCGAGCTGGCATTACTTCAGTATCAAAAGGTCAAATCGAGGCAGCAAGGTCTATAGGGCTAACTCGTACACAAATGATAAATATGATTATCATTCCGCAGGCGATGCGAGTAATTATTCCTCCCACCATCAGCCAATTTTTAAATCTAACAAAAAACTCTTCTTTAGCAGTCGCGGTAGGATATGAGGAAATAGTAGCAGTTTGGGCCGGAATTTCTCTAAATCAAACCGGTCAAGCATTAATTATAATAGCAATGACGATTATAGTTTATGAATGCATGAGCCTTTTTACCTCATTCATTTTGAATGCATATAATCGAAAAATGCAAATTGTAGAGCGTTAAATTTAATGGCAAAACAAATAGAAACATTTGTCAGATTACCAGATAGAAACCCGCCAAGCTCTACCATTGGTTTTATTTCCTGGCTGCGTCAGAACCTATTTAGCTCTGTAACGAATACGTTAACTACAATTTTATTTTGTTATCTTTTCTACTTATACATTCCGCCATTTATAGAATGGGCGATAATTAATGCGAATATCTCGGGGTCAGATCGGTCAGTGTGTGATGCCAATAAAGCTGGAGCATGTTGGACTTTCATTAAGGTTAGGTTAGACCAGATACTTTTTGGACTATATTTTGCTTCAAATCCCGAACAGACTTGGAGACCAATTCTTGCTCTTAGTATTTTCACAATAATTTTAATTCCATTAGTTATGGAAAATATACCTTTTAAAAAATGGTTATTGTTATTCATGCTGTTCATTTACCCGTTGATTTTTATTGTCTTAGTGTATGGCGGTTTTTTTGGAATTCCTGTTTCAAATACAACCCAATGGGGGGGCTTCCTTCTCACATTTGCGTTGGCCTTTGTTGGGATTGTCTTAGCGTTACCTTTAGGAATTTTACTTGCTTTAGGCAGGCGTTCTGAGATGGCTATAATTAAGGCACTGTCGGTAACATACATTGAATTTTGGCGTGGCACTCCTCTGATAACGATTCTGTTTATGGCCTCAGTAATGCTACCTTTGTTTTTTCCTTCTGGTGTTGAATTCGATAAAGTTGTCAGAGCAATGATTGGCATAACTTTGTTTCAATCTGCATACACTGCCGAAGCCGTCAGAGGGGGTTTGCAAGCTATAGATAGAGGTCAGACTGAAGCGTCCATGGCTTTAGGAATGGGTTATTGGCGTCG
The DNA here is from genome assembly GCA_902516825.1 of uncultured SAR116 cluster alpha proteobacterium. Classification (GTDB taxonomy): domain Bacteria; phylum Pseudomonadota; class Alphaproteobacteria; order Puniceispirillales; family Puniceispirillaceae; genus UBA5951. The sequence continues at coordinate 11,857 of CABXZZ010000002.1, forward strand.
AAATGTCTTGGTTGTTTTGCCTCAAGCGCTCAAAATCTCAATTCCATCCATTGTAAACACTTTTATAGCCTTATTTAAGGATACCTCTCTTGTCTCTATTATTGGGTTACTTGACCTTTTAAATATGTCGCAAACAGCATCTCGTTCGTTAGACTGGAATGGATATGATATTGAAGGCTATTTATTTGCAGGCTTTATTTTCTGGATTTTCTGTTATGGTATGTCTAGTTATAGTCAAAAACTTGAACGAAAGCTTGATACTGACAGGAGAGCTGAATGAATATTACAGTCGCATCTGAAAAAACCATGACTAGTGAAACTCATCCTATTATTACCATTAGTAATCTTAACAAATGGTATGGCAAGTTTCATGCTCTAAAAGATATTAATCTGGATGTTAATAAAACTGAAAAAATTGTTATTTGTGGACCCTCAGGCTCCGGAAAATCCACGTTGATCAGATGCATTAATAGATTGGAAGTACACCAAGAAGGCAGTATAATTGTCGATGGAACTGAATTAACAGACGATGTAAAACAAATTAATGAGATCAGAAGTGATGTTGGAATGGTTTTTCAACATTTTAATTTATTCCCGCACTTAACTGTTTTAGAAAATTGTACGTTAGCGCCCATCTGGGTTCGCAAAAAGCCCAAGATTGAAGCCGATGAGCTAGCGATGGAGTTATTGAAAAAAGTGCGAATTCCTGAGCAATCCCAAAAATATCCCGGACAGTTGTCGGGAGGTCAGCAGCAGCGTGTAGCTATTGCTCGAGCTCTATGTATGCAGCCAAGGGTCATGTTATTTGATGAGCCAACATCAGCACTCGATCCTGAAATGATTAAAGAAGTGTTGGAGACTATGATTGAATTAGCAGATTCTGGTATGACAATGCTCGTAGTTACACATGAAATGGGATTCGCAAATAAGGTTGCTGACCGGGTCATATTTATGGATGAGGGTCAGATCGTTGAGCAAAACAACCCTGAAAACTTTTTTAGTAATCCTAAGTCAGAAAGAACCAAATTATTTTTAAGTCAGATACTAAACCATTAAAAAACATAAATGGTAGATAAATAATATTTTCGTTTGCTGTCTAAATTCCGTTTTAACTAGAAAAAAATCCAGCAAAACGCTAGAGAATAAATTCGTTCTGCGCCAAGTGTTGGTTTTTTTTAGCTGTAAATCAGAGTATTTCGCAGGTTTTCTGCGGTAAATATCTCGTTCTCTGGAAAAAAAAAATTACACTGTTGCCAAGCAATTGGCTATCTTGGTAGGTTTAAAGGGTTAATTGTAAAAGTTCTAGGAGGAACAAATGAACAAAATTCTAACGGGCGCCTTTGTCTCGATTGCCAGCATATTTATTGCTGGTTCAGCACTTGCAGGCGGTCATGATACTTGTGGTGACATAACCATAGCAGAAATGGATTGGGCTTCAGCAGAGCTCATAGCCAACATTGATAAAATTATTTTAGAGGAAGGTTACGGATGCTCTGTTGAACTCGTCCCAGGCGCCACTATGACCACTTTCGCATCAATGGACACAAAAGGAGTGCCGGATATCGCACCTGAACTTTGGGCAAACGCAGTTCAAACTCCCCTAGCAAAAGCTGAGGAAGAAGGTCGTCTATTCATGTTGAACGGTGCACCAATTACTGGCGCTGGTGAAGGATGGATGATAAGTACTAAAGTTATGCAAGAAAACGGGTTAACAACCTTGGCCGACGTTCTAGAGCGTCCTGACCTTTTTCCACATCCGGAAGACTCTTCAAAGGGCGGCATTGTAACTTGCCCGTCAGGCTGGGGTTGTCAAATTGCCACAAATCAACTATTTAAAGCTTTTGATATGGAAGCTAAAGGATGGATGTTAATTGATTCTGGATCTTCTGCTGGTTTAAACGGGTCAATTGAAAAAGCTATTACAAGAGATGAGGCATGGTTCGGTTATTATTGGGGACCAACTGTTTTAGCAGCTCAAGGTGGCTTGTCTTTGTTAGACATGGGGCCATTTGGTGGTCATGATAACTGGGATAACTGTTTAATGGTTCCAGAGTGTGAAGACCCAAAGCCTTCTGGATGGGTTGTGTCTGAGGTAACTTCTGTTGTAGCTAAAAACTTTATCGAAAACGGTCCAAGTATTGGAAAAGCATACATCGAAAAGAGAAAATTTCCTTCTGATGTAATGATGTCTATGCTTGTCTGGATGAATGATAATCAAGCTAGTGGTGAAGATACTGCTTACGAATTTTTATCAAGCCACCCCGAGGTTTGGACTAAGTGGGTAACCGTGCAGGGTGCAAATTTAGTTAAAGCAGCACTTTAGAGGTGTTAAATTATTTAAAATGGGCCAAAATTTTGGCCCATTTTCTTTGAGGAGAAATAATGAGTCTGCTTACAGAATTTCCAAAAATGGGGCGAACTGACCTTAGAGACTTCAAAAAAAGTATCGATGAAGGTTTTAGAGATTTCACCAAGAACTATGGCGAAGCTATTGAAAACTTTTTTGATCCTCTGCTTTATTTCCTTGTCTGGTTGGAAAAACTATTTTTAAACACGCCATGGCCGATTATAATGGCATCCATTGCTTTGCTCGTTTATTTCGGATCCAAAAGTATTAAGCTCACAATTGGTGCAATTTTAGCTTTCTTAGTGATTGGTTATCTCGATATGTGGGAAGATACCATGGCAACATTGGCAATTATTTCAGTTGCCACCATCGTTTGCATTAGCGTTGGTATTCCAATCGGAATAATGATGGCTCGCTCAAATAGAACACAAACCATTATTACCCCTATTCTTGATATAATGCAAACTATACCAAGTTTTGTCTATCTTATTCCTGTTGTGATGTTACTTGGTATTGGAAAAGTCCCTGGATTACTAGCAGTATGCATATACGCTATACCTCCGATTGTTCGGCTTACCAACCTTGGAATTAGACTGGTTGATAAAGATGTAATGGAGGCATCAGAGGCATTTGGCGCAAGTTACAAACAAAAATTATTAGATGTACAAATTCCGTTGGCACTTCCCAATATATTTGCAGGGGTGAACCAAACTATAATGATGGCCTTATCAATGGTTGTAATAGCTTCGATGATTGGTGTGAAAGGTTTGGGTGTTCCTGTTTTAAGAGCAATATCAAATCAATATTTAGCCTTGGGAGTTATGAATGGATTAGCCATTGTTGTATTAGCAATTTTGTTTGATAGAGTATCTCAATCCTTTGGCAAAAGATTGCAAGCTCACAGAGAAAGTGGACATAATGCCTGATATTAAGGTAGCTATTAAAAGTCTTTATAAAATATTCGGTAGAAACCCTCATTCGATGGTCGATTTGGTAAAGGGTGGAATGTCAAAGTCAGATTTGCTTGAAAAGCATGGCCATGTGCTTGGCTTAGACAATGTGAACATTGATGTAAAAAAGAAACAAATTCAGGTTATAATGGGTCTTTCCGGGTCCGGCAAATCAACTTTAATCAGACACATTAATCGCCTGATTGAGCCTACATCTGGATCGATTGTTGTAGATGATCATAATATTTTATCTATGTCCCCAGCAGAGTTGCGTGATTTCAGGCGTAGCAAAGCTAGTATGGTTTTCCAGAAATTTGGATTGCTACCGCACCGAAAGGTAATTGATAACGTTGCCTATGGGCTCAGTATTCAGGGAATACAAAAAGAAGAAGCATTAAGGAGATCTAATAAGTGGATTGAGAGCGTTGGTTTAACTGGTTTTGAAAATCATTATCCATCCCAACTTTCTGGAGGAATGCAACAGCGCGTTGGATTAGCGCGTGCTCTTGCAACCGATGCAGACATACTTCTTATGGATGAAGCATTTTCAGCACTAGACCCTCTAATCCGTTCTGATATGCAAGATGTATTGTTATCGCTTCAGGAACAGCTTCATAAAACCATAATATTTATCACGCATGACCTCGATGAGGCTCTTAAGCTCGGTGACGACATTGCAATTTTAAGAGATGGCGCGGTTATCCAGTCTGGCACGGCAGAAAAAATCATACTCCACCCAGCTGACGATTATGTAACTGATTTTATCAAAGACATAAATAAGGCTCGTGTTCTTAAGGTAACCTCTGTTATGGCTAAGGACAAAAAGATAAAAGGGCCTGAAATTCAGGATAATGTGATTATAGAAGATGCCTTACAAACTGTTTCTCAGTCCGGCTCGAATGGCGCTATCATCGTTAAAAACGGAAAAAAAGTGGGAACAGTCTCCTTAACAGACATGATAATGGCAATCGCACGTTCTACAAAGAATACTGATAGCGATACTATTTACAGGTAGTTTTTGTTTTATATGCACATTAAACAAATATTTGTTAAATTTCGAACTTTGTTTCGTAAATCTCATCTTAGGACAAAACATTAGTGAGCAAAACTGCTATTGTTATACATCCAGAAGTGCGAATACTTCCAACCTCTCGAAACTCAGATGCTTTATTAAATGAAGCGTGCGGTCTCGCTGAAGCAATTGAGCTTGAGGTAATCCACCGTGAGGTTGTAAAACTCTTCTCTCCAAAGGCCGGGACATTTCTTGGGGCTGGGTTTCTAGAATTATTAATTCAGAGAATTGAGCTTGAGGACCCGCATCCCGTTTTAATTTTCGATTGCTCTTTAAGCCCCATTCAGCAACGAAATTTGGAAGAAATGCTTGGCTGTAAGGTAATTGACAGAACAGCATTAATTTTAGAAATTTTTGGCGCTAGAGCAAACACGCACGCAGGAAGACTTCAAGTAGAGCTAGCCTTCCTTACTTTTCAGCGCTCGCGTTTGGTTCAAAGCTGGACACATCTTGAAAGACAAAGAGGCGGAGGTGGTTTTCTTGGGGGCCCAGGTGAGAGTCAGATAGAACTTGACCGTCGCATGCTGTTAGAGCGTGTGGTTAAAATTAAAGAAGAGCTTAAGGAAGTTCAGAGAACAAGACAAATCCAACGCAAAAACAGAAATCGAACAGAAACCCCAACAATAGCTCTTGTAGGATATACTAATGCAGGTAAATCAAGTTTGTTCAATACATTAACGACATCGAATGTCATGGCCAAGGATATGTTATTTGCAACCCTTGACCCTACTTTACGCATGGCCGAGCTTCCAACTGGTCAAAAAATAATTCTAGCTGATACCGTTGGATTTATTAGCGAGCTTCCAACAGAACTGGTGGAGGCATTTAAAAGCACCTTAGAAGAGGTAACACAAGCCGATTTCTTGTTACATGTCCATGATGCCTCCTCACCATTTCTTGAAGAGGAAGCAGAGGATGTGAATAAAATACTTGGTGATTTAGGGATAGACGGTGATGACCTATCTGAACGTGTAATTCATGTACTTAACAAATCTGACCTTATTTCAACTGACAAAAAACAAGAATTAGAACACGTGTTTCCCAACGGTGCATTTTTGTCAGCACTTTATAAGTCCAATTTTGAAAGCATATTCAGTTTGATTGAACAAAAAATAAATAAAGATTCCGCGGTGTATAGTTTCAATATCTCTTCTTGTTTTGGTGACGCTCGTGCTTACCTTCACCAAAATGGAATCGTGCTTCATTCATGCTTTAATGAAAATGGCTATGAGACATTAAAGGTAAGGCTGTCTAATGCAAACTATCAACGGTTTACTGCCCGTTGGACAGAATATGATATACCTAAACAACGCAAATAAAAATTCCGATTAGACTAGTCCAACAGCCTATCCTAAACGAATAAGAGCTAGAGATAAAAAGATTATTTTTAACAAACATGTTTATGGCAGTATTTTTATGAAAACGATAATGTGGTTCCGTCAGGATCTAAGACTAACCGACAACCCTGCACTAATTGAAGCGGTGAAGAGTGGTGAGATTAGTCCAGTATATATCCTCGACGACCATCATTCTGGCTCTCATAAAATGGGCGCTGCAAGTAGAGTTTGGCTGCACCACTCATTAGAATCTCTAGATAAGTCCTTAAACGGGAATTTGAGATTTTTTAAGGGACCTGCAGATAAAATCTTGCCTGAATTAATTCTCCAGTCAAACGCAGATAAAATCGTGTGGACAAGATGTTACGAGCCTTGGCGAATGAGGCGTGATATATTAATAAAACAACAAATCAAAAAATTAGGTGTTGAGGTTAAAAGTTTTGCAGGGTCACTTTTGTGGGAGCCACATCAAATACACAAATCTGACGGCAGCCATTACCGCGTATTTACACCCTTCTACCGTAGGGGGTGTCTTAATGCCACACTGCCGAGAAAACCGCTACCCGCACCATCTAATATAAAATATTCACCGAAACCCTTAATTTCTAAAAATTGCACTCTATGTGAACTTGAATTATTGCCTGAGCAAAAATGGTATCGCACGATACTAAATGAGTGGAAGATAGGTGAGCTAGGTGCTGTACAAACTCTGACTAAATTTCTTGAAAATGGGATTACTAGCTATAAAATAGGTAGAAACATTCCCTCGCAAAAATCGGTTTCCAGATTATCGCCACGACTGCATTTTGGTGAATTATCACCAAATCAGGTCTGGTACGCATCGCAAGATGTAGTTGAACACGGAGACTCTAATTTAGATAGTTTTCTTTCTGAATTGGGCTGGCGTGAATTCGCCCATCATTTAAACTTTCATCACCAAACACTTGCAAATGAGAATCTAAACCCAAAATTCAATTCATTTTCTTGGAAAATGACACCGAATAGTCTTAAGGCATGGCAAACAGGTATGACAGGCTATCCAATTGTTGATGCTGGTATGAGAGAGCTTTACCAAACTGGGTATATGCATAATAGGCTACGGATGATTGTTGGCTCTTTTCTTGTCAAAAATCTTCTACAGCATTGGCACCATGGACGAGATTGGTTTCATGATTGTTTGGTTGATGCAGATTTATGCGTTAATTCAGCAAGCTGGCAATGGATTGCTGGGTGCGGTGCAGATGCTGCACCCTATTTCCGTATTTTCAATCCCATCACACAAGGTGAGAAATTCGATGCAGATGGTACCTATACACGCAAATGGGTACCTGAATTAGCAGGGCTACCTAAAAAATACCTTTTTTGTCCATGGCAAGCACCCTCTGAGATATTAGATGAAAGCGGTATTCAACTTGGTAAATCTTATCCAATGCCTATCGTAGACCTTAAAACTTCAAGAGAAATGGCACTTGAGGCTTTTTCAAAGTTACCAAAGTCAGCCTGATGAGAACAGTTAGATTAATATTAGGAGACCAGTTAGATCTAGGTATTGCGTCTCTTGCAGATATTGACCCTGAAAATGATCTAATATTTATGGCAGAGCTAAAAACTGAGGCAACCTATGTAAGACATCATAAGAAAAAAATTGCGTTTATCTTTTCTGCCATGCGTCATTTTGCGGAGGAATGTCGTTTTAAAGGATGGAATATATGTTACATTGATTATGAACACCCTGATAACAAAGGGGATTTCATTTCTCAATTACAGTTTATTATAGAAACATTCTCTCCCGACGCGTTATGTATGGTAGAAGCTGGAGAATTTAGACTACGACAAGCATTTAATGAATTTCAATTAGAGACATCACTGCCTTTTGAAATTAGAAAAGATACACGGTTTTTTACCTCAGAAAAACGGTTTCGGGATTGGGCGGAAGGCAGAACCCAATTGAGAATGGAATATTTCTATCGGGAATTAAGACGTGAAACTAATGTCTTAATGAATGAAGATGGAACACCTTTAGGAGGAAAGTGGAATTATGATTCTGAAAACAGAGTTCCTCCAGATGCTAAAAAACATATACCCTCTCCTACTAAAATAAAACCTGATGAAATTACAAAAAACGTGATAGTGCTTGTAGGTAGTCGTTTTTCAGATCATTTTGGAAGTTTAGATAGCTTCCACTATGCTGTTACAAGGGAAGATGCGCATTTTGTTTTAGATAAATTTATTGAAGAACGTTTAATAAATTTTGGCACCTTTCAAGATGCTATGTTGGTTAATGAAGCATGGATGTACCACTCCCATATAGGTCTGTATTTAAATGTTGGTCTACTTAGCCCTAAAGAAGTGGTGTTACGCGCTGAACAAGCCTTTTACGAGAAAAACATGCCTTTAAATTCGGTAGAAGGGTTTGTTCGTCAAATACTTGGATGGCGAGAATATGTGAGGGGTTTATATTGGTATAAAATGCCCGAATATGCAGATATGAATTATCTTGAGTTGACCTCCTCTCTTCCTGATTTTTATTGGTCAGCAGAAACCGATTTAAAATGCGTATCACAATCGGTTGCCCAAACTCGCGAACATGCCTATGCTCATCACATCCAGAGATTGATGGTTTTGGGGAACTACGCCCTTTTAACAGGGGTTTCGCCAGAACATTTAAACAACTGGTTTTTAAGTGTTTATGTCGATGCATATGAGTGGGTTGAACTTCCTAATGTAAGCGGAATGGCATTATTTGCCGATGGGGGAATCCTCGCAAGCAAGCCTTATATTTCTGGCGGTGCCTATATTGATAGAATGTCCAATTATTGTAGCTCATGTAAGTATAATGTTAAGAAAAAAACAGGCAAAGATGCCTGCCCATTTAATTACTTATATTGGAATTTTTTGATGTCGCATGAAGATAAATTAAAAAATAATCCTCGTATGGGCATGATGTATAGAACCCTATCGAAAATGAGTGATGAAAACATAAACCAAATTCAAACAGATTCACAAATCTGGCTTAAAGCAAATCATTAAAGCTTTTAACCTTAATCAATTTGATATTTAACTACACCTAGAATTCTGTCTCAAGGCCTGTTTTCTTCCAGGTGGGCATCTTTTGCATTACTAGCTTAAACAGTTCAGATTCCAAAAACTGAGACAGCCTTTTATGTAAATTTGGCAATTTTTGAGAATCAAACCAGTCAGGGTTTGCTATTCTAAACTGTCTGATGAAAGGTAGACAAATATAATCGAAAATTCCAATATTTTCACCAGATAAGTAAGTTGCTTCTGCGAGCCTATCTTCTATCTTTTTTATCCATAACATAGCCAAATCGCGATGAAAATCTTTATCTTTTGGCTTAAAACGAGCCGCATATTTATACCTGTCCAAATGATGTTTGAAATCATTATCCAACGATTTTAAGAATTGCTCACTCACAGATTTATCCGCATTCCACGAGAGCATCATCTTATATGGGTCCCTGACCGAAAGTGCCCAGAAAATAATATCCATGGATTGTTCAAGAATTTGTTCTGGTAAAACAAGCACTGGGACGGTAGCTTTTGGAGACGCCTCAAGCAAATCCTTTGGTTTATCTTTTAAATCAACTTCGCGCAACCTAACCTTCACATCACATTTTTTCAAAATTAGCCTTGCTCTCATTGCAAAAGGGCATCTTCGAAAAGAATATAAAACCGGTTTTAGCAACTCCGTTTCAGCCATTGGAGGAAAGTCTACTCTCAAGTTTAAAATCATTTCCTGATACTTTAAATGCCGAACCAAATCCTGTTACAATCACACCCTTTTTTGGGTCAATAGCAAATAAATGAAAGTCAGAAAATTCTCTAATTACTGTCATGACGGAACCATGATGGTCGCCAATATCATCACAGATAGCGTTAAATTCTGCCTCACCTCTCTTTATCTCACTTATTTCTGCGGTGAATTTCAATCTAATGCGTGCCCATATATTTTTAGCCACCTTTTCATCCTCAATAATACTAAATAGCACAGGTCTCTTATCCAGCATAAAGCGAACATGTCCTCCAAGTTCGCTTACATATATATAAAATACATTATTTCTTCTTATATAAGGCGCTACACCCCATTCAATATTCTCACCACTGTTGGAACTTGTAGATATATGGAGAGTCCTTGCCCGCTGTAATAACGCGTCCCTTCTTGCGGTTACCTTACTCAATGCTTTTTCATCATCATCCAAAGTCAATTTTATTCTCCTATAAAAAAGGTAAATACTGACATCGCCCAGTTATGTTTCATTGTTTTAGCATTAAAACTAACCTAGGTTAATTGGTAAGAGAAAAATACCTTAGGCCAAGATATGAAATGCAAACTAAAGATAGAGATATTCGCAGATATTATATGCCCATGGTGCTATATTGGGAAAAAGCGCCTTGAAAATGCATTATCTGAGCGCCCTGAAATAGATGCTACTATTGAGTGGAAAGGGTTTTTATTGAACCCCTCTATACCTCAATATGGCATAGATAGAAGGCAATATCTATTAACTAAGTTTGGGCACGCTGCTTCATCTGTTTATAGCAGGATAGAACAAGCTGGAAAACTCACGGGCATTGACTTTAATTTTGATGCTATCCAAAGAACTCCAGACTCGCGCTCTGTTCACGAATTAATTATAGCAGCCGAAAGCAATGGCTACGGGTTGAGCGAAATGTTCTATCAAGCCTATTTCTTAAATGGTAGAGATATAAGCAGCGCTGACATCCAAAAAGAAATTATAGAAAGCTCAAACCTTTCTCAAATTTCTGATCTTGAAAAAATTACAGAAGCGAAAAAGATACTGGCATCAGACTTAACGCAAGCAAACCAATTAGGAATAGATGGAGTTCCGTTCTTTGTCTTTAACAACCAAATTTCACTTGCTGGAGCTCATCCAGAACATATATTGCTTACAGCAATCGACACTGCGGTTACTATCTAATCTAATAGCGCCTGCACCTGTAATAACTTACTTTTCAGAAAATCAGCACGCTTAGTTACGTCTGTTAAATCTTGTTTTATTACCAGCTTATGGTCTGCTCGTAATTGCACTTTATCTTTTTGTGAGGCAATCCAGGCAATTAGTCTTTCTGGACTAGCAAAAAAGTTATGTCTAAATTGAATAGAGAACCCTTTATTGCCAGCATCAATTTTAGCTATGTTGATATGTTTAGATATGTGTTTTAATTCAACAATATGCAGCAGGTTTTTAACTTTATCTGGGATTGGGCCAAACCTATCTGTCAACTCTACTTTTATATCTTGAAGAGATGCTAAATCATAGATAGATGCAATTTTACGATAGAGTGAGAGCCTGACTGATAAATCTACTATATAGCTGTCGGGGATCAAGACATCAGTTCCAATACTTATAAGGGGTGACCAGTTATCTTCACTTACTACATTATCCCCTTTTTCTTTTTTGGAAACAGACTTTGATAAAGCAACAGCTTGGCGAAGCATATCTTGATATAATTCAACACCAACTTCCTTTACATGGCCTGACTGCTCATCCCCAAGAAGGTTTCCAGCACCGCGAATATCCATATCATATGATGCTAGTGAAAACCCTGCCCCAAGCTTATCAAGCGTTTGCATTACTTCAAGCCTCCGTTTTGCCTGTCTGGTGAGCGTTATTTGTGGGTCAGTTGTAAGATAGGCATATGCTCGTTGCTTGCCGCGCCCCACTCTGCCACGCAACTGATAAAGCTGAGATAAGCCAAACATATCGGCACGATGAATAATCATCGTATTTGCCGTAGAAATATCAATTCCTGACTCTACAATATGGGTTGATAATAATACATCTACTTTAGCATCTGCAAAATCTGTCATGACCTTATCTAATTCTAGCGAGTTCATCTGTCCATGTGCTGAAAGGATCGAAGCCTCAGGGACCAGCTTTGTGATGCGATCAAATATTTTCTGCATATCTTTTATGCGTGGACATACGACAAATATCTGCCCACCCCGCTGCCTTTCACGCAAAATAGCTTCCCGCAGAGTAATAGAATCCCATGGCCCCACAAACGTTCTAACCGCTAGACGATCTACCGGCGGTGTTGCGATAAGTGACATTTCTCTTACCCCGGACAATGCCATCTGTAACGTGCGCGGTATTGGTGTTGCTGATAAGGTAAGAACATGCATGTCACCTCGCATTTTTTTAAGTTGTTCTTTCTGAGCAACCCCAAAATGTTGTTCCTCATCAACAATAAGAAGACCTAAATTACTGAAAACCATTGATTTTGAAAGTAATGCGTGCGTTCCAATTACCATCTGACAGGTTCCATCAGCTACATCTTGCTTGATAGTAGCCACATTTTTTGCCAGCGTCATTCTTGAAAGAACGCCAATTTGGATCGGAAAGTCTTTAAAGCGCTCTTCAAATAGCTTGCCGTGTTGTCTTGCAAGAAGGGTAGTAGGTGTTACAAGAGCTACCTGATACCCGCTCATACATGCAACAAATGCAGCACGCAATGCCACTTCAGTTTTACCAAATCCAACATCACCACAAATCAGTCTATCTGTTGGTTTTCCGGAGGCTAGATCATCAATCACATCAGAGATAGCATCGAGCTGATCATCTGTTTCAGAAAATTGAAAGCGCGCGCAAAATTCATCGAAGATTCCTGCAGGTACCTCCAATTTTTCAGCTTTACTAACTTGTCTACTAGCAGCTATTTTGATGAGCTCGTCCGCCATCTCCTTTATCCTGCCTTTAATTCTGGCTTTTTTAGCCTGCCAGGCAACGTTGCCTAACCTATCTAAAGCCGCGTCACCCGCTTGCTGTCCATATCTTGAGAGTAAATCAATATTCTCAACGGGTATGAATAATCTATCACCACCAGCATAAATTAAACGCAAACAATCATGTTCACTGCCCCCGCTTTGCACTGTTTCAAGACCATCATATCGACCTATGCCGTGCTCTATGTGCACCACAAGGTCATCTGTCTGTAATGCGGACACTTCTCGCAAAAACTCATCTGAGCGCTTGCGCCGACCGGCAGGCCTATTTTGGCGGCTTCCAAACACATCCTGCTCTGTTAAAATCCAAATATCCGAGATCATGAATCCATTCGCTATTGACCAAACAGCAGAATAAAGTTGCCCCACCACTAGCTTTTTTCCCGGCTCAAACGGCGTAATTGAAATCGATAGATGTAGGGACACTAACTCTGTTAATTTTACAATAGCTCCCTCACTAGAGGCTACCAAAATTATAGAGCGATCTTTTAACTCACTTTCTATCATTTTCGCTGCAGATTGAGAGGGACTAAAGCCATTTTCCAGTGTTGCGCTAAAAACAGGTCCTATTTTTCCGTATAAGCTTAATACATCATAATTTTGTGTGGTTTTTTCTGGGGAAAAGAATGGCGATACAATCGTTGGCATTTTTGTATTGAATAGTACATCAATTTCATTTTGCGATACGTACATCTGCTGAGTTGGAACTGGCCTATAATAAAATGAATCTTTTCCAATAGCTGACACTCTTGATTGATAAAACTCCTCAATTAAGGCGATTCTTTTTTCTGAATGAACAGAAAAATCATAAGGAATAACAAGAGAAGCGTCAGGCAACCAATCTGTTATAGTAACCAGTTTAGGATGCAACAAACTCATCCAATGCTCTATTCCAACAGGAGTTATACCTGCTGTGATTTCCTCATATAATTGGTCTCTTGATGCAGACGCACCAAACAAACTGATATAATTTTTTCTAAAGCGGGTTATAGATTCGTCCGATAAACGATATTCTGCTACTGGATTTAAGGTAAGCTGTTCTACTTCAGTCAATCCCATTTGAGAAGATGAATCAAAAAATCTCATTTTTTCAAGCTCTTGGTCAAAAAAGTCAAGTCTGTATGGATGAGTTGAAGAATCTGAAAAAATGTCAATAATATCACCTCTTATTGCAAATTCACCATATTCACGAACGGTATTAGTTCTGTTGAACCCGCAATCTTGTAGAAAAGAAGCAATCTCATTTAAATTATAGTCAGCCCCTTTGGAGAGTTTTAAACTTGCATTTATAAAAAAGGATTTTGGGGGAATTTTTTGCAGAAAACTATTTATTGTTATAAGTACAACTAGTTTCTTATCTGAAATTTCATTTGAAGCAAGTTTACTCAATGTAGAAATACGCTCGCCAATAATATCTCCATGTGGAGATAGCCTATCGTAAGGCAAACAGTCCCATGCTGGCAAGCAAACCACTTCTATATCTGGTGCAAATAACGATAAGCCCTGTGATACTTGTTTTAATTCAAGGTCATCACGAGATATGTAAATAATTGGTTCATTTATAACTGAATGTGTTGCAAGGTAAAGAGTTTGTGCACCCTCTACACACCCAAAAATTTGCTTTTGCATGGAATAGTTAAATTTCTGTCAGAGCGTTGTATTGAAATCCTTTACAAGTGAAAAAACGATACTATCGAGATTAGCTGGAATTTTTAAATCCCCTCTCACCCACGCAAGAATATTCTGGTCACCTTGTGCTAACAGTGCTTCATAATCATCCAACTGTTGTTCATGCAAGTTATTCAAATAGCGATTTGCAAATTGTCCTAATAGTAGGTCTGTCTCTCTAGTGCCTGTATAACTAGACTGATAGATTAATCTTCGTATTCTATTTTCTCTTGTTTCCATAAATATAAACTCATCAAACTATCTAAATATATGTATATCTACAATAAATAGTGCACATTGGACAGGTTGCAATTTTTGTGGGATCATTAACCTATAATTACAAATTTAAATAGGCATATGGCAAACCTTAATTTTAATAGACCTGAAATTTTGTTCCCTTGCTTTGCACAATTAATAAGCTTGCAAGGCATTGGGCCGAGAACTGCCAATATAATGGCAAAGAAAATAGGAAAATTCGCTATTGATTTAGCTTTTTATTTTCCTGTCTCATTAATTGACCGAAGCGCGTCACCAGATATAAACGCTATTATGGATGGTCAGATTGTAACCTTATCTATCACCATTATATCCGTCGATATTCAGATGGGAAGGCAATCTCGCCCAGCGCGCATAGTGGGAGAAAACGAAACAGGAAAAATTGAGCTTATTTATTTTAGGTCTAAAGCAGATTATCTAAAATCTTTATATAAGGTTGGAAAAACCGTTTTAGTTAGTGGACGGATTGATTTTTTCAACCATAAAAAACAAATTACCCACCCAGATTATGTAGTTCCGTCAGACCAGCACACATCTATTCCCTCAATAGAACCAATTTATCCACTATCAGCTGGCTTACGTCAAAACCTGCTTAGAAAAACTTCACAAAGTATCATAAAAAAAATGCCGGAACTCCCTGAATGGATTGATAAAAATTTAAAGCAGCAACAAAAATGGCCAGATTTCAAATCTGCATTACTAAAATGCCACTCTCCAAAAACTGAAGCTGATTTAGAGTTAAATACGGTTCACCGAAGAAGACTAGCCTTTGATGAATTACTAGCTAATCAGTTAGCGCTTTGCTTGATAAGAAGTCAGCAATCCAATACTTCTGCTTCAGAGCCTGTAAGGGGAAATGAGCAATTCATTAAAAATTTTGTATCGTCTCTACCCTATTCAATGACATCTGCGCAGAAACGGGTAGTACGTGAAATCACAGAAGATCAGAGCACCCCTATTCGAATGCTGAGACTACTCCAAGGAGATGTTGGCTCTGGTAAAACACTTGTGGCTCTAATTGCACTATTACAAGCAATTACATCTGGAAAACAAGCTGCACTTCTTGCACCAACAGAGATACTAAGCAAACAGCATTTTCAGAATGTAACAGAACTCTTAAAAAATTTTGATATAAAGCCAGTTCTATTAATAGGCAGCATGACACGAAAGCAAAAACAAAATGTCCACGAAGGCCTTAAGTCTGGAAAAATTTCATTCGTGATTGGAACACATGCCTTATTAACTGAGGACACAGAGTTCTTAGATTTAGGACTAGCAGTAGTTGACGAGCAACATCGTTTTGGCGTAAAACAGCGTCTTATCCTGGGTCAAAAAGGTGGCGGGTGCGATGTACTGATTATGACGGCAACGCCGATTCCTCGAACATTGGCAATGACAGCGTATGGCGACCTCAAAATATCGCAACTAGATGAGAAACCTGCCGGAAGAATGGATATAAGAACGGCATCCCTACAAATGGAAAAGATGAATGAAGTTATAGAAAGGCTATCCAAAGCAATTGCAAATGGAACCCGAGCTTATTGGATTTGCCCATTAGTTGAAGAAAGTAACAAATTAGACGCTGAAGCTGCTGTTGACAGACATAAGGTATTAACGCAACTCCTTCCAGAAACAAATCCTGTTCTAGCTCATGGCAAAATGAAACCTAATGAGCGCGATATCGCAATGCAAGCATTTCAATCAGGCGAAAGCCAACTTTTAGTTGCTACCACTGTAGTTGAGGTAGGAGTAGATATACCAGAGGCTGGAATAATAATCATAGAAAATGCCGAGAGATTTGGATTAGCACAGCTGCATCAACTACGTGGACGCGTTGGTAGAAGTAATATTCAATCTTCTTGTTTGTTGCTTTATCAAACTCCTCTTTCTCATACTGCCAAATCTCGCCTCGATATCATGAGGCAAACAAATAACGGCTTTTTAATTGCAGAGGAAGATCTTCGGCTGAGAGGACCAGGAGAAGTTCTAGGACAACGACAATCAGGTGCGCCTGAATTCAAACTTGCCAATCTTTCTGCTCATGCAGATTTAATTGGAATTGCTAGAAAACAATCTTTGAAGTTGTTAAATGAAGACCCTTTACTAACATCTGAAAAAGGCAAAGCCTGCCATATTCTCATCGGTCTATTCGAGCAAGACGCAGCAATACGTTATTTATATTCTGGATAAATAGACAAAATAAAAAAAGAGAGGATTTCTTTAATTTATTTTTTACCCTTACCAGAAATCATTTTCTGCCCTTTTTTTGCTTTATTATCAGGGGTAACAATACCAGCAGAAACAACCAATTTAATTGCGTCTTCCACAGCCATATCTAAATAAGTTAACTCTTCTTTCGGACAAAGAAGAAGAAAACCAGAGGTTGGATTGGGCGTAGTTGGAACAAACACATTGACTATTTCTTTTTCAATTTTTTCCTTTATTTCGCCCTTTGCTAAACCTGTCACAAAGCCGATGACATAGGTTCCTTTTCTGGGATACTCCAGAATTACTGCCTCTCGGAAAGCATCGGATTGACTTGCAACAATAGTCTCTAGAATTTGTTTTGAGCTGCCATAAATTGTTCTAACAACTGGCATGCTATTCATTACGCGCTCTCCCAGATGAACAATCCATCGTCCCAAGAAACCAGCTGTTAATGCACCAATGAAGGTTATAAATACAAATCCGATTATAATACCATAACCTGGCACTATTCCAAATCCCGGAACCCAGCTTGTTATAAAAACAACAAGCTCTTTTGGAAGTAAATTAACAACTTGTGTATCAATCAAGTCTATTGCTATCCAAGTTATATAAGTTGTCAAAAACACAGGAGCAGAAAGCAATATTCCTGCTAAAAACCAACGTCTGATATTACCAAGTAGCGTTTTATTTTGGAGTGTATTTCCAGTTTGATTTTCTGACTGACCGTTCGTCATTTCATAACTCCAATAAATCGCATCAATTGATGCATTTGTGTTAACACTTTCTTATAACTCAAATAATAGATTATTTTACAATTTAATTTAAGCGTAAAATAGAACCAGAAGTACTTAAACAGGCCACCTAATGAATAATTATCCAGAGACACCCATAAACTTACATAAAATCAATGAAAATATAAGCAAACTCGTTTTAATTATGGAACAACTTAGAAACAAAGAGGGTGGCTGTGATTGGGATCTCCAACAAACTTATGAGACAATTGCTCCTTACACCATAGAAGAAGCCTACGAGGTAGTCGAGGCTATCTATGATAGTGATATGGATAAATTGCGTGACGAACTTGGTGATCTATTATTGCAGGTTATCTTTCACTCCCAGATTGCCCGTGAACGTGATGACTTTCGGTTAGAGGATGTAATCTCAGCCGTTTGCGACAAAATGATACGAAGACACCCTCATATCTTCAGCAAAAAAGATGGCAAAAATACGTCAGAAATCCGTAAAACATGGGAGGACATAAAACAGCAAGAAAGAGAACAACTCACAAAACACAAAAAGTCGATTAGCCTTCTAGACGGAATAAGCACAACCCTTCCAGCTTTGACAAGAGCAATGAAATTACAGCAAAGAGCAGCAAAAGTGGGGTTTGACTGGCCAACTATCTATTCAGCATTCGAGAAAATGTACGAAGAGATAGAAGAGCTGAAAATAGAAGTTGAGTCTGATAACCCAAATAATATTAGAATACAAGATGAAGTTGGAGATATATTATTCGTTGCTACAAATATTGCCCGCATATTAGGTCACGAACCTGAAACATCTCTCATACTTGCAAATCGAAAATTTGAGAGACGTTTCAAACAGATGGAATTACAATCAAAAGATGACAATGAAAACTTGGAGGATTTATCAATAGAGGAGTTAGAGTCTTATTGGATAATGGCTAAAAATGTGGAAAAAAATAAAAACTAGTATTTTTAAATTCGTCAGCCGACAATATAAGACGCGACTTCGTCCCATGCATACTTATTTTGCACAAACAAAACAGGTACGTTTTTTTTAATATTGAAATCACTATACGACCCCAAAAATAGGTTTATTTGACCTGAATTTCCACCTGACGCTTTGCAAAACATATCAACAGGAGCATGATCCCATGCAGTGGTGTTAGAATGAAATATGAAATCAATTTGCCCCTGCGCTAACATAGTTGCCTCTATCCCAGCGCTTCCAATAAAAACCCTATTTTTTAAATGCTTCACCTTATTCTTGACAAGAGTTTTGATCTCTGGTTCTAAGTGTCGAAGAGACACGCTACACTTAAAATCTGTTACATGAGTTGACATCATTTTCTCGTTGCTAATTTCTAATGGTTGGAATGAATCGCTATTGTGTCTTACCTGTAATCCAGATGCATCTGCATAATAGCATTTGTTTGCCAAAGGGATAAATATCCATGAAGCCTGAGGTTTGCCATCTTTCAGAAGAGCAACCATAGAACAAAAACGCTCGTTCCCATTCACAAAATTTTTTGTGCCGTCAATTGGATCTACGGTCCAAACAATGTTATCTCTAAGCCTTGATAAATTATTTTTATCGTCATAACAAGCTTCTTCGCCAATTACGTTTGAGCCGTTTATTAACTGAATTAGATTTTTAGCAAGGAAAACTTCTGATTTTCTATCTGCTACTGTGACAAAATCATCTTTAGATGATTTAGTAGATATTTGCTCTGCCGAGAGATTTTTATAAAATGGTAAAATAAATTTAGTTGACGCCTCTTGCAACAGGAACCCTACTTTATCCCGAATTTCATTATAAACCGTCATGAAAGGTTTTCGATTTTCATCTGTTCTCAGTATCACTTGGCAACTGCTCTTGTAAATCAATAGCTGTAGCAGGCATTATTGTAGACACAGCATGTTTATAAATCAGCTGAATATGGCCATCACGCTTCAGTAATATAGAGTAATTATCAAACCAAGTAATCAAACCCTGCAATTTTACTCCATTAACCAGAAATAATGTGACCGAAATGTGCTGTCGCCTCGCTGTATTAAGAAATACATCTTGCAGATTTTGATTTTTATCCATGCCATTTCCCTCAAGAATTAGTTTAAATTCACCCTACGTTGTTTAAATAGGCGCTTCTAAGCGCTAAAGCAACAGGCCCCACATTGCCATCTGCTATCAAGTCATCGTTAAGTTGAATAATTGGTGTTACGATGGCTGTTGCGCTCGTAACAAATAACTCTTTGGCTTCTTTTGCCTCTTCTACTGTGAATGACCTCTCTACTATTTTGTATTGTCCGATACTGGCAATATTAGTCAGACTTAATTTAGTAATACCGTTTAGGATTGCATTGCTTGCATGTCTCGTAACAAGTTGATTTTCTTTATCAACCATCCATAAATTAGAAGACGCACCCTCTGTTATAGTACCATCCCTCATAACCATAATAGCTTCAAACGCACCTCGTTTAACAGCCTCCTCTTTTGCAATACAGTTTGGCAAGAGCTGAATTGTTTTTATATCCCGCCTATCCCATCTCTGGTCTGTAGTTGTGATAGCCTTTTTACCATCAACAGTCTTTGTAATTAAGGTTGGTTTAGCTGTAACAACAAGTGCCGGTGGTACAGCAGAAGGAAATTGATGAGCTCTATTTGCTACCCCGCGCGTAACCTGCAAATATATTAGCCCATTTGTGATAAGGTTAGACTTAACCAACCTATTAAAAATCAGTTTTATCACCATCTCTGATATGGGTAGATCCAATGAAATTTCAGTAAGTGAACGCTTTAAGCGTGTAAAATGCCCCTCAAAGTCTATTAGATTTTTATTTAAAACTAAAACAACTTCATAAACACCATCCCCAAATTGGTATCCCCTATCTTCAATATGCACGAATGCATGTTTATGAGGGACGTACCGACCATTTACATACGCTATTCTAGACATAGCTATCCTTTTTTTATCAATTATTATTATATAACTTCTAGTATATACTGATACTTTTGAATTCTGCTATTTGGCGGATAATATATTTTCTGCTTGCCGCGACTTACCCTGCTTTGCAAATACGATCACGTGGTCGCCCGCTTCTATAATTGTATCCCCTCGAGCGGGAATGATTTGCTCTCCTCTTAAAACAGCGCCTACTGTCACACCTTTAGGAATTCTTGACTTTCGCAAAGGCAAACCAACTAGGTCTGAGCCTGATACTGCCTCAGCCTCCAGCACTTCTCCCAAGCCCTCAACAATAGAATGAACATCAATAATCCGGCCTCTCCTTATATGTTCAAGAACGGATGATACCGTGATTTGAGGCGGGTTTATAACAACATCCACTCCCAATGTACTGATAAGGGGAAGAAAACCCTGCATATTGACCAAAACAACAGCGTATTTTGCTCCAATTCTTTTAGCTAGAAGTGCGGACAAAATATTTACTTCATCATCATTAGATACAGCTACAAAAGTTTCAGAAGAGCCGACACTTGCCTCTTTTAGTATATCTGCGTCTAAAACATCTCCGCAAATGACACTTGTATTTGACAGTTTTGCAGCTATATTTCTGGCCTGATCTTTATGGAGTTCAATTATTTTAGATTTAATTTCACTATGGCCTGACTCAATTTCTTGCGCTAACAACTGACCAATATTTCCACCTCCTGCGATAACAACAGAAGAAGTCCTATGTTCGTGATGTCCAAAAGCAGCCATTGCACGCTCTAAATGTTCTGTATCGCATACAAAATAAACTCTATCACCAGTTTTTAACTCATCAGTACCGTCACGCGAAATTGTGACTAAGTTTTCACGAAGGATAGCAACAATTGTGATGGAGAGGTCTGGAAACAAATCCGTGAGATGACGCAATGGAGTATCCATAATCGGGCAATTACTGTCGCATAAAACACCAACCAGTTGTAGTTTTCCGCCTCCAAGTTCTTTGACGTCAAATGCGCCTGGAAGTCTGAGCTGACGGCTTACAGCTGATGCAACCTCTTGCTCTGGTGAGATAATAAAATCAATTGGCATATTCTCTGTAGTAAAAACTTTACTTTGAAGGTCTGAGCGCAAGTAAGCGTTTGAACGAATCCTAGCGATTTTGGTAGGTGTTTTGAACAAGCTATGTGCCATTTGACAGGCAACCATATTCACTTCATCAGACTCTGTAACAGCAATGATTAATTCAGCTTGATCAAGGCCTGCTCTTTCTAATACATCAGGATGAGATGCCAAGCCCACAATAGCGGAAAGGTCCGCATGCTCTGCAATGCGTTGAACTTTTTCTTCATCGTGATCAATAACTGTAACGTCATTTTGCTCAGCTGCTAGATGAGTTGCTATCGCGCTTCCCACGATTCCTGCACCGCAAATTACTATTCGCATTAATGTTTAATCCTAAACTATAGTATTTTTTGTTATATCTGCCCCGATTAAGAAAAATCAAGGGGTTTAACTATCTGAGATTCCCGCCGACTTTAATTTTCTATGAAGCGCAGAGCGTTCCATCTCTATAAATTTTGCCATTTGAGTGATATTGCCGTCAAATCTTTCTAGTTGAGATAATAAATAGGCACGCTCGAACTTCTCTCTTGCCTCTCTTAAAGGAAGAGACATAAAGGTTTCATTTAAGTTTTTTTTATTTTTATCTGAGTTCGATGGGCTATTAAACTCTGGTAAGGCCGATACGCCGACAGGCTCACAATTGTCATCCGATGATAAGATAATGATCGTTTCTATAACATTTTTAAGTTGCCTTACAGAGCCAGGCCAGGCCAAGGCTCTCAAAGCGTTCAATAGGTCTTCTCCCAGCTTAATGGGCTTTTTTCCAAGTAATTCAGACTGTTGCTGAACAAAATACTTAGCTAACTGTGGTACATCTTCTCTGCGCTGTGATAATTCTGGAACATAAATATTTACAACAGCAAGTCTATAAAACAAATCCTCTCTGAGTTTTCCAGCTTCAATCATTTCCTTTGGATTATTGTTTGTGGCGGAAATAATACGGACATCAGACATAATTTCAGATGTTCCCCCTACTCTTCGAAAGCGTTGTTCAGTCACTGCACGTAATAAACGCGCCTGCATGGTCGCAGATAAATCACTAATCTCATCAAAATATAGCGTTCCTAAGTGTGCCTGTTCAAGCAAACCAACAATTCTGCGCCCATACTGAAATATTTCTGTTCCAAATAATTCTGCATCGCCTTTTTCATCAGACAATCGACTACATGAGACAACAACAAATGGATGGTCTGAACGTGATGATTTATCATGTATTAATCTTGCTACAGTCTCTTTACCAGATCCTGGTCTTCCTTGGATTAACACTCTGCTAGATGTAGGAGCAATTTTTTCAACATCATTTTTAAGCTGTTTCATTTTTGCTGAATTACCAATTAAATCTGGCTGCTTATAAACGGCCGTTCTTGAACGTAGTAATTGATTTTCAATTTCCAGCCTCTTTGCCTGCAATGCTCTTCTAACTGTGAGAATCAAACGCTCCGCCTTAAACGGTTTTTCTATAAACTCATAAGCACCATTTCGGATTGCCTCCACCGCTGTAGATATTGTTCCGTGTCCAGAGATCATCAATATTGGCATATCGGGATAAATTTCCTTACACCAACTGAGTAGCTCAAGACCATCCATATCTGAGTCGCGCATCCAAATATCTAAAATGGCGCATGAAGGTAATCTTTTTGATACAATATCACGAGCCTGTTCTGCATTTGCTGCCTGAACAGTCGAAAATCCTTCATCTTCAAGTGTTAAGCTTATTAGTGACCGAATGTCTGGCTCATCATCAACAATTAAAATCTCTTGACTCATTTGGCATCATCCTTTGATGTTTTATCACCTGATAACGGAACGGATAC
Source organism: uncultured SAR116 cluster alpha proteobacterium (assembly GCA_902516825.1). Taxonomy (GTDB): domain Bacteria; phylum Pseudomonadota; class Alphaproteobacteria; order Puniceispirillales; family Puniceispirillaceae; genus UBA5951. Next base: position 35,114 of record CABXZZ010000002.1, read on the forward strand.
AGTAATATGTGCTCCACCTTCATGATGATTTTGCAATTTAATCTGCCCAGCATGGTCATTAATGATTTTCTGTGCGATAGCTAAACCGAGACCTGTTCCAGCGTCCCTTCCCGTCACATATGGCTCAAATAACTTGGTCAAATTTTTGGTTCGGAAACCAGGACCATTATCTATTATGTCAACATATACGGTTGAGCTATCATATCTTAAATCAACCATTATACTTGGGTTTAAAACACTATTTTCTTTAAGTGAATCAATTGCATTTTGGAACAAATTTGCAACAACTTGTCGAATTAATCCAGAGTCCGCATCAATAAATATAGGTAGTGGTGGCTTGAGAAATGATATTTGTATTTGCTCATCCTCATTTTGATATAGTTGAATCTGCTCTTCTACAAGAGCTGAAATTTCCTGTTTGGTTAAAATGGCGGCTGGCATCCTCGCAAAACTTGAAAATTCATCAACTAGTCTCCCAATATCACCAACCTGCCTGCTAATAATCGTCAAAAACTGATCGAATTGCTTTGCTTTTATAGGATCATCTGGCCTGTATTTTTTCTTTAACCTATCCGCAGCTAATTCAATCGGTGTAAGCGGATTTTTAATTTCATGAGCTATTCGTCGTGCAATATCTGACCAGGCCGCTTTACGTTGCGCTGATAAAAGTTCTGTCACATCGTCAAATGTAGCTATATATCCCACTATTCTTCCTTCGATCTTCTCAGATGTGATGCCAGCTTGAAGAAAAAGTTGCTGGTCCCTCCTAACAATCATAACCTCGGTATTATATTGACGTTTTTTCCCTTGCTTAATAGCGGAAAACAATTCCGCAAATTCTGGCAATACATCTGTTAAATTGCTTCCAATCATTTGTTCTTTTGAATAATCAAGCAATGAGCATGCAGCTGTATTGGGTAGTGTAATTGTTCCCTCACTCGTAAGACCAATTACGCCAGATGAAACACCAGACAACACTGCTTCAGTAAATTCACGTCTTTGATCAAGCTGCTTGTTGGCATGAACAAGCTGCCTTTGACTTGAGGATAAATCATCCATCATTCTGTTAAAGCTACTGCCTAAAAGGGCAATTTCATCCAAATCTGTTTTAATGTCTGCCCTCGAATTAAGATTGCCAGCTCTAACAGCGTCTGCAACAGAAATGATTCCTCGAAGGGGGTTTGTGATAGCTCCAGACAAGCTAAGACCAACCCAAAGTGCCGATAATAACAAAAATAACGAGATAACAGCAAAGATGGCAGCCATTGAGATTTGCAGGTCAAACTGTCGAATCGATAGAGATTGATAATCAGATACCGCCAAGCGAGTTTTATCAACTGCTTCAAGAACCTCAGAATCAATAAATCGGCCAACCAATAAGTAAGCATCTACAAAGTTATTTAATTTAACCAAAGCCTGAATTTTGGTGTTATCTTCAGTTCGGGTAATAACGACTTCATTATTTCTTGCGCGCTCAAGCCACTCTCGATTAAGCTCTGAAAAAATGATGGAGAATGCAAATCGTGACTTGGCAATAATCTGTCCTGTACCATCCAAAATCACCGCTTCCGACAAATTTCTTATTCCTACCTGATCTGTTATAAACCTGTTAAAAATCTGATTATTCTGAGCTAATTTTAATCCATCCCTATTAACATCATTTGCCATGGCAAGCACCTGACCTCGCACAGAACGGGTATGCTCCTCAAGGTAAGCATCTGCTATTGTTACAGAATCATTTACTGCTGTAGAAATACGCTCTGAGAACCAACCCCGCAACGAGTAATCAACAACAGATACAGCAAAGCTTGCAACGATTATAGACGGAAATACGGTAATCACACCAAACAGGACCGCTAGCCTTAATTGCAACTGGGCGCCTGCTTTTTTTTGTCTTTTTTCTGCAAACAGTCTGAGAATTTGCCGTATAATTAAAAAAAGTAAACCGACTAGACATAAGCTTGCAACTGCAAAAATAGATAACAGCAAATCTGACTGTTGGGGCAACGTTTCTACAGTAGAGAGTGCAAGAAAACTAAAAATGCTAAATAAAACGCTAATTAATACCACAGCTGCAATGAGTTGGAGCAACTTTCTAAAGCTTGTTTCGCTTTTGTCTGGCAGTAGGGATTTGGTTATTCCAAATTGCATTCGTTAAGCCTATTTGTACCCATCACGAGATAAAGGCAGGTTTAATTGTTTGATTTTTTTTCGTAATGTATTTCTGTTAATTCCTAATATTTCGGAAGCCTTAATCTGATTACCAGAAGTCCGTTTCATTGTTGCATGGATGAGTGGTTTCTCTACTTCTTTCATTATCCTTTCAAACAGACCAGAAGAAGGCAAATCATTCCCAAGCGAATTAAAATACCTATCAATGTGATGTTTCGCGGAATCACCGAGTGACATTTTCTTATCTTCTAACAAGTTATTTTTCAGCACATTGATTTCTGCTAACACCTCTTCCGCTATAATTTTGTCTGAGTCTGCATTCACGAAAAGACGCCTAATAACGAACATTAGCTCTCTTAAGTTCCCAGGCCAATTCCATGATTGCAGACAATTAACTGCATCAGATTGCAGAATTTTTGTGACCCCAAATTCACTACTTAGGTTCTTACATATTAAATTTGCAAGGGGCCTTACATCTTCAAGACGCTCTCTTAATGGCGGGACAGTCAAATAAGCTGAAGCTAAGGCGAAATATAAATCGTCTCTAAATAATCCCTGAGAAACATAACTTCTGAGGTCAACACAAGTTCCAACCACAATTCGGTGTGGCCTATAAGTACTATTTTCTGGTCTATCCAAATACCGCATTAACGCACGTTGTGCTTCATTCGATAGAAGTTCAATATTGTTGATAAACAAGCTCCCATTGGCAGCTGTTTTAATTATATTTTTCTGACCAAAAAATAAATTTAAATGTTCATCTTGTGGTGTATGAGACAAATTAATAGCAATAAATTGCGCTGGTTTCTCGTTACCAATTTGACATAAGGTGCGCGCTATTTCCTCTTTTTCAGCTCCTTCCTCCGCATGAATTAGGACCGGAACCTTTGTGGCAGAATATCTCGTTAGTAACCTGAATGTATTTTGCATTGCTGCGGATTGCCCTACAAGTGGTATTGCAATGACCCTAGGAACTGAAAGCTGTGCGGAACTCATCGCTAAAGGATTATTTTCCTCAACCACATCATTACTTGAACGCAGGCGAGCTGAACGATTACATACTTCTATTAACTTTCCTAACTCAAATGGTTTTGGAAAATAATCAACAACTTCATATTTTTGGGTTTTAATTGCCGTCAATAAATTAGTTCTTGCACTCATAACGATAATTTGTAGATCAGGGCGTTTTTCCTTTATGCGTGGAAGAACGTCGAGTACATCGCCATCTGGAAAGCCAACATCAGTAATTAAAATATTTCCCCGTCCTGACATGGTATAATCCCAAAGTCCCGCGAGAGTAGTGACAGCAGACACCTTATAGCCTTGTCTGGTCAGAGCATGAACCAGGAAAGTTCGAACCGACCTATCATCATCAGCAACAATAAATTGAGCAGTTTTACTCATTACAATAATTCCTTATTTTCGCCTATTATATTTTGTAATGGGTTGGCAACATCAATTGGAAGATTGATTTTGAAATGTGTTTCTCCTGCACCAGATCTAACTTCAATAGCGCCCCCATGCTCAGAGACTACTGACGCTACAAGCGCTAAGCCGAGACCCGAACCTTTTAACTTATTAGATATAAACGGTTCGAAAACATATCCCTCAAGTTCAGGAGAAATTCCACTTCCAGTGTCAATGATGTCAATCTGAAGAGGCAATTGATTCAAACCATATTGATTAGAAGCAGAATGAGGGGTAGACAACGCATATGAAGTCTTAACAAACAATAAATCATTTTGCTTTGTCGCTTCTGACGCGTTTTTAAATAAATTAAGAAAGAGCTGAATAAGTAAATCCCTATCCGCGAATATCAAAGGCAAGGAGGGATCAAAGTCTCTCTGATTAATAAGATGTCTTCCAAATGATGAACTACTTACCTTCAAACAATGGTCTAGCACCTCATGAATATTTATGTGTTCTAGGTGCAAAGGTTTATCCGCGGAAAGTTTTTCAATTCTCTCCAGTAATTTAATTATTCTGTCTGTTTCAGTTACAATCAAATTGCTTAATTCTTGATTTTCTTGTCCAAGTTCCAATTCTAAAAGCTGGGCAGCACCCTTGATGCCAGCTAGGGGATTCCTTATTTCATGTGCAAGTAGCGCTGTTACTTTTGACATCGATAACGCTGCGCCCTTGAAATGGGTGCGTGATTTGGCAACCTGCTCAAGCGTGTTTTTTTGCAAGGAGATAACAATAAATTCATTATTTGAGTAAAATGGGCCAATTTGAATATTTACGATTGTGTCTTTTAGTCTTGGTAGGGAAAGTGAAACCGAATGTTCACTCAAAGAGCTTGCTGTTTGCCTTACCCTTGAGATCATCCTAATTAATACAGAATCAGAGTTAAAATACTCTTCTGCAGAACTACCCTTAAAAATAGCTAAGCTAGAGTTAAAAAATGTCTCTCCTGCATGATTAAGCCACACAAAATTATTATTACTATCAAGAATGATTACAGGGTATGGTAGCGCATCCAACACAGCATAACCTGCAGGAAGGTTAACCTGACTATTGATTATATTAGTATGCACTAGGCTGCCTCATTATGTTCATTAAAATATCTGTTAACCGCATCAAATACTATATGTGAATCATGTGTATTATTAGCCACATCACGCAAAGCAGCCGATCCTGGTAAACCATGCGCATACCAAGCAATATGTTTGCGGGCAAGTCGCATCCCATCTGTGCCATAACATATAAGCATATCATCTAAATGAGATAGCATTATCTCTCTTTTTTGAGCAATAGAAGGGTGAGACCTTATCTCTTGATTAGAGAGCAGGTCACCAGCTTGTCCCAATAACCAGGGTCTACCTTGAGCGCCGCGGCCAATCATGACGCCATGCGCACCTGACTGGCTTAATGCTTTTTGCACATCATCAAGGCTATTAATATCCCCATTAACCAGTACAGGTATTGACACATTCTCTACCGTTTTTCTTATCTCATGCCAGTCTGCCTGTCCTTTATACATCTGGTTCCGCGTTCTACCGTGAACAGCTAGCATTTTTACCCCAGCTTGTTCAGCAAGCATTCCAATGTGAGGTGCATTTTTGTTCAACTCATTCCACCCCAATCGCATTTTTAATGTAACAGGAATACTGGTTGCCTTAACTACTGCGGAACAAATTTGCGCCGTTAACTCAGGTGTTTGCATTAGCGCAGAGCCTGAATATCTCCCTGTAACTTTCTTCGCAGGGCACCCTAGATTTATATCAATGATAGATGCCCCAAGCTGCTCTGCTATCCTTGCAGCTTCTGCCATAATTTCAGGATCCCAACCAGCAAGCTGTATGGAAAGAGGTGCCTCCATAGCAGAAGAAAATTTCAGCTTTCTAATTTCTTTTCTTACGGATTGGAGTATTGCATTGCTTGCAATCATCTCTGATACAACCAGACCGCCCCCAAGAGAGCGCACTATACGCCGAAATGGCTGGTCGGTTATTCCTGACATTGGCGCGAGCACCGCCGCATGGGGTAGCGTTAGAGAGCCGAGCGAAAGCTGCATATAAAATTCTCACTTTAATGATATGCATAAATAATAGGCAATTATTGACCTGAAATCTACTATAGAAGAAGAATTTAGCAAAATAGACAAAATTTAAACTCTATGCTTTAAAGAAAAACATGAAACAGAAAAATGAAATAACATTCGATCTTATTCTTCTTGCCGCTGGAAAAGGGGAGCGCATGGGGTTTGAGAAACAATTTGCACCGATAAATGGCCAGCCAATTTGGCAAATTGCTCTTGAGCAGATAAGATATTATCCAGCTTGCAACACCATCATTATAGTATTTCCTAAAACGGCACCTATCGACCGGGCCTTTTTCGATAAAAATTCAGCGCTAAGATGGGTTTACGGCGGTGCTTTAAGAAGTGATTCTGTCTGGAATGCGTTGCAATATTACAATACCCTCTCGGTTAAATCTCCTTATATAGCCATTCATGATGCCGCCCGGCCCGTGGTAGACCATGCTGTTTTGGACAGAATGATGGATAAAATAAGAGAGGGCGAGAAAGCTGTCATTCCAACTCTAAATGCGAGCGATACTATTAAAAAATATTCTGGCCGGCACATAACTGAAACATTAAACCGAGATGAGTTAGTATTGGCTCAAACTCCGCAACTATTTGAAGCTGATATAATTCAAACAAGCTATCGAAATATATTTGCAAAACAAACTGAAAATGGACGTAACGGGGATGAATATAATCCAAGTGATGATTCAAGTCTTGTTGAAGCAAATGGAACCAAGGTTGCTATCGTCGCGGGAAGTCCAAATTTACGAAAAATCACAGTTAAAGAGGATTTTGATTATTTGAAACATTTATTGGCACAACATTTTGAAACAAGAACAGCCATGGGATATGATGTACATAAGTTTCGTTCATGGACTACTAATGATACCAGCCATAACATAAAGATATGCGGTGTTGAGGTTGAACATGATTATGGAATAGACGCTCATTCAGACGGGGATGTTGGCATACATGCCCTTTGTGACGCAATTTTTGGTTGTTTAGCTGATGGTGATATTGGTAGTCATTTTCCGCCTTCAGATGATAAATGGAAAGATGCAGATTCTGAATTTTTTCTTAGATACGCGATGCGGAAAATTCAAAAAGCTGGTGCAAAAGTCATCCTTCTAGATGTCACTATTATCTGCGAGTTGCCAAAAATTGGACCCGAAACACAAAGAATGAAAAACCGATTAGCTGAAATGTGCAACCTTCCGATGAACCGGATTTCTATTAAAGCCACAACATCGGAGAAGCTTGGCTTTACCGGCCGAAAAGAGGGATTATCAGCCTTTGCAACAGCAACAATATCACTGCCGTTAAGCCAAGAATAAAGTATAGAAATAAATCAAAATGAGCTCACAAATTAACTTTTTATTAGGACAGCTGGCAACCTTGGGGCCTATCGGCACTAAGCTTCCGGTACCTGGAACTGCAGGGTCTGTGGTTGCGGTTATTGCAGGTTATTTTCTGCTTCCTATGGGCTGGGTACCGTTTTTAATTCTTACCATCTTGATTAGTGTTATAGGCGTTTTTGCAGCTGATACATACTCCGACGCTACCAGCACCCATGATTCTGGAGAAATAATTATTGATGAGGTTGCAGGCCAATGGGTTGCTCTATTATTCATTCCGTATGATATTTTGTATTTAAGTGCAGCCTTTATATTATTCCGGCTATTTGATATAACTAAATGCTGGCCTGTCAACTGGGCTGAAAGGCTACCTGGCGGAATTGGGGTGATGGTTGATGACTTGGTAGCTGGGTTAATGGTAGGTATTATTCTGTTCAGTTTTCATAACTGGTAGGAGCTAAAAAATGGCCATAATTTCAATAAATGCAGTGGAAATAGTCACTAGCCTTAAGCAATCAGGCATGCGTATCTGCTGCGCTGAATCTTGCACGGGCGGAATGATAGCAGCAGCAATAACAGACATAGCTGGCTCTTCTGCTGTGTTTTCAAGAGGCTTTATTACATACAGCAATCAAGCAAAAATAAATATGCTTGGCGTAAAACCCGTAACCTTAAATCTCTATGGTGCCGTTTCTGGACAAACTGTGTCTGAGATGGCTAGCGGTGCTATCACCGCAAGTGAAGACGAAGCTGATTTTGCGGTTGCAGTTTCTGGCATAGCTGGGCCAGATGGCGGAACAGTTGAAAAACCAGTGGGGCTTGTTTATATTTGCGCGTTAAAAAAAGGACAGGTTGGACAAGTTAGCAGGTATGTATTTGACGGGGACAGGCAATCTGTCCGAACACAAACCGTCGAAAATGCATTGAAAACTATCCTTAGCTTAATGTAGTCACACTTTTTTATAAAGTACATCTGCTCTAGTTTCGAAAGCCTTTACCATCCGCTTTACAGCCTCTGTAAACAAGGTTTCCATAACAGTCTGAAGCAATCTGTTTCTAAATTCAAAATCTACGTAAAAATCGATTTCGCATCCATCTGGGTGAGGCAGAAACTTCCAGTGATTTTGCAAATATTTAAACGGTCCGTCAGCATAGCTTGTATCGATTAAAAGTGCCTGCCTATCCATTGCAACCTTAGAGGTAAACTGTTCCTTGAATACTTGAAACCCTATAATTAAATCCGCAATGAGTTCTTTTTCAGTCTGTGTTCTTATTCTGGCAGCAAGACACCATGGCAAAAACTCTGGATACCGCTTAACGTCAGCAACAAGCTCAAATAAATCTTCAGGTTTGTGGGGGATTATTCTAGTTTCCGAGTGGACTGTCATATTGAAAGCTTTTTTTCCCGGGCAAGTCTGAGAGCTGCAAAATCTGCATCAGCATGATATGATGAACGTGTTAACGGCGTTGATGCCATCATCAAGAACCCTTTCTTTTCCCCTAATCCTTCATAATAAGAAAACATATTAGGAGTTACAAAGCGTTCTACCGGCGCATGTTTAGGCGTTGGCTGGAGATATTGACCAATCGTCATAAAATCAACCTCAGCCCCTCTTAAATCATCCATGATTGAGGCAACTTCCTCATCGCTTTCGCCAAGCCCGACCATAATCCCTGACTTTGTGAAAATCATCGGATCATGTTTTTTGATTTGCGCTAATATCGAGAGTGAATGGTCAAATCGTGCACCAGGGCGTATTGTTCTATATAAGCGGGGTACTGTCTCCATATTATGGTTAAACACATCAGGTCTTGCCTCTATAACAATCTCCACCGCTCCTGGCTTTCGAAGAAAATCAGGGGTAAGTATTTCAATTGTGGTAGCAGGCGATAAGGCCCTGATCGCTGCGATAGTTTGCGCAAAATGAGCAGCACCCCCATCCTCTAAATCATCTCTATCGACAGAAGTAATCACCACATGTTTCAAATTTAATTTAGCAACTGCTTGCGCAACATTTTCAGGCTCATGCGGATCTAATAAATCAGGCCGGCCGGTAGCAATATTGCAGAACGCGCAGGCTCTTGTGCAGATTGAGCCCAAAATCATCATTGTTGCGTGTTTTTTGGACCAACATTCGCCGATATTGGGACATGCTGCTTCCTCACATACAGTCACCAGATTCAAATCACGCATTAAGTTTCGCGTTTCATCAAATAATTCGCCTGCGGGTGCTTTCACACGAAGCCAATCGGGGCGTTTTGGTTGAGGAATCGCTTCGTTCTTTTGTTTTTCTGGATGGCGCTTAGCGCCTATCGTTGTATTAGGAGATGGCAATACTGCTTCCTTTATACTCGTCTAGTATACTGGTCTGATACACTCTTCTGGTACACCCGTCTGAAACATCAAAACATATAATAGGATGTTTTTATTAGTTTAGAAATGGATCGCTCTATCGAATGCGTCAAGCACAGACTCGTGCATTGCTTCTGATATTGTGGGATGCGGGAAGATTGTATGCATTAATTCTGCCTCGGTCGTCTCTAGAGTTCGTGCAATTGCATATCCATGTATCATTTCCGTAACTTCTGCGCCTATCAGATGTGCGCCAAGTAGTGCCCCTGTTTTGGAACAGAAAATCGTTTTAACAAGCCCTTCATCCTCGCCCATGGCAATTGCCTTGCCATTTGCCAGCAAGGGAAAACGACCAACTTTAATTTCATAGCCTTCTGCTTTTGCTTTATCTTCTGTTAATCCAATGGACGCTATTTGAGGGCGACAATAGGTACAGCCAGGAACAGAATTTTCTACAATTGGATGCACATGACTTTGATTTGTTATAGCTTCAACACAAATAATAGCTTCGTGGCTGGCTTTATGAGCAAGCCATGGCGGGCCGGTAACATCCCCAATAGCAAATATTCCTGCAACATTAGTAGCACCGAAGTCGTTTGTTACAATATGCCCCTTCTCTGTTTTAACGCCAATTTTTTCTAACCCTATATCCTCTGTATTTCCGATAATTCCGACAGCCATTATCACCCTATCAGAAGTAATTTTCTGCTTTTTTCCTGCAATTGTAATGGTGGCCGTCACGTCATTTTTAGATTTGGTAATTGCCTCAAGCATGGCAGAGGTATGAATTTTAATACCCCGTTTTTCAAATAACTTGTGAGCTAAATCAGATATTTCCTTATCTTCAACATTAAGAATTCTGTCCATCGCTTCAACAATAGTGACATCCACTCCCATATCGTTATAAAAGCTGGCAAACTCTATTCCGATTGCGCCAGACCCAACCACCGTCAATGATTTAGGCATTGTTTTTGGAACCATGGCATCACGGTAAGTAACGATTTTATCACCATCTGCTTCCATAGAGGGTATCTGCCTAGCGCGTGCACCTGTTGCAAGCATAATGTTAGTCGCTTCAACAGTAGAATTTTTTTCACCTTCCACAGCAATTTGCCAGCCACCAGATATCTTTTTATTGATTTTAGCAACGCCTTTTATCACAGTAACTTTATGTTTCTTCATAAGATGGGAAACACCGCCAGAAAGCCGCTCTGCAACTTGGCGTGAGCGCGCAACAACTTTTTCAAGATTTATGTTCACACTTCCTTCTATCTCAATGCCAAATTCACTTAAATGGAAGATATTATTTTTTAACTCAGCCGCACGAAGAAGCGCCTTGGTTGGAATACAGCCCCAATTCAAGCAAACGCCTCCAAGGTTTTCTTTTTCAATAACAGCTACTTTTTGACCAAGTTGGCTGGCGCGAATAGCGCCCACATATCCACCTGGACCGCCACCGATTACGATTAAATCAAATTTCTGAGAATCAGTCATTACTGTCCTTTTTAAATTCTTAAATTAACATTGTGACAGGGTTTTCAACAAACCCTTTGAAAAGCTGTAACCACTCTGCTCCCAGAGCTCCGTCGACAATACGATGATCAGCAGATAAGGTAACATTCATCATAGTTGCAATCGCAAGTTCACCATCTTTTACAATCGCTCTTTGCTCTCCTGCACCGACCGCTAAAATAGCGCTTTGAGGCGGGTTGATAACAGCTGCAAACTCTTTGATCCCAAACATACCTAAATTTGATATGGTAAAACCACCGCCAGTATATTCTTCTGGTTTTAATTTGCCTTCTCTTGACCTTGATGCAAGATCTTTTGTTATCTGCGATAACTCAGCCAAACCAAGTTTTTCAACAGACCGAATAACAGGTGTAATCAATCCACCTTCTATAGCAACTGCCATGCAAATATCAGCTGTATCGAAATATCGGCATCCATCCTCTTCAAACCAGCCATTAACATCAGGTAGTTTTTGTAAAGCCATAGCACTTGCTCTTATGATCATATCATTAACCGATATTTTAACACCCTCCGGTGCCATTTCATTAAGCTGGGCTCTATTTTCTAGCAAACGATCAATTGAACAATCCACTGTTAGGTAGAAATGTGGTGACGTTTGTTTTGAGAACTGCAATCTGCTTGCAATTGTGCGCCGCATCGCTGTGTGAGAAACAAATCTTCCTTCACTTGAAGAACCTATTTGCTGAGGAACATTTTGGGTATCAGCAGATAATGCCCCATCCCCTGACTTAACACTATCACCCGACTTAACAATTGCTAGGATATCGCGCTCAATAATGCGCCCATGGGGGCCTGTACCATTTACCTGTGCAAGGTCAATACCATCTTGTGCTGCGAGCCTTCGTGCTAACGGCGATGCAAAAACCCTGTCCTTCTGGGGGTTTGTATCGCTGATTTTCTTAGATGCTTGAGTTGTTGAACCAGCATCTGTTAGCGTTTGATTTGTGGATGGTATTACGTTTTTTAACGCCTTATCATCAGAGGTTTTCTTGCTGGTATTAGCTGGCATTGAGACGTCTTTTTTGACATCATTTTTAATATTGCTGTCTGTTGGATTATAAGATATCTCGCTAATATTCTCACCATCTTCTACTAAAACAGCGATCACCGAATTTACAGCAACCCCCTCTGTGCCCTCATTCACAATGATCTTGGCTAGTACCCCATCTTCTATCGCTTCAACTTCCATAGTGGCTTTGTCTGTCTCAATTTCTGCTATTACATCACCAGAGCGTACTTCATCGCCTTTTTTAACAAGCCATTTTGATAATATACCTTCCGTCATAGTAGGCGATAAAGCTGGCATTAATATATCAATTGCCATTTTTAAATCTCCTCCTCTTTATAGCAGACCTGCAATGCCGCTTGCACGATTTGATCACTTTGCGGCAAAGTTAGGGCCTCTAAATTGGCTGCATATGGCATTGGTACGTCTTTTCCAGTTACACGCGTTATGGGTGCATCCAGATAATCAAACGCTTTTTCATTAACCTGCATTCCAAGCTCAGCTCCAATTCCAGCAAAAGGAAACCCTTCTTCACATGAAATTAGCCTATTTGTCTTTCTAACCGAATTAACAATTAACTCAATATCAAGAGGACGCAAGGATCGCAAATCTATTATCTCAGCCTCAATACCTTTTTCACTTAATATTTCAGCCGCTTCGAGTGCTTTTCCAACCATAATAGAAAATGCGGTTATGGTAACATCGCTGCCTTCTCTAACGATATTTCCACGTCCAATCGGCACCAGCCACTCATCAGTATCTGGCACGTCAAAGCTTTGCCCATACATAACTTCGTTTTCAAGGAATATTACAGGATTTGGATCCCGTATTGCTGATTTCAACAACCCTTTTGCATCAGCAGCAGACCATGGGGAGACAACTTTTAGCCCCGGACAATGTGCATACCAGCTTGCAAAGCATTGTGAATGCTGTGCGGCAACTCTGCTTGCAGCCCCATTGGGTCCTCTAAACACAATCGGACATCCCATTTGGCCACCAGACATATAAAGAGTTTTTGCGGCTGAATTTATAATTTGATCAATCGCCTGCATTGAAAAATTAAAAGTCATGAATTCTACAACAGGTCGCAAATCTCCAAACGCGGCTCCAACAGCCAATCCTGTAAATCCATGTTCTGTAATGGGTGTATCAATAACGCGCTTCTCTCCAAACTCATCAAGCAAGCCTTGTGTTACTTTGTATGCGCCTTGATATTCGGCGACTTCTTCGCCCATGATGAAAATTTTATCATCGACTCTCATTTCTTCTGCCATTGCATCGCGCAGTGCCTCACGTACTGTCATATTTTTAACAGGGCCATCCCATTCCATCACTTGAGCTACAGTAACATCACGCTTCGCTGGCGCCGCCACTGGTTCAATTACAGGCGATGTGATGCTAGGTTCAACTTGTGGGGTTTCTTTATTTTGGCTCATCGTTTCCGATTCATCGCCACTATCACCAAATATAGTAGCAATGACGGTGCCGACTGGCACTGCTTGAGTTCCCTCTTCCACCATCAATTGGGTAACAGTTCCATCATCAACAGCTTCAACTTCCATTGTCGCCTTATCTGTTTCAATTTCAGCTATTACATCACCGGAGTGTATTTCATCTCCAATCTTCACCAGCCATTTAGATAATATCCCCTCTGTCATAGTTGGGGATAATGCTGGCATTTTTATTTCATTCGACATAGGTTAAACCCTTAAAATTCTTCTTTATGCGGTATAATCTTCATAATAAATCAAACCTTTGATTAACGAAGCTGTTATTCAGCAACCTCAACTAATATATCGGTATAAAGCTCATCTGGTGATGGTTCAGGAGACTTTAATGCGATATCTGTCGCTTCCGATATGATTTTTTTAACTTCTGTATCCTGAAGTTTTAATTCCGCTTCCTCGATACCTTCTCGAAGTAGTAAATCACGCAAATGATCAATAGGATCATGCTGTTTTCGCATTGCATCCACCTCCTCGCGAGTTCTGTATTTTGCAGGATCTGACATTGAATGACCCCGATAGCGATATGTTTTCATTTCTAAAATAAAGGGGCCCTTACCAGAGCGTGCATACTCTATTGCCTCAATACCAGCCTCTCGTACAGCCAACACATCCATACCATCAACCTGCCTACCGACAATTCCATAAGCAGACCCACGCTCATATAATGCGGTACCTGCGGTGGATCTTGGAGTTGATGTCCCCATTGCATATTGATTATTTTCAATGACAAAGATAACAGGGAGCTTCCACAAGGACGCCATATTGAATGTCTCATAAACTTGGCCTTGATTGGCAGCACCATCACCAAGATAAGTCATAGCAACACCGCCATCATCCTTATATTTATGCGCAAAGCCGAGCCCTGCACCTATTGGCACTTGTGCTCCAACAATTCCATGACCGCCGTAAAAATTCTTATCACGGCTAAACATGTGCATCGAGCCGCCTTTTCCCTTTGAATATCCCTCTGCCCTGCCAGTAAGCTCAGACATAACACCAGCAGGTTCCATCCCACATGCAAGCATATGACCATGATCTCGATATGATGTTACTACACTATCTTTATTATCATTTACTGACTGCAATCCAACAACTACAGCTTCCTGACCTATATATAAATGACAGAAACCACCAATTTTACCCATTCCGTAAAGCTGTCCTGCTTTTTCTTCAAAACGCCTGATCAACAACATATCACGATGCATCATCAGGAGCGTGTTTCTATCTATCTTCTTATTAATAAGATTTCGGGCAGATTTTGGTGGTCTACCAGACTTACTAGGGTTTTTTACACGCTTTTGTTTAGGATTACGAGGCACGATATTTTAACTCCTGCTATTTCCGTTTTTTTCAAGATTTAAAAAATAGTTTTATTCTACAAGCATCCATTTGTTAGGATAAACAAGGATAATTAAAATTAGAGTGTGTTGCAAATTTAAGATTTTTGCAACTAGTTTATCTAATTGTTTTTATTTATTTATTTTTATTTAAACCTAATATTGGTTAGGTATTTTCATAAATAAAGATACCACTACCTATGAATTAATTTATATTAGATAAGATTAGAATGTCATTATCTGCAAAAAGACCAAGTTCACTACGTGCCATTTCCTCTAATAAATCTTTATCAACTGTATCGTTTCTCATTAGCAAAATTCGAGATTGGAGCCCGCTATTTTCTTTTTTCAACAACTGCAGATGCTCTTGCGCGGCAGCAATTTGTCTATCCAAATTATCACGCATTAACAAGCCGCGTTCACCTGTTAAAGAATGAAACCCAAAAAAAGCTATTAACGTTCCAAGAAGCATGAAGCTTCCAAAATACGTCAATGGCCGATTAAGTATTTGATGCGATCTCATTCCTGTTACCTTTAGACTTAAACCACCCGACATTATGGAGTGAATCAAATTCAATATTCTATGTCAACCAAAACTCTATCTATCTTTTTTAGCTGTCGAATTTCTAACGAAGTATCGCCCTGCCAGCATATTCGGATGCTAATCCTATCTCATCTTCAATTCGTAATAGCTGATTATATTTTGCGAGCCGGTCTGAACGTGACAGTGAACCTGTTTTTATTTGACCTGCGTTTGCTGCCACTGCCAAATCTGCTATAAAATAATCTTCTGTTTCACCTGAACGGTGAGAAATTATAACACCAAATCCAGATTTTTGAGCCATAGAGATAGCATTCATAGTCTCCGTTAAGGTACCTATTTGGTTAACTTTTATTAAAATAGCATTGGCTGATTTTTCAATTATACCACGAGCAAGCCTTTTTGGATTTGTTACAAATAAATCATCGCCTACAATCTGAATCTTGTCTCCCAAAATAGATGTTAATTCTGTAAACCCACTCCAATCATCCTCATCCAATGGGTCCTCGATAGAAACTATGGGATAGTTGGCTGTCAATTGAGCCCACATTTTATTCATCTCTTTGGTGGTTAGTGATTTACCTTCTCCAATAAGATGATACTTACCGTCTTTATAAAATTCAGATGCCGCAGCATCTAGCGCAATAACAATGTCTTCTCCAACTTTATAGCCTGCATTCTCAATGGCCTTGCTTACGAATTCCAAAGCCTCACCAGTGCTATTTAAAGAAGGTGCAAAACCACCCTCATCGCCCACTGATGTTGCAAGCCCTTTCTCCATCAACCCTGATTTTAGAGAATGAAAAATTTCTGCTCCCATTTGAAGACCATCGGAAAAGCGATATGCACCTACGGGCATGATCATAAATTCCTGAACATCTAATTTATTATCAGCATGAGCTCCGCCATTTAAAATATTCATCATAGGAGTTGGCAAAAGATGCGCATTTACCCCGCCCAAATATCGCCAAAGTGGCAATTCTACACTGTCTGCAGCAGCCCGGGCAACAGCAAGGCTCACCCCTAAAATAGCATTTGCCCCTAAGCGTGATTTATTCTCGGTCCCATCAAGCTCAATCAAGTCTGTATCAACGCTACGTTGGTCTTGCGCGTCAGTGCCTGACAACGAATCGAAAATTTCATGATTTACCGCATGAACTGCTTTCAATACGCTTTTTCCATTATAACAGTTTTTATCATTATCTCTTAATTCTACTGCCTCATAGGCTCCTGTAGACGCACCAGATGGCACTGCAGCTCTTCCAAAAGAACCGTTTTCAAGAACCACGTCCACTTCAATTGTTGGGTTGCCGCGTGAGTCTAAAATTTGTCTTGCTTGAATATCAATAATGGCTGACATCGCTATCCTCTTTGCTAAATGATGACTTTTGATACTTAAAAAATACCATCCTCTTGGTCAAATCATGTAATCAATTCAACTAAGCTACTAACTCAGATGACATAAACTATGTATTGCACTTAATTGGGCCAAAAGAGATTGTATTTCGTCGAGCGGTATCATGTTAGGTCCGTCAGATGGAGCATTATCAGGGTCTTGATGACTTTCAACAAAAACCCCGCTTACACCTGCTGCGACTGCTGCACGCGCTAGCAGCGCCACGAACTCTCTTTGGCCACCAGATGTGCTGCCAAAACCTCCTGGTTGCTGCACCGAATGCGTTGCATCAAATATGACAGGGTAACCAAATTTGGCCATTTGAGGCAAGGAACGCATATCAGATACTAGTGTATTATATCCAAAGCTAGTGCCACGTTCTGTCACTAAAATTTTGTTATTGTCTGTTAATGCAACTTTAGCTGTAACATGCTCCATATCCCAAGGGGCTAAAAACTGTCCTTTTTTTATATTAACAATGGCTCCTGATTTTCCTGCGGATATCAGCAAATCTGTTTGCCTGCATAGAAAAGCTGGAATCTGAATTATATCAACAGTTTTCGACACAACCTCACATTGCTCAGATGTATGGACATCTGTAAGAACAGGACAAGCAAATTGCTGTTTTACATGCTCTAAAATTCTTAATCCTTCTTCCATACCAACGCCTCTGGCTGAATTAGCAGATGTTCTATTTGCTTTGTCAAACGAAGACTTATAAATGAAATTCATGCCTGCACGTTGAGCGCCGTTTAGAAGAGCCTCAGCGTGAAATAATGCATGGTCACGACCTTCGATTTGACAGGGACCGGCGATAAGAGCTAACGGCAGGCCAGCCCCTATTTTGAAACTGCCCACATCAACTGGATAAATATCAGGGATAAAAGACATAAGTTTGCTAAACCAATCTTGAGTGTTTTCCGGCAGCGGATGTAAACTGAGTGAACAATGGATGCGGCTGAAACGGTTTTGACTTTAATTCAGGATGAAATTGCACTGCTATAAAAAATGGATGATCTTTTCTTTCCACAATTTCTGGAAGCCTTCCATCGGGAGATAACCCAGAAATATACAAACCAGCCTCCGCCAGTATTTTCTCATAGTTAATATTGACTTCATAGCGATGACGGTGACGTTCCGAAATTTTATCAGATTCATAGATTTTGTGCGCGAGACTTTCCTCTTTGATAAGGCATTGATATGCCCCTAGACGCATTGTGCCTCCCATATCATCAAAATCTGTTCTTTGTTCTACTGAGTTAGCTGAAATCCATTCCGTCATCAAACCAACTAATAACTCACCTCCGTCTCCAAATTCGCTTGAATTTGCATTGGGCAGATTTGCAAGTGTTCTGGCAGATTCCAAAACAGCCATTTGCATTCCAAAGCAAATCCCCAGAAAGGGGACGTGTCTCTGTCTTGCAAAGCGTATTGCATTGATTTTTCCCTCAGATCCTCGTTTCCCAAATCCTCCTGGAACTAGTAGGCCAGATATATCAGCTAGATAATGAGCAAGAATATCGTCATTATCGGTCTCAAATAATTCGGAGTCTATCCATTCTACTTTAACCCGCAATTTATTCGCAATACCGCCATGAGTGATAGCTTCACCAAGAGACTTGTAGCTATCCTGAAGAGAGGTATATTTACCAACAATGGCAATGGTTATCTCGCCCTCTGGATTTTCATAATCATTTGCAATTGATATCCATCTATTTAGGTCAGGCTTTGTATCGTCTAATTTAAAATGACGACAGATTTGTTTATCAAACCCCTGCTCATTATAAGCCAATGGGACATAATAAATACTGCTCGCATCCTCCGCAATAATCACGTCATCACCATCTACATTGCAAAATTGTCCGATTTTGTTCCTTTGCTCTATCGGAACGGGTTGCTCTGTTCTGCATAAAAGAATGTCTGGTTGCAAACCTACTGACTGTAGCTCTTTCACAGAATGCTGAGTAGGTTTCGTTTTAAGCTCACCAGCGGCATGAATATAGGGAAGTAAGGTTACATGGACAATACAAGACCCATCGCTTCCAAGCTCATTTCGCAATTGCCTTATAGCTTCCAGAAAAGGCAGAGATTCAATGTCTCCAACAGTACCTCCGATTTCACATAAAACAAAATCTTCATCTGTAATATCATTCCGCACAAACTCTTTAATAGCGTCTGTTACGTGCGGAATCACTTGTATGGTCGCTCCGAGGTAATCGCCCTTGCGCTCTCTTGCCAATACGTCCGAATAAATCCGACCGGTGGTCACATTATCAGTTTTTTTAGTGGTTACGCCTGTAAATCTCTCATAATGTCCAAGATCTAAATCTGTTTCTGCGCCATCATCTGTAACGAAAACCTCCCCGTGTTGGGTAGGAGACATAGTGCCGGGGTCGACATTTAAATAGGGATCAAGCTTTCGAAGTCTAACTTTATAGCCTCTCAGCTGCAATAATGAGCCTAGAACTGCAGAGGCTAGACCCTTGCCAAGTGATGAGACAACACCGCCGGTGATAAATATATAACGGGTCATCTGCGCTCTCTTAATCTTTGATTAATGCGCATAACACTTTTATCTACTCTCATTATTATTGCTCAGTAGGAACTGTCGGTATTTCTGGAATAACCGGAGTAGACTGAATAACCTCATCTACGATGGATGGTGCTTGACGACCATTGCCTGCTAATATTGCCAACCCTATCGATGTTAGAAAAAATATAGCAGCTAGAATTGCAGTTACTCTGGTTAAAAGATTGGCTGTGCCTCTGGCGGTCATAAAGCCGCCACCGCCACCGCCGCCAATACCAAGTGCGCCACCTTCGCTTCGCTGTAACAAAACTACACCAACTAATGCTACAGCAATCATAATATGAATAGTCAATAATATGGTTGTCATACTTTCACCAATTTTAAGCTAATTCGTTATCTTTGTAGAACATCGCCTTACAAAAGGCAAAGCTAAAAATAACTTATATTAAAACGAGCTGACCCTAAATACAGATCTGTTTAAATTTATCAGAACTGAGAGAAGCTCCACCGACAAGGACACCGTCCACGCTTGCTAGTGCCTTAATGTCCTTTGCGTTATTTGGGCTAACAGAACCACCGTACAGAACCCTCGTCTTTTTAGGTAAAATTGCTGTATCTATGAGCTGTTTTTTGATAAATTGATGAATAACATCAATTTCTTCTAGCTCTGGAGCAAGACCGGTACCTATCGCCCAAACAGGCTCATACGCAATCATGTAATTAAGATTAGCAAGGCGCGCATTATCAAGAACAGACAACTGATCCTTCAAAGTTTCTCTCGTTGTTCCTTCATTATATTGCTGATGCGTCTCCCCTACGCAAAAAATTACCTTTAGACCAGCATTGTGGGCATTGCGTAACTTATCGATTAGAAGTATGTTATTTTCAGCATGATATTGGCGTCTTTCAGAATGACCAAGAATCACCCACTCGGATCCGGTGTCAGATATCATTTGAGCGCTTACTTCTCCCGTAAAGGCACCATTTTCATGAGCACTGCAATCCTGGGCTCCAATTTCAATAGATGTATTTTTACAAATATCAGTCGCTTCACTTAAATATATGGATGGAGGACACAGTATTATGTCAGAACCGTATGATAGAAATGGGAGAATATTATCTTTAATTTGAGATAAAATATAATGCACAAATTCTCTATCTCCATTCATCTTCCAATTTGCTGCGTAAATCATTTGTTTCTCCTACAAAATACGAGTTTTTAAGTCTTTATAGATTTATTAAAAAAAATATATGAAAAAATTATAAAATTAAAATGAGCCTTTGTTTGAGCTCTTTTTATAGAAAAATTATCCTGTTTCTATCTGCAGCTTTGACGTTATGTAAAAGCCCTGTTAGAAACTAGGTTAGTGAATTATTCAACCAATAGATAAAAGGGTTAGCAAACTCTATGTTACAATCATTGAGAACAGGCTCAAAATCGCCACTTATGAAAGTCTTTTTAGTATTTCTAGCAGGTGGTTTTGCCATTTGGGGAATAGGCGATGTGTCAACTGGCTTATTTGGCCCTGGAGACAAAGCCATAAAAGCAGGCTCACAATCTGTATCAGCCCTGGAGGTGGCACAGGAATTTGATTTCGTTAGGCGCGCTCAATATAATAGTATTTCAACTGGAGATGCGATTCAATTTGGCTTGTTAAATGAAGTGATTTCCCGAATGGCTCGAACCACGTTATTTGAGGCGGAAGCAGCTAATTTAAATATCGTATCAACGCGTGCAATGCAAAAAACTGCCTTGCTAAGACAAAATGCATTTCAGGATGAAACAGGCGTTTTCTCTCAAGGAAGGTTTTTGCGTGCGTTATCTCAGGCAGGACTTACTGAAGATGCGTATTTGCAACAGCTCGACAAAACCATCTTATCACAGCAAATTGCCGATACAGTTTCTATGGGAGCAAAATTTCCAGAGCGAATATCTGAAGAATTTGCCAAATATGAATTAGAGCGTCGAACAGCTCAGGTTATCAGTTTCGAGATTAATCCAGACCAACAACCGTTAACTCAGGATAGTGAACTGCGCGAATGGTTTGATGCTAATTCTGAATCTTATGACACTTCTGAGCTAAGAGATATAAGGTACCTTTTAATCTCGCCTGAAACCCTATTAGACGAGGTAGAGATAGCAGATAATGAAATACAGGAAGCCTTTGAACAACGCGGCGATGAATTTGCAACTCCGGAAAGGCGCGTTGTACGGCAGATGCTATTTGATACAGCTGAGCAAGCATTAGCAGCAAGAAACGCGATTGATTCTGGAACGGACTTTACGGAAGTTGCGAATAATCTTCTTGGATTAACACAAGAAGATATTTACATAGGGGATGTTACCTATAACGATGTGGATGCGGTAATGGCAGATGCTATTTTTAATGCTAAAGTTGGGGAGCTTATAGGCCCTACCGAAACTGTGTTTGGACACAATCTTGCAATTGTTGATGTTATTATTTTGGGGAGTAGTGATGCATTTGAAGATGTAAAAGGAGAAATAGAAACCGCATTAAAGAATGAAAACGCTATTAATCTAGTTTATGACAGACTAAGAACGATAGAAGACGCACTAGGCACGGGCGCAATACTTCAAGAAGTCGCCTCCGCAAATGGGCTTGAGACAAAAACAATTATTGGAGTTGACCAGCAAGGTAATAATGTTGACGGCAATCCGTTCCTTGGCTCTGAAGGCGACGTTTTAAACCTTGCTGAGTTTCTTGAAACAAGTTGGTCTACTGAATTAGGTGAAATCAGTACAGTTGTAGACGCAGGAGATGATAGCTATTTCGTAATAGAGCCAACTGCCGAAAGTGTTTCAAGACAGCGGACTTTCGAAGAAGTTAGGAGTCGTGTTTTAGCCGATTACAATCTTGAAAATGCGATTACAGAGGCCAAAGCGAAAGCAAAGTTACATTTGCGCGTTGGACCAACCATTTTTAATGATACGCTGCCGACCACACCATTTCGTCGCTCAGGTGTTGGGCTTGACGATGCCAATGCGAGACTCATTGCCCAGACAATTTTTGAGCAACCGCTCAACGCTGCTAAGATTATTGAAACTGGAGGCGAGATATTAATTGTTAGAACAGCTGAAATACTCCCTGCAACTGAAACTGAAGTTACAGATACTTCGGCTTTTTATTCATCTCAATTAAATCAAGCCGCTTCTCAAAATATTTCTGAAGCACTTTCAGCAAGATTGTCAGAAAGCCATAAATTAGAGCTTTATCCTGGAATGGTACAACAATTATTGTTGGGACAAAGCGATAAATAAAAACAATCGGTGTCGTTAACTAGAAGTTAGGTATCTAGATGAATAGCAACAATTCACACCAAGAATTCGAGCCGTTTTTAGAAAACTATACGCAAGGCAAAAATCAAATTTGCTATCGAATTTTGTTAGCTGATACACAAACTGCGGTTGCTGCTATGCTAAAATTATCACGGCAAGATTCTTATTCTTGTCTGCTGGAATCTGTAGAAGGAGGTAAAGTTAGAGGTCGTTTTTCTATCATCGCGATAGAGCCGGATTTAATCTGGCGCTGCAGAGATAATCAAGTTGAGACGAACCGAAACCCGACTGAAAACCCAGATGAGTTTTTGTCCAAACATTCACAGAATCCTCTTGAAGACTTGCGTGCGATTTTAGACGAGGGTAAAATGGAAAATACGATCCCACTCGCGCCGATGGCGGCGGGATTGTTTGGATACTTTGGCTATGAAATGATACGCCATATCGAGTCGATACCTTCTAATAATCCCGACATTTTGTCCCATTATGATAGTGTATTTTTAAGGCCCTCTATTGTCGCCATTTTTGATAGGCTAGAAGATACAATTACCCTTGCTACTCAAATACGTTATGATGCTAACAAAACAGCTGAAGATGTGTGGAAAAATGCACAGATGCGCATCTCGGCGGTTGAACTCAAATTAAATTCAGCACTCGTAATAAATGAGCCTGATGAAAAGTTAGAAATGTTTGATGATGTTTCCGCTAATTTATCACGGTCACGATATTTGGATATGGTAACAGCAGCTATAAAACATATCACCAATGGTGATATATTCCAGGTTGTTCTATCGCAGCGATTTTCAATCCCGTTTACATTATCACCTATGGCACTTTACAGAAGCTTACGGCGTTTAAATCCATCCCCATTTTTATATTGTTTTCACCTCAAAAACATTAGTATTGTTGGCTCAAGCCCGGAAATTCTAGTTAGGCTTCGAGGTGACGAGGTAACAATACGACCCATCGCCGGAACCCGAAAAAGAGGCGCAACAGAGCAAGAGGATCAAGAAAATGCAACCAGTCTACTCTCTGATATAAAAGAAAGAGCAGAGCATTTGATGCTTTTGGACTTGGGGCGAAATGATGTTGGTAGAGTAAGCTCTCCTGGAACTGTTCGTTTGGGATCAAATTTTGAAGTTGAATATTACTCTCACGTTATGCATGTCGCATCTGAGGTTCGTGGTAAAATTCGCCCTGAATTTGACGCAATCGACGCCTTGATGGCAGGATTTCCAGCTGGTACAGTGTCTGGCGCACCAAAAATTAGAGCGATGCAAATTATTGACGAGCTCGAACCTGACAAGAGAGGCATATACGCTGGGGCCATTGGTTATATTGGTGCAGCAGGCGAAATGGATACTTGTATCGCACTTCGAACTGCTATTATAGAAAATAATCAAATGCATATTCAAGCTGGTGCTGGCATTGTATATGACAGTGTTCCACAATCAGAGTATGAAGAGTGCCAGAATAAAGCACGTGCTATTATAAGAGCAGCTGAGGATGCCATTATACTTGCCAGACAAAAGCAATGACGCACGCTACTCTTGTTAGTTTTTCTATGTTTGCCCTTATGGCAGCAATTACGCCAGGTCCAAATAATATTATGCTCGCTGCTTCTGGAGCTACTTTTGGATTTAGACGTACTCTACCTCATATTATTGGAATTTGTTTTGGATTTGGGTGTCTTGTCATTGCAGGAGGATTAGGACTTGGACACTTTTTAGAGGCCTTTCCACAGATTTTTCTTCTCCTAAAAGTAATTGCTTTATTATTTTTGCTGTACCTTGTCTGGAAGGTAGGAACTGCATCTTCGCCAAAATTATCAATTAATAGTCGACCAATGCATTTTCATACAGCCGCGCTTTTTCAATGGGTTAATCCTAAAGGTGTGACAGTTGTGATAAGTGCAATAGCAGCATATTTGGAAACATCTTACAGTATTTGGCAAGCTCTACCCATGATGGTGACCATTTTTGTTCTGGTTACAGCGATTGGCACTTGCCTTTGGGCTTTGATTGGAAGTGCTATTTCTAATTTTTTATCTAAGACTCATTATAGGATTGCCTTTAATCTGACAATGGCGTTTGCCCTTTTCATATCTATGTTACCTGCAATATTATCCATCTAACATAGCTACTAAAAAAAATTTAGGATAAATCTTAAATTGGTCGGAGTGGAGAGATTCGAACTCCCGACCCTCTGGTCCCAAACCAGATGCGCTACCAGGCTGCGCTACACTCCGACGAATTTTTTTATATATATAAGATGACACAATTCCAAGCAGAATTAACAACAATTAGGTAAATTTTTTGCGGTTAATAAAGCGCCCGGTGTAATCTTGCGCAATTGTGACTGTCCGGCATTAATTTCAAGCACATATTGTGCTGGTAATGTTGACGATATGATGCGCGATGAACCTTTTTTTGCGCCTTCCTCTATATGAACGACACGGAGATCTGAATCAATGAACAATATATCTAGATTTATAAGAGTATTTTTCATCCAAAACTGACGAAGTGAACTTGTATTCCACATAAATAACATGCCTTCATTATCAGCCAAACGCTTTCTAAACATTAATCCAACGGCTTTTTCTGGTTCGCTTCGTGCAAATTCAACGTCAAAATTTTGTAACTTACCAGCAACTGTTACTATCGTTACCTGTCCTTTATTCTCGAACAACGCAAAAGAGAAATTGGGATAGAATAAGATAATCGCTATCCCTATCAAAAAAATGCTGATGTGCAATTTAAAAGAATGGTGGTTCATTTTTTATCTTGTTTACGTGTTAAGATATAATAAAAGAAGAATGCGGCTAGAAATTATCAATTTCTATCATAAAGTCTAGACACCCATCTCTCTGGGATATTCCTCCCTAATCGATGCGGGAAATGTAAACTCTCTAGCACAGAACGTGATTCTGGTACACATTCGGTATTGTGAGGATTTTTGCCAATCATCAATCCCCACACTCCGGCCCATGCACGTGCAGTAGTGAAAGGATTGTACCCCCCACCTCCAAGCACAAGGATGGGAATTTTTAAATCTAGAAATGCAGACACTGCAGACCAATAACCATGATTGGAATAACATAATCCAGATTGAGGATCCTCTTCTAAACCATCAGCACCAGCCTGCAACACAATAAAATCAGGTCCATAATCTGTCAAAAGTGGCAGAATGTCATTCGTTATTGTCTCGTTTAAATCCGTGTCGTTAGAGCCTCTTGGCAATGGATAATTATGCGCATTTCCACCACCTTTATCGCCTTTTTTGCCAGTTCGCGGCCATCTATCTTCCTCATGAATAGAAAATAAAATCATTCTTTGTAAATGACTAAAATGAGCTTGAACACCATCCGGGTGATGCGCATCTATGTCAATGTAGGCTATTTTATTATTGGTATTTTTATATAATGTTGTCAACGCTATTGCTGGATCATTGACAAAGCAAAAACCGTTTGCAGCGTCTGGGAGGCCGTGATGCGTTCCACCAGAAGGATTGAAGACGCTATTATGAACACCTGATATCAGATAATGTGCTGCTTTCAGACTTGCCTTGGCTGCCGTTGCTGGCCTTCGGTAAATCTCAGGATAAATGGGGTTTGAGTGCGTACCAATTTTGTGCCTTTTAGAGCGTTTTTTATCCAATACCTGATATCTCTCAGCGTCAAGAAGTGCATATATATATGCTTTAGTATGAAAACATCCTAATTCTTCTACTGTCGCTGGTGGCACCACCTCGAAGTTGATATTCGGCAACCAGCCTTGAGCTCTACAGATGTCAATAACGGGCCATACACGCGGTATATTTAAAGGATGCCCTGGCCCATAGCCAGACCCTCTGAAAATGTCGCTTCCGAGTAAAAGTGTCACCTACCAACCTATCGAACTGTAAAAAAACTTTATCCTTGCGACATGGTATTATGAGAGGAGATTTACAAGTAGCAACACACTCATTAATAAAGCAAGCAATGCGATGGCAGCTGGTCCAGGTGCAACAGGCCCTGTTATGGGATGCTTATATACATATAATGTGCCTGACATAATTTTCTTTGCGGAAGAGACAATAATATTATTGCCCATGATAGATAGTTTATTGGCAGCTGCTAATACTGGACTTCCAATTCTAGGTATAAGCCTGCGATATAGCCAATCTGAATTAAGCACAGTTGATACGATCTCTGGAGGATAAAATCCAAACCGCATCAAGAATGTAAATGCCAGCATCGCAAATATAACCAGTTGGAATTGGCCAATAATATGACTTGCATCATAGGGCTGATAATAAAGACTATAGGGCAGAATCTGATAAAATTGTGTTGGCATCACACCGATAGCGATACATAAAACACTGGCGATTGCCATAGCTGCTAACATATTAAAAGGCGCTTCTTTAGGGCGCAACCCACTATCATGACCGAAAAAGGTAAAGTATGGGATTTTAATACCCGAATGATGCAATACCCCAGCTGAGGCTGCAAGCAAAACCAAATACACAAAAACTAGACCTTCATATCCAACAGCTTTCATTATCACAGCCTTAGCCGTAAACCCGCTAAACAAAGGAAATGCTGAAATGGACATGGCACCAATAATACAAAATATCATGGTTAGTGGCATTGATTTATATAAACCGCCAAGTTCAGTCGCCTTGGCTGTTCCAACTCTGTACATCACTGACCCAATGGACATAAACAGTAATGCTTTATAGATAATATGGGCAAATGCATGTGCAACCGCACCATTTATCGCTAACTCTGTGCCAATGCCGATTGCTACAATCATAAAACCAAGCTGATTATTCAAACTATAAGCTAAAACCCGTCTTAGATCATTTTCGATAACCGCAAAGAAAACTGGGAAAGCAGTCATTGCAGCACCGATCCAAATAAGATACTCGGTGCCTGCAAATCCTCTTGCGAATGCATATATGGCTAGCTTGGTTGTGAATGCAGAGAGTATTACTGTGCCAAGAATTGTTGCCTCTGGATACGCATCCTGCAGCCATCCATTTAAAAGAGGGAACGCGGCTTTAATACCAAATGCTAGAAAAATAAGCCATGTACCAAGGCTGCCAAGTTCCATAGCACCAAAAGCTAATGTTCCAACCTCACGCCAATATAGCGACGCGCCCGCAAGTAGCATTACCCCTGATGCCACTTGTACAAGCAAATACCGCATGGCTGCTTTATTAGCACGCTCAGTGCCACTTGCTAAGATAAGGAACACAGAAGTAATCGCGGTTGTTTCCCACCAAATAAATAGCGTTATTAAATCGCCTGCATGAACGGCTGCTATTGCAGCACCTGCATATGCAAGGCCCGCCGTATGTTCCATTGACTTTTTCTCATGCCAGCCATAAATGACATTTAAACCAGCCGCGATGTGAAATATAATACCAAAAGGAAGCGTTAAATTATCTGCATGATGTAGGATTAACTCCTGACCTAAAACACTTACACTCCAATGAATTCCCGCCCCGGCGGATAGGCTGAAGGCTGATAATGCTATCGCCCCTAGCATAAAAATTTGTCTGAGATGATGCGGCAAATAGGGCACAAATACAGCCGCTATAATCATTAATATTCCAGGAGTAATATCAGTCATAATAATCCTCCCTTCTCATTAAAAAATGCCTAAGGCCGATGCCAACAACCACAATAAAAACAGAGGCTGCAAATCCATAAATAGCTGGAAATAAGGGCAAATCCTCAAGCGCAATCTCGCCATGGCGATGCACAAAAAGTTCGGCAATTGCTAGTGTTGTTCCAATAATAACCAACGCAATGCTTGCAAAATTGCCCATTTTTTTCAGGTTTGGATTTAAATTACTCATGGCATCACCATCAGGGTTGTAAGAGGTCTTACCCAGTCTATCGTAAAGAATAAGAATAGGCTTATCATTGCGGTTACTACTGGCGGTATAATCGTTAAAATATGGTTTTCAACATGAACTTCTTTTATCGCCGGCTTGAAAAACGCACGGGCGCAAGGCTCCAGCAAGTAATATACGTTTAACAAGGAAGAGATAGCAAGCACCGCAAGCATAAGCGGCATTCCAGCATCCACCGACCCTGCCATAAGCAAAAACTTTGACCAGCTTCCCCCCATTGGCGGAATGCCAATAATGGACAAGGATGCTAGAAAAAAAGCGATAAAGATAAGTGGTAGTTTAGGGCCTAACCCATCTAATTCTGAGATTTTTTTGATATGAGCATTTACGTAAATCGCACCAGCACAAAAGAATAACGTAATTTTTGCGGTTGCATGCATTACAATATGCAACGCTGCTCCTTCAGTTGCAGCTGCTGTTGCCAAGGCGGCACCCAGAACAATATAAGAAAGTTGTGAAATCGTAGAATAAGCAAGTCTGGCTTTTAAATCATCTTTGGTAATGGCAATGATAGATGATGCTAAGATTGTAAAGGCTGCCAGCCAAGCAAGCCACACAGCACTGCCAGTTGTGTTTAGAAAATCAATACCAAAAATATATACTGTTATTGTAAGAACAGAAAATACACCTGCCTTAACAACAGCCACAGCGTGAAGAAGCGCCGAAACTGGTGTTGGCGCAACCATCGCAGCTGGCAACCAGCGATGTATTGGCATTAAGGCCGCCTTTCCAATGCCAAAAGCAAACATGGCAAGCATGACAGATACCAGAAATGGCGGAAAGTCGGCAGGCAGAATCCCGCCTTTGGTAAATTCTAGCGTACCTGAAACAGTCCAGACCCAGAAAATTGCGGGCAAAAATAGTAATAAGGAGGTAGCAACCAGAATCCCCATATAAAGACGCCCTGCGTTTCTGGCCTCTTTAGTCTGGCTATGCGCCACAAGTGGATAAGTTGAAAAGGTTAATACCTCATAAAAAATAAACAGCATCATCAGATTGCCAGAGTAAGAAATTGCCATTGCGGCATGAATGGCAACCGCGTAGTAAAAAGCAAATCTTGTTTGATTTTTCTCCTTGGCGCCTCTCATATAACCAACAGTATAAATAGAGGCCAAAATCCACAACCCAGAGGCCACAAGACCAAATAAAGCGCCAAGGGGCGTAACAGCAAAGCTTAAATCTATACCAGGTGCTATTTGCCATAAGGTAATCGATACCGTTTTGCCATCCATTATGGCAGATGCAATAAAAATAGCAGATGTAAACGCAATTAATCCACCGACGGGTCCGCATATGTCACGAATATTCTTCTGGTTGGAGAACACTAACACCGCCAGTGCAGAGAGCAGTGGCATTACAAGACTGATAGCCAATAGGAGTTGCAAATCACTCATTTATCTTGCTCCGATAAGGGCATTTGCAGCCCCTATTCCCGATGAAATTACATCACCACTATAGACGCCAAATGTCATGATCACGGTAACCATCAACCAAACCGGCAGATAGGCGGATGCAGGTTCTTTGTCAATTTTCTGCGGTTGCACTGGCTCCTTTAACCACATAACTTCAAATATCTTCCACAGATATAACACAGACAACACACTGCTTAATGCAATTAGGGCCACGTAAAAGCCGTTCCCTGTTTCAAAAATGGCTTTGAACAAATAGAGCTTTGAGATAAACCCAGCCGTTAGCGGAACACCAATTAAGGCAAGCCCTGCCAGCACAAAACCTGCAAAGGTTATTGGCATCTGCCTTCCGACACCCTGCATAGATGACATTGTAGCTCTGGAGCCAATGCCTAATGCAAATATGCCAACGGCCATAAATAAGGCACCTTTTATCAAGGCATGATTAATTATATGTATAAATCCAGCTAAAATGCCAGAATGGCTATTAAGCGAAAATGCAAAAGTGATATATCCGATTTGTGCGATAGAAGATAACGCAAATAGACGTTTGAAATCTGACTGATAAATAGCCGCTATCGTTCCATAAAAAATAGCAAGTACAGAAACCGGCATTAATATATATAACAAAAAGAAATCAACTAATTGCGTTATATCTATAAAAATTCCAAATAACAGACGGGCAAAATAATATATCGCAACTTTAGTAGCAACGGCTGCTAGAAGCGACGAGACTGCAGATGGCGCATAGCTATAAGCCGCAGGCAACCAGATATGCACTGGAAACACCCCTGCTTTTACCATTATACCAGCAAGCATGAATGCAAGCCCAGTTATCGCAGCCTGGTTAGTTCCTAACTCATTAAGCCTATCTGTAATATCTATCAGGTTTAATGAGCCAGTTGCAGCATATAAATACCCAACACCAATTACGTAAAATGTCGCTCCAATTGCCCCAATGATAAGATAATTATACGCCGCAAGCAAAGCGCGTCTATCCTGACCAGCCCCAAGTGCGATAAGGGTAATCGAGCTTAAGGCTGAAATTTCCAAAAATACAAAAAGGTTAAATGCATCTCCAGTCATCGCAAGGCCAAACAAACTTGCAATCGCCAAAAGCCAAACTGCATAGGCCTTTGGTAAATCTTCAACGGCTATTTCACGCGCTAACATGGTATAAGCATACAAAGTTGCTATTACAGAAACAAAGGCAACCAGCAACACCAGATAGACATTAGCGCTATCTAATACAAAGACGATTCCCCACGGTGGCTCCCAGCCGCCAAAGGCATAGCTCAAAGCCTGAGTAGAGGATATAATACCAACCAACTCAAACGCCATATAAAGACAAATCAGAGTAGTAACAAATGCAATGCCCCAAGCAATTCTAGCAGAAGGTATAAGCGATACCACAGCAGATGCCAAAAGAGGAATGGCAACAAGCAATGCAGGAATGTTATCTAATATCAGCATTATACCGCACTATCTTCTTTACTAACTTCAATTTGTATATCTTTAAGGCCATCTTCTTTTTTAAGTGCCAATAATTTATGTTCTTCTATCGATTTAAAGGCTTCTTGTATCCGTACCACTAATGCTAGCCCAAGTGCGTTGGTGGCAACCCCAACCACAATAGCGGTAAGTATAAGAACATGGGGTAGCGGGTTTGAATATACCGTATCTTCAATGCCTGTCAGTATAGGGGCTGTTCCCCCTGACACCTTACCAAGAGAGATATAGAAAATAAAAACCGAGCTTTGAAAGATGGATAGACCAACTAGCTTTTTAATAAAATTCTGGTTGCTGATAATGATATAGAGACCTGCCATCATTAGCATTATGACAATAATATAATTCCAATATAGCACGATTAGATTGACACTCATTTGTGTGGTTTAAACCCCGCAAAGGCGTTAAATAATCCAAGCATAACGGCAAACACGGTTAATCCGACACCTAATTCAACAATGATTATCCCTAAATGTTGCGCTTTATAAATTTTATAGGCAAACGGACTATAATCCAAATAATTCGCGCCAAGTAGTATTGAGGCAATACCTGTGCCGCCAAAAACCAAAACCCCTAGCGCCATAACAGAGCGAATAATCCAGTCAGGCATAAGTTTTCTGCCTTCTTCAAGACCAGAAATCATAGAGTAAAGAATGAAAGCAGCGGCAACAATAACACCAGCCTGAAATCCCCCTCCAGGTCCATAATCTCCATGAAATTGAACATATAGACCATATATAATGATAGGCCCGAACAAGATTTTGCTGACAATTTTGAAAACCGGATTATCACGCATCTCTTGTCTCCTCATCAGACTTTGCAGTTTGATTATCTGACGATGTTGCAGTTTGCTTGAACCGCATAGAGAGAGTAGATCCTGTGAGCAAAATAATTACGCCTAAGCCAGCGGTAAACACAACGACTGTCTCCCCTAATGTATCAAAACCCCGATAGCTGGCTAATACATTGGTAACTACGTTGGGAATATGAAATAAGGGATAGCTCTCTTCGATATAGCGTGGCGCAACATGAAGATGTGCAGGTGCATTAGGATCTCCGAATTCAGGTAATGCAAAAGCAGCGATTATAAGCATCAATCCAACAATGCCGCATAAAAACAAACTCCAAACTGGATATCGCGTTTCATGTGCCTCTTCGACTGGTAAATAGCGTAATGCCGCCAGAAATAGAATGGTAGATATCCCAGAGCCCACCGCCGCCTCTGTAAAAGCGACATCTACCGCATCCATATTTACAAAAATTGCGGCTGCTGTTAGCGAATAAGCGCCCGACAAAGCCACAATTCCTATAAGGCGCCTCAGACGCATAATATAGAATGTGATAATGACCAAAAGCGATACCAGAAAAACATTGACCCAAAGTTCAATCATTAGGCTCTCCTGTATCGTCAGGCTTACCCTTTAAGTTACGTGCCTTAGGCTCTATGCCAAATTTATGTGCCATCATTGCTATCGCATGCCCTGAAATGGGGCTGGTAAAAAATAGAAAAAAAACAATCAAAGCTAATTTAGCAGACGTAAGAGACAACCCCGCCTGAAGCATCATCCCCAATACAATAAAACCAACGCCTGCTGTATCGATCATTCCAGCGGCATGGATTCTGCTATATACATCTGGCAATCTTAACAAGCCTAGACTTCCGGTGATAAGTGCCGCAGTGCCAATCACAAAGCACAATATAGACGCGATATCTAATATCAAGCTCATACCACATCCTCGTCGCTGGCATCTGAGCTGCGATAAAACCGAAGGATAGCAAGGGTGCCAAGAAAATTCAGCACGGCATATAAAATTGAAATATCCACAAATTCTGGTCTGCCTAATGCAAACCCATGCAATGAAATGCCTAAAATGATAATTGTGCCGACGCTATTTACAGCTAAAATCCTATCAAAAGCAGAAGGTCCGCTTGCAGCTCTTACAACAAGCATTACTATACAAACAGCACAGGCAATAAGAACAGCAACAAACATCATAACGCCAGCTTCGTTACTTTTTCATCCATAGTGCCAGAGCGCACTTCATCACCCATCTCAGCTGTTAGCGCATGCACAAGGAAAAGATTCTCATTTATAGAAACTGTAACAGTACCTGGGGTTAGCGTTATAGAATTAGCATAATTAGCAAGCCCATTCTCATTCTTCTGAGTTGCCGTTACTGAAAAAAGCTCGGGATCAAATTTATTCATCCAGATTGCTTTTGCTGTAGCGATATTGGATTTTAAAATTTCACCGCTTAGCCAAATCCAATAGACAGGAACCTTTACGAATAGCTGCTCTGGTTTTATCTCCCCATTGAAAAAATTGCCGTTCCATGCAAGAAAAACAACAAATGTGCAGCTAATTACACCAAACCAAAGTAATAAGGGTGTATAATGACCAGACAGCACGAGCCATAATAGGATCATCAATCCTGTGTAAGCCATCAAAGACAAACCACGTGTTGCTTGTCTCTGTTTCGATGCTTTCGGTTCCATTATGCGTATATTACCTACTTTTATTCCAAAACAAACAGCACTAATTGATGCATCTAGCTTAATGTTAATCCATTGATAAGCAAGATCGTTCTGGGTTATTTTGAATAATTTTATTCTTTTACGAAATATCACTCGTTCTATTTTAAATTTTTATGAAATACTGTTGTTGAAAAATATATTAATTCTTTTTTAATTCATAGTTTTTTACTATGTTGTATTAAATTATTATGAAGATGGTGATTTAATTAAATGGATTCGGAAAATAAAAAACAACGTCCACCGGGTGTTCCTGAAGAAAATGTTTATAAATCTGTTCATTGGACAATCGTATTGGCTTTTGGGATAGCTGTAATATCTATTTATTTACTGTTATCCTCAGTAGCTTAAAAAAAATTCCACCAATATAAGAATAATTTTATGATAAATTACGCACATTATATTAATATTTTTTTATAGTGAATAAGGTCTTAAAAGTGCAAGATATATATCGAGGCCAAATCTTAGAACTAGCTAAATCTGCGAGGCTTTCTGAACCTTTAGATAAGCCCACCCACAGCGCTGAGAAAAATAATCCGATATGTGGTGATAAAGTCACCATTGATATGGTCATTAAAAATGAAGTCGTCTCTGATGTTCATCTATTTGTGCGCGGTTGTGCGTTATGCGAAGCGGGTGCTGGTATGTTGGGAGAAACGGCAATTGGTAAAAATTTAGATGATTTAAAAAAGCTAACTAATAAAATGGACAATTATTTGAATAATAATGAATCTGCTCCTGACAATGCGTATTTATGCTTTGAGCCTGTAAAAAAAATAAAAAACCGAATTACTTGTGTGTTGCTTGCATTTCAAGCGGCTTCTGAACTTACCCCCAATAAGAGAAGTTGATTTTTGGTTCAAAGCGAAAATGATGTATTGGCAAGTTTGGCAATATTAATTGTGATTTAATGAATTAATCAGGGTCAACTGATAATTTTCCGAATGCCCAAATCCCCACAACGAGGAATAAAATAAATCCGATCACTAAATACAAACCGATTGTTGAGCCCATTTATTTCTCCATAACTAAAAATACGATTAAATAAAAACACCTGAAGATAATCGGTCTCTTAATTTTCTTCAAGCTATGATTATAATTAAACTTGGAAATATTCTATACTTTTATCAATCGAGTGAGATTGTTTTATCCAAACGTCAACGCTTAATATTTTTTAAGTCAACCGGAACAAAATCAAATTTTGGATGTAAAATAGACGAAAGCTTAAGCGGAACCATTGACGCTGGAGTATCTGGAAAAAATGTCCTGTATTGCAAAACGCTCTCGATGAAAGCTGCTGTTGGTGTTTTTTTCTTACCTGCAATCGTAAAATGATAGTCGAGCTTAATCGCATTACATTTTAAAGCCGAAGAGATATAAGAATATGGACATATGCTTATTTTTACCATTTTTTCTGACCTCTATCTCACCAAGAAGAAATTAAAAATGAGAATTGATCTACCAACCAGTCTCGTTAATTATTCGTTGTGCCATTGGACTTTGTTCTGCAATCACGTTCATGGGTAAATCATCCATTTTAAATGAACCCCAAGATGCAACTTCTTTGCTGTATTCTGAGTCCGGGTTTACTGGATATTCAAAGTTCACTTCTGTGTAAATCAGTTGTGCTTCCTTAGAGGTCAGCCATTCCAAAAACTCTCTAGCCAACTGCTTTTTCTTTGAACCTTCAAGAATACCGGCAGCAGAAATATTCATATGCTGTCCACGGCCCTCCTGATTTATAAAGGCGATTTCCATTGAATCTGCCCACTCTCTTTGTTCTGGATGGTCTTCAGAAAATTTCATTTTGCCAAAATAATAAGTATTCATTAAAGCAACATCACACTGTCCAGTAAATATAGCTTTAGCCTGAGCTCGGTCATTTCCCTGCGGCCTTCTAGCGAGATTATCGACAAATCCAAGCGCCCATTTTTTGGCTTCTTCAACACCGTTATGCGCTATCAATGAGGCTAACACAGCACGATTATAGACATGGCTCCCTCTTCTTGAGCAAACTCTGCCCTTCCATTTTGGCAATGCCAATTCTTCTATATTTGTTATCGCGTCTTTTCCTACACGCTCTTTTGATACGGCGATTATTCTCGCGCGTAACGATAACGCTGTCCATTTATCGTTAGAATCTCTTAAATGGGAGGGGACATTATCTCTAATAATGTCTGATTGAAATGGAGCAAGGAGGTCCGTATCGGCAAGCTCTTTAATGCGGCTAATATCAACGGTTAAAACAAGATCTGCTTTGGTATTTTCTCCCTCAGTTTCAATTCTCGTAGCAAGCCCTTGAGGCGCATATACTGTTTGAAACCCGATACCCGTTTTCTCAGTATAAGCCTCTAAAATTGGTTCAAGAAGAAAAGGTTGTCTGTGAGTATATATGCCAATAGTTTCAGCAACCAACGTGTTACTGAAAAAAAACATTACTCCAAAAACGGTATATAAAATCTTAACCATATTTTCTGTCCTTGTAACTTAATGAGTTTTATTACGAGTGGTTGAAATTAGTTTCACTTTTTTCATTTTTGATAAAAAATTTTCTTCCGCATATTAAAAACTTTTTTAAATGGCAACATATACATATGAGCAATCGTTCTAGTATATTCTAGTGTTTCAGAACCAATTCCAAACGTGAGTTCTTGTTTGCTTGAATACTGGAAGGAGCCGGCCATTTTATCCCAAATTGATAGAGCAACCCCAAAATTCTTATCAAAATGTTCCTTTTGAATTGAATGATGAAGATGATGTTGCGCTGGCGACATTATAAATTTTTCTATAGCTTCTGGATAACTAACGGAAATATGTGAGTGGCGTAAATTTGAACCGAGGCCATGAAAAAGAACAACAAATATATTTACACCTAAAATCGTAAATAAGCTTAACTGCTGCCCGAATAGAAATAGAAAAATAGCTATCACACTCCCCTGAATGATAGCACTTCTTAAAGTAAAAAGAATAGCTTCGACGGGGTGGGTTCTGGTCACAGTAAGAGGTGTCAATGTCTCTGCACTATGATGAAATTTATGGAATTCCCATAGAGCGGGTATTCTGTGTAGTGCATAATGAAGGGCGAATCTAGAAAAATCATCTATCAGAAAGAAACATGAGGTAAATAATATAGTGGAAATAAAAACTGGCGTTGTTTCAAACAAACCAATTGGAATATACGACTGAAAATGAAGGAAATGATAAATAGCGGTCGCAATAAAAATTTGGGTTATTAATACTGGCCTGCAAATAATTAAGAATACTCTGTTGATTAAAAAACAAATCATATCTGCCCGACTAGACTTACTTAGTAGTACGGATGGGTCAAAAATAGTATTGAATGCACGTCTCAAATTAATTTTTTTAACTAAGTTAAGCCATAATAAAGCAATGATGATGGCAGATAGAAGATAGCCCCAGAACAGCCGACGCCTAGGATTTAAAAATTGACCCAATATGTCCGATTGAAAAATATCAATTATCTCACTCATCTAAATTAATCCCAAAGAAAGAAAGGGAGAGCATAATATACACCCCCTTCCAGACAGCCAGTCCTAGTCGTTTTCGGCACTATCTCCTGCACCCAAAATCTCTGAAATATTTGAGATACCAGCAAGTTTATCATTATTTTTTGCTGTTACTCCAAACTCATCTTCCATTAACTTTTGCAATTTTAACATATGCACCATATATTTATCGGCATCTGCATCACCCATCTCAAAGTAGTTACCACCACCGTCAACACCAGTAACAGCAGAACCGTTCACTACTGGACCAAGTCCAATAAGTCGGTCAATGCGGGTGCCTAGCTCACCTAAATTTTGACCGCTAGTGTGCAATGAT
This sequence comes from uncultured SAR116 cluster alpha proteobacterium, assembly GCA_902516825.1. Lineage (GTDB taxonomy): Bacteria > Pseudomonadota > Alphaproteobacteria > Puniceispirillales > Puniceispirillaceae > UBA5951. Next base: position 72,867 of record CABXZZ010000002.1, read on the forward strand.
AATGCGAAACCTTTTAATTCGCCCCAATGCTTAGCATGAGCACGCATAAGTTTTTCATCACCAGGGTTTGCTTTTAGCTTTTCTAAGTCGCCGTAAACGCTACCCGCGTATTTAAATACAGATTCCGCAATAACCTTTTCCCAATTAGAACATATAACTCTTGCTTTGGCTTTTAAGTCAGTTCTAGCAGAATCACTCAACGCGTCACCATTCGCATCAGTAATTATCTGTCTTCCATCTATAAATGCTTCAGTTATAGTGTTGTAGTAGTCTGTTACTCCACCTTTATCATAAGCAGATGCGTAATATGCATGCGCGTAATTCATTTCAGACTTAAGATTTACTACACCGTCTCCATTGGCGTCAGCTGATGCCATGTCTTTTTTCTTTGCTATGTCGTAATTTACCCTAGCTGACAATGTTGCACCGTGAGCCGCTGCACCCCAGTATCCAAATCCCTCATCCCAAGAGTGTTCTTTTCCTGTATAGTATGCTCCATCTTTGTATGGCTTATTATTTGGCTTGTTGTCAGCTTCAAGCTTCTCGTCTAAATAGTTGTCGCACGCTTGATGATAAAAGACTGCACCCATGGCAAATTTTGATACTAATTGTGCATAGTCATATCCGTGAATAGCGTCATAACCATTTTCAGTTTGGGCTGCGCGCTCTATCATTGATTCGAGAACTTCTTTACCAGTCATTGCACCTGGCCACCCATTTATGGTTCCCTTATAAGCTTTCCCAGAAAGATTAGTTTTTGAAACGTCGTTGATGTTGGTAACGTCAACCTTGAAATCTGCGCTCGATACCGGGTCTAAAAGAGTTAAATCTGAATCTGAGCCATTAAAATAAGCTTTAGTCACATTCATTGCTGCGCCACTACTGATAGCTTTTTTTAAACTATTGTGTAACAACTGGCGACCAACCTGACCTGAATATGAGACTGAATTAGTTGCATCCCCATCATATCCTTTCAAGGTAATGGGATATGGACCGTAGACATCTGCGGCAAACGCTAAGTTTGCTGCAACTGTTGTGATAAGAATTGAACTGCCGATTAAATATTTCATAATTAAATTCCATAATTAAGTGAGAATGATTATCATTTAAAACAACTTAAAATTATAGCAGCTACTTGTCAATAAATATTTGTTACTGATAATCATTCTCATTAAATAATGTTAAAAAATATTTCTGCAACAGTGCTTATTGATCTTCCGGGATGACGAGTTTCTTATCCTGTATGTCATAGCTCGTAACGTATCTTTGCATTTCATTGGCTAGTGTAATTATAAATTGGTCTGCACCAATTTCTGCAAGAACATTGTGTATTTCTTCCTCACTCTCTGCTTCCCAATGACAAAAGAAAAATTCATCTTTTCCGGCCCAATGTTGAAGCACTCTTGCTTTTTCACTACTGTTCATCTCTAAAAATTCTCTATCAGTAGCATCTCTTAATTGACTAGTAATTCTTTCTTTTGCGTCCCCTGACAAATAACTATGTGTGCACATAAATTGTTTCATTCTTCTACTCTTCCACTCTTCCTTTAATATTTATATTTTTGGCCGACAAAATTAAAAACTTTCGAAAACTGCTTGATTCAAACGCCGTCAACGATGACCATCGTTGTTTGTGCAGTTAGTTTAGATATATGTTGAATTATTATATTAGCTAGAATTTACAAATCTCTCAGCTTAGTTTCTTGATTGAAACTCAATTATTACCAGCATATTCGGCGACCATAATTCAGATTGTTCGATTGTATACACCCCTCATCTTACTAGGAATTTTTCACCGAAATCATAAATGATTGATGCAACTTTTTGTGTATATGGCTCAAAAATATTTGCATTTTGAACTACAACATCAATAATTAAAAATGCGCTCATATTCTTATTTAACAAAATTTAGATTTAATCATAAAATTACTAATTACTCAAAACCGACTGAGGGCATTTAAACGAAGAACTTCTATTTAGACGAGTAAAAGGTTGCTTCTTTTTCTAAGGTTTTTAGAAAATCTGTTGATACAGCTGTGGCTCCAACAATCTCGCCTTGATGCAATTCTACCTTTAAATCTTGGTTTCTCATTGATTGAATAATTGGTGATGCTAGATTTTCATCATCACGTCTAAAAGTATCATAATCTGGGAATATAAGGATAAGTGTTGCAATAAGGTCAGAATTACTCATGATAAATTTCATTAGCGTTCCGTTTCCAATACCCTTTTCATCAGCTTTAGTGTCGGTGTAATTCACAAACATTTCTTTTGCCATCGCATCTTTGAAGGTAATTTTGATTGTCCTTACATACATCTGTGTCCCTTTTGATTTCTTCAATAATAGAAGGTGTAATCATATTCCTAAACTAATGGGTCTAAAAGTTACATATTTATAATAATTGCAATACGCCCAAAAAATATGCAAATTTTTTTCCATATAGGTTTGAACTACTTGGCAGTGACCCAATCTGTTTTTTAAAAATATAGAACGTATATAACGATGAGTTCCAAGTAATTTTCTCTGGCCAAAATGACAATCATAAACAGTATTTATAGCCAGACCTGTCCAAATTGCAGGGGTAATCAAGGAAGCCTTTTAGACAATTTTTGTGGGTTAACTTTGAAAATCGTCAACGCATCAATACTGTATCTAAAAATATTTATTAGCAACCAATCTGTCCAACTAATAATGTTCATCTAAATATCCAAAACGAGATATAGAATAATTAAAAACAGTGCATTGGATAAATTTAAGAATGCAATGTGTTTTGTGCGCCTTAGTTAGGCATAAGTAGCTGACCATAAGTCATCGTAGCCAATTAAACAAATAAATCGTTATTACTTCGTGCTAATCAAGTTAGATGCGCAATTTATCTTCCACTATTAAAATAATTGCGTTACGATTTTTAAATATTTGTCCTTTAATTCGTATAATTAATTTAGTTTTTAATAAAATATCAACCTTTGGGAGTTTGTTTTATGGCTTTATATTTAATGATGGGAACTTACACTAATGACTCGGCTGGTCCACTAATAAAAGGTAATTCTGACAGGAGAGCAGCGATGGTCACAATGATTGAGAGTGTTGGCGGTATTTTCAAAGACTATCACATTACTAGAGGAGAGTATGATTTTTGCATTATAGCTGAATTCGATAATTATGAGAAAGTTGCAGCGATTGTTTTGAATGCAAAAGCCTCAGGCACGTTAAAAGACTCAATGATACTCGAAGCGCTTGATCTAGGAAATATCAGAAAATATAGTGAAGATGTAAATTATACACCACCAAAAACGTGAGTCACCCGCTATAATCAAAATGAATAGACCTCAGCCATAGGCGAACTGGTCTCATTCAACAAGAATAAATCAGTCTTGAAGGTGTATGGTTTTTAGCTTTTCACTAATGACCTGTATAGATTTGTAAAACATATACGTTGTTTGTGACAAAATTTCCGAAGATGATGACTAATGCTTATAAAATCAGTCGAAAATCAAAAAATTACCCTAAATTATTGAAAAAAATCTCATTCAATGTGTATTCTTTTTAGAGAATAACGTAGATAAAATCAAACACCAAAAAACAATTACTTTATGGGTGGCTAATTCAACATTTAGCATCCCATTACTGAATGAGAATTAACCAACTTTGGCAAGCAGCAGGACACAGTAGAGCTCCCCTGCCTGCCGATTTTTTCCACATACCAGATACACTCTTTCAAATCTCTGAAAAACCTATCTAAGCTATCAATTCTCTTCTGTTCGCCTGTACACAAAAAAAATAAAAGGTAGCCATATCCTATTATGCTGGAATAGCAAGCACTAGTTGGTATATTAAAGGCCCTGAATTATAAAAGGTCTATTAAGTCTGTTCGTTATTGTGTAAGCCCCTTGTCGATTGATTTTCGCAAGACGCTTAGCAGTGGTAAATTAATTCACCACAAATGTATCAGGAAAATTTGTCATATAGTCGCTTGAAATTGGGACTTGTATGCCACTTTCAATTACTGCGCCCGCCTGCCGTCTTCTCTCAGTAAGCTCATCATCGTTTCTCAATTTTTCTAGTGCTTCCATGCTATCAAATTTCATTACAACATGAAGTTTAGTCTCATCATCCATTTGAGTGCCCGCAAAAATGAATGAAATGCCATATTCTTCCATTTTGTCTTTAGATTCCGCAACCATATTTTTCCATGTATTTCAGCCTTTTGTAATTGTGATTTCACCTTTTACTAATAACGCCATTTTTAACTCCTTTCTTTGTGGTGATTGATGATAACGCTTTTTATGAAAACATTATGTCAATAAACGATAAATTTAATTTTACCTCCTCAAAAAAGTACTCTTACTAAGCATTAAAAACTTTGTCGTGATAACGGTGCTCATGATGGCTGCCTAGGACTTTATTTTTAGTTAATTATTTGCCAACTGTTGTATTCATTTTTGAACTCTAGACAATTATCAATTTTTAGATGTCTCATCATATGAGAAGGAATCCCTCCTCCACCTTTCCTCGAACTACCTTTTGCCACCGCTACACATAAATTATTTATACTTACGTGTTTTATTAATTAAAAGTATATTTAAAATTTTGCATGATATGATTATTGCATTCTTTAAGAACTTGGCTCGCGCCCTTTATAAGTTCTTCTGCCTCCATACAAAAGTTCAAATAAGGTATATAAAACCTTCCTCATTTCACCGAACCTTTGTCAAAGGCTTGGTCAATTCCTATTTGACCTTGGTATGAATAACAAGTATGAGCCTGAAGACCTTTGTCTAACTTCTCACGCTCTATGTGCCCTCTTATATCAATGCAAAGCTTCTCGGCTCATCTAGCTTATCGATGAGCTGACACTAGATTAACCCGGTCCTCACACCCTGGCTAAAAAGGGCCATAACGGATACAACCGCGAGTTTTATGAAAGAGTGCAAGGATTTTTTATCTCCTTGCTATCGCTGTATAGAGCTCATTCAATTCCTGAGCGCTTGGTTTTGGCTCAAGCTTTTGGTTGATCTATTTTGGAAAGAGATTTTTTGTATTTAATTTGACAATGGGGTTGAACCAGTCTCCGTCCTCCAAGCTAATCCATCTTTTTTTAGAATAACCATCATTATGGCATCTCTTGAACCATTAGGAAACTCTCCAATCATATGAGTTACCAAGATATCCTCATTTTCATATAAACATCTTTGTTTCGTTTGTTTCACCGTTTTCATCATCTCAGTTCTCTGATCTAAAGTCATATCCCCTTTTTTAATAATTTTGCCGTTGGAATGAAACTTAAACTCCCAATCATCATGATAAAGTGCAAATTCTGCTTCTGCATCTTTCTCGTCCCATGCCATTTTGAATTTTTCGTATAACATAAAAATTCCTTCCACTTAATATTTTCGAAGTAAAACTTATCTATCAGTTTTCCTTTTGTTGCCAGCTAAAATATTAGTTGCTCTAAATTTCTATTTCTCAGCAGCTGCGTCTGAACAGCTAATCCTAAAAATGTATTTGCCAAACTGTTTTTCAAGAAAATTTTGAGCCGCTTTAGGCGGTCCCTTAAACATTCAAATATGAAATCAAAAAAGATTTAGTATTCTTTTTTAGTCATATGTTAGTCAAAATAAAATTTCTACTTAGCTACTCACCCCACATTCCGGCAAACTCATATACAATAGCTTGCGCATCACCTTCGACCCATGCGTCATGCCCGGGCGATATCGCATAAGCGTCTCCAGCTTTGTAAGTTGCTTCCGTTCCATCATCACATACACAATGAATTGTTCCTTCTATAATTATTCCAGTGTGTGTCGCTTGACAACTATCTGTTCCAATTAGAGGTTTAATATCCTTTGACCATTTCCAATCCGGATGTAATGTTAATTTCATTATACGTTGGCCTAAAATGTTTACCGCTTCCATACGGGCATTAGGCATATCTTTTACTTCATCAGGTGATGAAGTAAAATTCTTTACTTCAATGGGCATATTTAAAATCCTTCACTGTTGATTTAAATTATTGTTGTTAGTTACCTAATATAAAGTCAAATTGTATGTAAATATTTTAATGAAATCAATATGTTATATTATAACATAAATAAATCAATTTATAATCTTAAAGTAAAACTACTTCCTCAACAAAAGTATAGCTTAGTAGTAACCTCGGTATATTACAGACCTTCCTCAAAAAAGAGAAAATCTGAACAGCGAACTTAACCTAAGATTTCTTTGGTGGCATGACCTTCAAAGAAGTTGGTCAACGATGGCGGCTCGCAACAGAGTGGATATGATACAGATATCAAGACAACTTGCACACGCAAGTATGAGAATCACAGAAGAGCATTACGCACACTTCCATCCTGATTATATGGGCAAAGCGAGTTACCATTCTAGCCAAATGTTACAGAATTTCCTAAAACCGCAGTGAGTGCCTAAAAAATCAGGTAAAACGCTCTAATCCATTGAAATGATTCATTTATCTGTGGCATCCCGTAGGGGATTCGAACCCCTGTTGCCGCCGTGAAAGGGCGGTGTCCTAGACCCCTAGACGAACGGGACGTAGCGAACGCTGTGCACATTATTTAATTCTATTATGTTGATAAATCAACTAATTTTTTAGCACGTTTTTTAATAATTTCTTACTTACGATTACAATAGAATATAAGTAAAGTATAATCGCTAATCAAATTGCCTTGCTATATCATCTATTAAAAATTGCACCGATTTTCCTCCACGCCATTCATTGCGCTTAAGTTTGCCTAAAACTTTCAAAGGGCCTAATTCATTTATTGACTTGAGTGCATTACCTATTTTGGTTCCAGCAACATTAAACATAATAGATTTAAGTGGCTTCGAGGTTCCGTCGTCTAACAATGCTGTAAAGTGAGATTGCGTTGGACCAACCCAATTTATCTGGCTGACTGAAATGTGAGTAAGAAGTAGCTTAGGCTCTGGTTGACCAGATCCAAAAGGACCACACATCTCAATGTTCTTTACCAAATCAAACGTGCAACCTGCAACTGAGATAGTGGAGGTGACTTCAAATTCTCTTTGAGGAAGAGTGAAGATATTAGCCGATATTTTTTGTTCCAGGAATAATCTAAAAGCTTTTAGTTTGTCTGTATGAAGGCTAGCTCCAGCGGCCATGTCATGTCCACCTCCTGTAAGCAGGATACCGGTTTGCCTCGCGGCTAAAACTAAGCTTCCGAGTGCAATTGATGGAATACTTCTGCCAGAGCCTTTTGCTATATTATCAGGCGATATTCCAAGCACAAATACTGGCCTTGCGAACATTTCCTTTATTTTTCCTGCTACAATTCCTAACACACCCTCATTGTAGCTTTTATCAGCAATCACAAGTACGAGAAGTTCTGGATTTTTTTCTAACTGAGCTTCGGCTTGCTGAATAGCGTGAACCGTAATTTCTTGCTCGACAGATTGTCTTTCTTTATTTAACTCGTTTAACTTTAAGGCTAATGAAACGGAAATCTCGTGATCTGGTTCTAGCAATAATTTAACACCTATATCAGATTTGCCCATTCTACCTGCTGCATTAATTCGAGGACCAAGAATAAATCCACACTCATATTCACTAATCACCTTATCTAGCCCAGCAACATCTGCTAATGTAGCAAGACCTATATTACGCCGATTACGCATTACAATAAGCCCTTGCCTTATGAAAGCTCTATTTAGACCCTCTATTGGAACAACATCACATAATGTGGCTAGCCCAACAAGATCAAGAAAGGACAGCAAATCAGGCAATTCTGTGTATCCGGATTGGCGAAGTGCACGAAGTAGTGCCACGCACGTAATAAAACAAACACCCGCTGCACATAAAAATCCAAACCCACTTTCATCATCAAGACGATTTGGATTTACTACCGCAGTCGCATTTGGCAAGCTTGGTCCTGCCAGATGATGATCAATTACGATGACGTCCAGTCCACCATCACTCGCGGCCTTTAATGGTTCATGTGCAGCTGTACCACAATCTAATGTTAATATAAGGGATGCATCATTATTTTTAAGATTCTGTAATGCGTTTATATTTGGCCCGTAACCCTCTTTAAATCTATCTGGAATATGTATATCAACATTACAGCCTAGAAAAGTTAGAACCTTGTGAAACAGTGCTGCAGAACAAGCACCATCAACATCATAGTCACCAAAAATTCCAATTTTTTCCTGCTGTTCTATTGCGCGCACGAGTCTTTGAGTTGCCTCTTCCATACCCTTAAATAAAAACGGCTCTGGCAATAACTTCTTCAATTTTGGTTCAAGATAAGTGTCCAACTCGTCAAGAAAAACGCCTTTTCTGGCCAAATAAAGACATATTGCAGGATGCAAACCCCGCGTTTCTTGCAATCGCATTGCCTGACGTCTAACCACGTCATCTCTAAAGTCTGATGGCTGGGAGATCCATTTGGCACCTGATAATGAAGAATGAACCTCCATTAGGTTATTTGGTGTAGAAGGGGAAAAATCCATAATTATTAATTAAAAAAAACCTCTATCAAATATAGGTATAACGATAGGAAAATCCAACACATGCTCGGCATGTCCTATTACCTCAGCGGCCTGCTCAATAGCTATTTTAGCACATTTATGTGTTGTTAAAACCAAGAATACGGGTCCTTCTTCTGACTGACCATTTTGTATCATTGAAGCTATAGACAGTCCATAATCCCTAAGCACTGATGAAACCTCTGATAACACTCCCGGCTTGTCTGTAACAGCAATTCGTAGGTAATAACGTTGCTCTTTGTTGGACGTTTGAGAGGCTGATTTTTGCTCTGACAGTAAATCTACCGGGCTTCCATATGCATAATTAGAAAGACCTCTTGAAAAATCTATCAGGTCTGAAAGTACTGCTGAGGAAGTTGGGCCCGCACCGGCGCCAGGACCAATACAGATTGAGGATTGAACAGGCGCGCCGTTATAACTCACCGCATTAAGTGCTCCGTTCACCGAAGCGAGCTGCTCATCATCAGAAATTAGCGCCATCGTAACCTCAGCTGGACCATCACGTTGAGCAATACTTAGTAGCTTCAAACAATATCCAAGCTCTCCTGCGTAGTTTATATCAATATCAGAAACATGTCTTATTCCGGAGATAGAGACGCTGGAAAATTCAATTTTTTGCTCAAACGCTATGGCAGATAAGATTGTCAATTTATGGGCAGCATCCACCCCATCGATATCAAAACTTGGATCTGCTTCAGCAAATCCTTTGAGTTGTGCTTCTTTAAGAACATCTGGAAATGCACTTTTAGACGATGTCATCTCTGATAATATGTAATTACATGTTCCGTTTAATATACCTGCAACTGTTTCTATTTGATTTCCAGCAAGACCCTCCCTTAAGATTTTAATGGCAGGAATTCCGCCAGCGACCGCTGCTTCGAACTGAAGGGTGACATTATTATCCTCTGCAAGTTTTGATAAAGAAAATCCATGATGCGCAATCATCGCTTTATTGGCGGTAATAATGTGCTTTCGAGATTGTAGGGCTTTCCGACAAAGGCTCAGTGCAACGCCTCCCTGGCCACCGATTAGCTCTATAATCACATCTATATCGTCATGTTCCAGGAGTTTTAGCGGATCTGTATAAAATAAGATATCATCTATTGGAAAACCACGATCCTTTGTTTCATCTCTTGCGCT
>CABXZZ010000003.1 GCA_902516825.1 uncultured SAR116 cluster alpha proteobacterium
AGCAAAATGACCGTCCATTCCCATTCCGAGAAGTGAAACAGTAAACTTCTTGGGTAGTTCGTTAAAGTAATTTAAATCTGTTGATAACGGTATCAGCGTTGCAAGACTTGCTTTGTTCTTAATGAGATGGGTGTTGATAAGAAGTTGGTTGCTATGTTCAGATTGTGGGTCTACTAGCCTGTCATCCACAAGAAAAATATCAACAAGCGACCAATCAATTCGTTGCAAATTAAGATAGCTGAAAATTTCAATTGGACTCGACCCACCACAAACTATTAGAGATGCTTGAGATGTTTGCGATATTTCGTATTGAAGGGAAGCTGCAATTGACTTGGCTATGGTTTGTGCTCTTGAGGTCATATATCTTTATCCAATTCAGGGTTAAACCAATGTCTACCCTCTCTTTTTAATATTTTATCTTCTGGCCCCATCTTGTTGTGAGAATAAATCTCTGGTATTTTGTTACGTACCATTGAGATGACAGGATCTATATAATCCCAGGCCGCTAAAACCTCGTCAGAACGCATAAATAATGTTTGGTTACCGCGCGCAATGTCCATCAGTAGTCTCTCATAAGCATCGGGGAGTCTCTCAGCGAATGCTTCATCAAATGAGAGGTTTAACTCGGATGGAAATAATCTCATTCCGCCAGGACCTGGTTTCTTAGATGTCAGATGTAGTCTTAATCCTTCTTGAGGTTGCACCCGTATTACAAGACGATTTGGAAAATCTTCTGCCACTGCCTCACCATTTTTTGCAAAAATATCATGTGGCCGATTTTTAAACGTAATTACAATTTCGCTAGCTCGCAGCCCAAGTTTTTTCCCTGTGCGAATATAAAAAGGAACACCAGCCCACCGCCAATTATCTATATTTACTTTCATCGCGACAAATGTTTCAGTTTTGCTTTCTTGGTCTAATTCTTGAGTGTAATTTTCATACTGTCCTATTTGTATCTCGTCCTCTGCTAAGGGGCGGAGCGCCTGCAATACTCTTAATTTTTCGGTTCTAACCTGTTCCGCATTGAAATAAGATGGTGGTTCCATGGCTACCAGACATAATAATTGCAATAGATGGTTTTGCACCATATCGCGCAATGCTCCGTAGGAATCATAATAGGATGCGCGTTGTCCAACTCCAACCGTCTCAGCTGTTGTTATTTGAACATGGTCTATATGATTATTATTCCATTGTGATTCAAAAATAACATTCGCGAATCTTAGCGCCATAAGATTTTGGACAGTCTCTTTGCCTAAATAATGGTCTATTCGATATATCTGGCCTTCATCAAATACGCTAAGTATTTCTTGGTTTAATGCCAACGCGGAATCTTTGTCATGGCCAAACGGTTTTTCTACGACAACTCTGCTTTGTGGGAGAACCAGGTTATTCCTATGCAACAATTCGCAACTAACACCAAATAATTTAGGAGCAACAGCAAGATAAAAAATACAGGGTCTTTCTTCGGAAAGTTTAGATTTTAGGGTATTGTATAACTCTTCACCGCCAATATTGTTAACAATGTCTAATTCTAAAATTTGGATGAGCTTAAGAAAATTCTCCCAGCTTTGGTTATCTGCAATGCCACTTTCAAAGGCTTGCTCACAAAATGGCCGAAAATTATTTGCGAATTGTTTAGTCGTAATGACTGTTCTCATACAGGAAATCAGACGAAAATTTTCGGTTAGTTGGCCGTTTAAGAATCGCCAGAACAACGCAGGAAATATTTTTCGAACTGATAAATCGCCGCTACCTCCAAATATAATAAAATCACTATCATGCGTAATCGCTGTTTCTGGAAGCGCATTATTCATAATCACTAGCCTTCAAAATTTTTGCGCAAGTTATAAGCTAAAAAATTACCTATTGCTAGTCCCTGCAAAAGAGCAACAGATTAGAAATTATACATCTCTATTAACAATAAAAGGGGTTAAAACTTTCCTTCAATTATAAGATATTCAGTTTAATATAAATATTATTTACACTCTTTAAAAAGATGCCACTAATTAGTGGTAAGCATGGTATGATAACCAAATATTAATTTCACCCTTATTTAGAAAGACTTTTTTTGTTTTCCAAACCTTCTGTGCGCGTAATGTTTACGGGCATTTTTTTTGCGAGTTTGTCAGCCTGTCTTGGGGGTACAACTTTTGTATTTACACGCATGGTTTTACCACAGACAGATCCTGCAACCCTTAGTTTTCTTCGCTATGGTCTAATAGGTTTAATTCTATTTGCTTTTTCTGCAAAAAAAGTACTGAGAATTTCTATGATAAAGCAAGATTTAACGGGTATTATAATAATAGGTCTTGGTATGTTTGCTGTATTTCCGTTTTTTATGGCATTTGGGCTTAGCTATACAACCGCAGCCAGAGGCGGTTTGTTATATGCAACTATGCCTCTTGTAACTATAGTCATCGCTTCTTTATTTAAAATAGAACGGCTCACCTTGGCTAAAATATTATCAGTAACTTTGGCGATGGTAGGAGTAGTTACTGCTATTGGAACTAAGGTTTCACCTGATAACTTGGGTCTGTTAAAAGGAGACGCATTGGTTATGATGGGTGTATTAGGTGCAGCAATTTTTACCGTTTTTTCAGGCAAATATATGGTGAAATATGGAAACCTACCTGTAATGGTTTTATCAGCTATTTCAGGCGTTTCAACCACATTTGTTTTGTCTTTATTCACAGGGGCCCCATTGGACGGCTCTTTAACTTTTGATGGTTTTGGCTGGTTTGCAATTTTTATGCTTGCAGTTCCAGGTGGTGCGTTAATGATGTATTCATGGGGACGTGCGTTAATGATAATAACACCGACTCAGGCCGCAATTTCACTCGGATTTAATCCACTGACAGCAATGTTATTAGGTGCCTTGTTAATTGGTGAAGAAATAACTGTCCAGTTTATCGCTGGTTTTTTAATGGTTGTTAGTGCTGTAGTACTTTCGAATTTATCATTAAAGGGTGCGAAGTTTCAGTAATTGCCAAAGGTTAGTGTTACCAATTAGAGATAGAAGCCATGGGTAATCGCAAACAAACCTGCAGCATGCTGTAAATCCGAACGAAACAGCTTAAACTAACAACTCATCTTAATACTGAACCTTTCACTTGAAATTCCTTTTGTTGTTATTTTTTTTGCTGCTTGCTGTTCAAACAAGTAGGCCGTCATCGGCTCAAATCATAAAAAATTATCGCTTACATTTGTATACCTGTTGGTTAGTAAAGATAATGGTGATTATGGTAGTGTTATATTTTTTTGTATGTAAAATATCAACAATCCTTATCTTGGAAAATTCAATAGCTGCTTGTTTTGTGAACAAAGATTATATTCTTGCGTCTGTTTTTGAGCTAATTTATTAAACTTAATTTTTTATAAATCTAATTGAGAAAGGTGGAGTGAGCAAAAATCCTCTTTTATCTTTGAATGCATGTTGTTCGCTTTGTACCTAATGCCAATCAAAAAAGGCGCAGTTTCGGACTAGATTTATGCTAAGGCGCAATCTAACATGCGATAGCTGGATTTGATAATTTATTTTACCCATGAGGAGACTATAGGGAAATGACTATGCAAAAAATATGGAAATTAAGAGATTTTGGAGGTTCTGACCAACTTGAGTTATCACAAGCCGAGATACCTAACGCGTCTGATGCACAAGTGATTGTAAAAAACGAGGCTATTGGTCTTAATTATCTGGATGTTTATTTTCGTACTGCATTATACCCCTGGCCAAATCAGGAGGTCGTAAAAATACCAGGATCTGAGGCTGCAGGTACTGTTACTGAAATCGGCTCTGGAGTAAAGCATTTAAGAGTTGGAGACCGCGTTACCTATGTTATGCCTGTGGGCGCTTATGCAGAATATGTATCTGTGCCGTCCAAGCATGTTGCAAAAATTCCAATTTCAGTATCTTTTGATACCGCTGCCGCCAGCCTGCTAAAAGGTGTCACGGCATTTTATCTTCTTCATGATACATTCGCACTGAAAGCAGGTCAAACTGCTCTTGTGCATGCAGCTGCTGGAGGAGTTGGTCAGCTTTTGGGACAATGGGGTGCTGAAATAGGCGCAATTCTAATTGGTACAGCTGGTGGGGCTGAAAAATGTAAGGTTGCAAGTGCTGCTAAATATCATCATGTGATTGACTATAATAATCAAGATTTCGTTGCTGAGGTGATGCGTATCACCGCTGATCAAAAAGTGGATGTCGCCTACGATAGTGTGGCGAAAACAGTATTCCCTGGTACAATGGATTGTATTAAATCTCGTGGATTGTGGGTCGTATTTGGACAAGCATCTGGGCCTATTACTGATTTCAATATCGGTATGCTGGCACCGAAAGGCTCGCTATATGTTACTCGTCCAGCACTCTTTAATTATATTGCAACCCAAGAACAATTCTCCAGAGCTTCTGACGCATTGTTTAGCAGAATTGCAGATGGAAGATTAGTTACAGGTGTTCATGGTGAAATGTTTTTTGATGAAATTCCAAAGGCCCACGATATGCTAGAAAACCGACAAACCACAGGTTCGGTTATATTTAAGTTCAATTAAAAAATAAAAGAAGAAAATACGATGATTGATTTTTATACATGGTTTACTCCAAATGGTAGAAAAGTATCTTTGATGCTTGAGGAAACAGGTCTTGACTACACAACTTTTCCGATAAATATAAATAATAAAGAGCAGTTTCAGCCACATTTTCTCGCAATTTCACCAAATAACCGCATTCCTGCGATTATCGATAGAGATAATAATAATTACTCTCTTTTTGAGTCAGGAGCTATACTTCTGTATCTTGCGGAAAAGTCGGGCCAGTTCCTGAACATGAATAATAGGGAAGTATATTGGCGTACAATGGAATGGTTAATGTGGCAAATGGGCGGTGTCGGCCCAATGTTTGGTCAAGTTCATCATTTTACTAAATATAATAAAGGTACTTCTGAATATTCAGAAAACAGATATCAAAATGAGGCGAAACGACTTTATGGGGTTATGAATAAGCGTCTTGGCGAAGGCCAATTTATTGCTAGTGGAGAATACTCTATCGCAGATATGGCTATATGGCCTTGGGTTGCAAGATTTAATTGGCAAGAAATTAACTTGAATGAGTTTGAAAATGTGAAGCGTTGGTATAAAGAGATTTTAGCAAGACCCGCCGTTAAACGCGCATGGAATGTGCCAGAGAATGAGCAGCCACTTCCGGATCCAGATGTTCCATAATCGCGATAAATATATTCATACTTTATGATAATGGGGTCAAAAAGGAGGTATTAATGGCTCGCCGTTTTATTGACTTATCTGTTTCGTTGGAGGCTGGCATTGCTTCTGATCCATCATTTATGTTGCCGAAAATTGATTTTCACAGCCACAAAGATACAGCGTCGCAAATGGTGAGCTTTTTTCCAGGTCTTAGTGAAAGCGAATTGCCAGGCGAAGAGGGGTGGGCTATGGAGACCATGGTAGTAAGTACACATAACGGAACGCATATGGATGCCCCGTACCATTACCATTCAACAATGAGTGGTGGTCAGCGAGCTATAACAATAGATGAAGTGCCGTTGGAATGGTGCTTTAATCCTGGGATTAAGTTGGATTTCAGACATTTTAAGGATGGTTATGTTGTTCAAGCGGCTGATATTAAAGCAGAGCTAGACCGAATAGACTGTGAGTTGAAGCCACTTGATATTGTACTAGTGAATACTGCAGCTGAAGGCCATTATGGTAATGATGATTTCGTATCTAAGGGATGCGGTATAGGAAGAGAGGCAACAATCTTTCTTTTGGAAAGGGGAGTGCGTGTAACTGGAACAGATGGTTGGAGCTGGGACGCCCCGTTCGTACATACAGCAAAAACTTATACTGAAACAAAAGATGCAGGGCTAATTTGGGAAGGTCATCGAGCAGGGATGCATCAAGGATATTCGCATATTGAAAAACTAGCTAACCTCAGTGAGCTCCCAAGCTATGGCTTTATGATTTCAGCATTTCCTTTTAAGATAAAGAATGCATCAGCAGGCTTTACCAGAGTAGTTGCAATTTTAGAAGAATAGAGCTTTTTAACTTTCTTGTTTTCCATAAATGATGTTTGTCGCTTTTTGCCCAAGTAAAACAGCGATAGGACGCATTGATAAAATAGCAAAAAAACCAACAATTGATGCAACAAGCCAATTTTTGGGCCAAATGGAAATAAACAAAGATTTCTGCTCCAATGATAGGAAAGTAACAATTGCACTAATAAACATCGTAACCAAGATTGCCGAAAATAAAGTTATAATAAATAATGAAAACATTGATCGTGACATAAAAAAAACTTCGTGCTATATCGTGTTTTGCTTCAAATTGTTTTGTTATTATCCGATAAAAAAAACAGGCGGTAAAAAAATTACCGCCAGCTTTAAAATTATTTAATCACAGTTTATAGCTTGGAGAATTTATATCTTACAGGCCACTCGTGACCCTCAGCTTCCATCATGTCCATATATTCATCCATGATTTTAATTCCATCTACTCCATATTCATCTAAAATGTCGTTTGCCCGAGTATTTGGCCAATCTTTTATTGTCTCAGCCCACTTTTGTCTCTCTTCCATTGGAAGATAGTAAACCGTATCTTTTAGCCCTTTTTCCTCGCCAACAGCAACAAGCTTTTCTAATCCCTTGGTGTAACCAGCCCAAACATCCTCGTTAACGGCGGCAGAATAATTACTAGCTTCCTCCTCTATTATTTTCATAACTTCTGGCGGCAACTTGGAAGCTGTATCGGCATTCATTGTAAAAATATTCTGGTTCATAGCACCAAAACCAACAACAGTCCAATATGGTGCCACCTCATAGAATTTGTAACCCCCTCCGTGAGCAGTAGGGAAAATAACAGTTCCTTCAGCAACACCGGTAGCCATGTCGTTATACATAGTTGGGAGCGTTGATGTTACAGGTATCGCACCAAATAACGACACCCAAGGTAAATTAGGACCTGCAGCAACAATTTTACGACCTTTTAGTTCTTCTGCTTTTTTCCATGGCTCAACCGTTCCAATTCCATAATCATCAAACGCTGATAATCCAGGAAGGTAGATTTGGTTATATTTTTCTGGAAGAACTGCTGTTAACTCAGGGTATTTTTCGATTAGACTAGCTTTCACCTTATTTACGATACGCGGATCGGCGCTTGTAAACGGAACGAAATAATCGAAGTTCAATGGAAGAAGCTTAGCGGTTTCAAAACAAACACAATAAGCACCCAAATCGAGCAATCCCTTTTCCACAGCCTCTAGTGTTTCATGCACTTTGGCTATTTTACCCCCATAGGCTTCTATAAATTTTATTTTATGGTCTGTTTCAGCCGCCACTCTCTCCACAACATTTGGGACAAAAACATTTTCTAAGTTTCTAACGTAAGGCGTAGGTGCAGAGGGGTGCCCGGACCCTATCCTTAAAGTAAAGCTGTCTGCAGCAGCAGTAGAAACAAGTGCAGTAGAAGCTAAACCAACTGCACTCATCAGGCTTATAAGACTTTTCTTCATTTAATCCTCCCGAGATTTTTTTAAGTCTACGATAACTAGTTTTTATCTTATTATATGAAACAATGTCATACGAAAGTTGTCAACCAGCTTGCTATTCCTGGAAAAATAACGACCAAGATCATCACGATTAACATCATAATCCAGTACGGAATTGAACCAGAAAAAATTTGGTTTAACGGAACATCATGACCTGTCCCAGATAGCACTCCTTTTACAGTATAAACAATTAGTCCAAAGGGGGGCGTTAGTAATCCAGCCTCAATAGCGAGTATACCAAAAATCGCAAAAGCATACGGATCCATGCCACTACTAAGCGTCATAAACAACGGAACAGTTAACAAAATTATGGAAATTGAGTCCAGGAGCATACCCAGCAACAGCCAAATTATAACCATCACTAATAGCCCCAACGCACCATCTAAGCCCGCAGAGCTCATAGCCCCTACAATCAACGAGTCGATGTCGGCAAGGGATAAAAACCTCGAATACATGCCTGCTGTGATAAGCAGAATCATTATTGGAGCAGAAGTTTTCCCTGCGTCTATTATGCATTCCACTAAACCTTTAAATCTTAGACCTTTTCCTATTGCTATACACATTCCCGCTAATGCGCCTACTCCAGCAGCCTCAGTTGCCGTGAAAAATCCCCCCCAGATACCGCCCAGGACAAGAATTATTAAGCCAATAATAGAAACGCCAGAGTAAATTTGTCCCCTCGTCAGTGGTGTAACATCACCAATTGTATCCGGCTCTGGAGCTATGGCGGGCTTCATTCTTGCAGACACCATATTGTAAGCTGCAAAAAACACAGCTAGTACGATACCTGGTATTACCCCTGCAACAAAGAGCTTACCAATAGAATCCTCTGTTATTATCCCCCAAACAATCAGAAGTACACTCGGAGGTATAAGCATACCAAGACAAGCACTTCCAGCTATAGAGCCCAGAGCGAATGAGTGTTTGTAGCCCGCGGCCTTCATTTCTGGCCATGCGATCCGGGTAAATGCAGCAGCAGATGCGATAGAGGTTCCAGTCACAGCAGCGAATGCGGCATTTCCCGTAACTGTTGCAACCCCTAATCTGCCAGGCACACCTTTCAATCCTTTGTTTATGAGACTGTAAAGGTCTGCAGCTGCGCCACTCTTGGATAAAAAATCACCCATGAGCACAAATAATGGTATAGTCATAAAGACATGGTCTCTAATAAGTTCATATGCAGCACCGCCGACTTGGCTTGCTGCAAGATAGGTATCACCGAATATAAAATAAGTGCCTATCATCGCAGTTGCACCGAGTGCTAATGCGATATGAACACCCAGTACTATGGCTCCAAGCATCCCTAATAATGTAAGAAGCATGAGGGTATCTAAATCCATCTTTCGTTCCTTCAAATCTGTTCTTTAGCCGTTGGGTTTTTTTTAGATTTATAAAGTTATAATGCTTCAGTCTTGTGCCATCGGTGTTGTGTCTGTTCCAACAATTGCTCTAAAGGCCAAATTCAGATAAATGAATGCAACAATGATAGAACAGAAGACAATAACTGTTCTAATAATATAAACAGGAAATTCAATGGCTCCGATTCCTTGGTATTCTTTGATTTCCCAGCCTCGTATCATATCAGTCCAACCGCCCACCGCTATTCCTATAAAAAGTGCTAAGCCAATTAAGTAGGATAGCAAATTTATGGTTAGTCTAACCCGCTTTTTTACAAGACCAAATATTAACGTAGTTCTAAGCATGGTTCCAGCTGCAATCGCAAATGGCACTTGAAGGAACACAATTGCTGGCACAGAATTCTGGACAATTTGATCAGCACCTAGAAAGAGTCCTAAATTACGAAAAGTAACTTCTGCGAATATGGTTAGGGCAACAAATATCAGCCAAATAGCAGCTATAGCTTGGAGCACTTCTGTAGATCGACGTATTATACCTTCCATTTTTTTTACTCTCTTTTAATTGGCAGGTTAAGTATTGCTTTATTTGTAATCGCTAAAATAACTTGTCATTTTAATAAAAAATTATTCTTTTCAACAGTCAACAGAAACATTAGTGTTGAATCAATTAAAATATCGATAAAAATTATCTTTTTCAATCTGTAAAAGATTTTGACTCGGAGGAATGTATGGCAAAACCAAAAAAAGTAATAATTACATGCGCAGTTACTGGTGCAATTCATACCCCAAGTATGTCTCCCCATTTGCCAATTACTCCAAGTGAAATAATCGATGATGCACTGAATGCGGCTGAGGCAGGCGCCGCTGTCCTGCATCTTCACGCTCGTGACCCCCAGACAGGGAGACCTGACCAAACCCCAGAGGCTTTTGGGCGTTTTCTACCTCAGGTTAAACAAGCAACTAGCGCTGCGATTAATATAACGACTGGCGGTAGTCCATACATGCGCGTGGAAGAGCGTGTTAAGCCGGCAGAAATGTTTAAGCCCGAGGTCGCTTCTTTGAATATGGGGTCTATCAATTTTGGTCTTTATATGATGTTGAACAGATATAAAGAATTTAAACATGATTGGGAGCCTGAATTTCTAGAAAGCACCAGAGATCTTGTTTTCAGAAACTCATTTAAAGATATCGAATACATCTTGACCACTTGTTATGAAAATAATACCAGATTTGAATTTGAATGTTACGATATCGCGCATTTGTATAACCTTAAGCACTTCCTTGATAGAGGTCTTGTAAAGCCGCCTTTGTTCATTCAGTCCGTTTTTGGAATCTTGGGCGGCATCGGAACTCACGCAGAAGATGTAGCGCATATGAAAAGAACTGCGGATAGACTTTTTGGAGATCAGTATGAATGGTCCGTGCTCGGTGCTGGCTCTGCTCAAATGAGAATAGCAGCTCAAGCCGCCTCCATGGGGGCTAATGTTCGTGTTGGTTTAGAAGACTCTCTTTGGGCAGGGCCTGGCAAACTTGCGACATCAAATGCTGAACAAGTAAAAAGTGCTCGTCAAATTATTGAGGGGATTGGACTCGAAATAGCCAGCCCTGAGGAAGCCCGCGAGATTCTGCAATTAAAAGGCAGTGATAATGTTAACTTTTAGCAGGAAGAAAAATTAATGAACGAAGTAACTAATAGATTCGACGTGATTTTTGAATGTGATGCTGTTAACCCAGGTAGGATGAGAACTGATATGAAAGTTCGAATGCTTGAGCCAGATCCGTTTGAGTGCGACCTTGCTACTGACGAAATGGGTTTTCATGGAGGTGATGGGTCAGCCCCAACACCGCTAATGTTGTTTGCTGGGGGTCTTACTGCGTGTCTTATGACCCAATTAAGGGCATTCTCGAAAAGATTAAAATTGGATGTTGGTGAAATTAAGCTCGCAACACGTCTCCACTGGCAAGGTTTCCAGAAAGGACGCGAGCCATACGTAACTGAACCAGTTAGCTTTGAGATAAATATTGATATTGAAGGACCTTCCTCAACTGATCAGAGAATCGAACTCATTGAAGCAGCAAAAAAAGGGTGTTTTGTTGAACAGACATTAATGCGGCCTAATTTAATAGGACATCGGTTGAGAGTGGGTGATGAGTGGATAGAGGTGTAAGATATGAAAGAAATAAATCTATCAGTTAATGGCAATCATGTTTTGGTTGATACAGACCCAGATACTCCGCTAATTTATGTATTAAGAAATGATTTGGACTACACAGGTGCAAAACTCGGGTGTGCCTTGGAGCAATGTGGTGCGTGCATAGTATTGGTAGAAGGTGA
Organism: uncultured SAR116 cluster alpha proteobacterium; assembly: GCA_902516825.1. Taxonomy (GTDB): domain Bacteria; phylum Pseudomonadota; class Alphaproteobacteria; order Puniceispirillales; family Puniceispirillaceae; genus UBA5951. Next base: position 11,252 of record CABXZZ010000003.1, read on the forward strand.
GCCAACAAATAGCTGTGTCCGGGCGGCGGCTGAATTCGAAGGAATGCATATAGAAACAGTAGAAGGTTTTGGGTCTCCTGATAAGATGAGCGAAGTACAGCAAGTATTTGCGGAAGAGAACGTTGCACAATGTGGCTATTGCACCGCTGGCATTGTGTGCAGTGTCACAGCAATGTTCCGAAAAACACGAAATCCTTCAGATGAACAGATAAAAGAGACTCTTAATCGTCACTTATGCAGATGTGGTTCTCATTCTCGCATACTGGATGCCGTAAATCGAATTCGTTTGGGAGAAAAAGTATGAGCAAGCATTCCAGTCTTTCCAATAGTCCCAAGGTAAGTGACTGGCTTGATTTTTCCTCTTTTGGCAGGCTTATTTTACACACAGGTAAGGTTGATATAGGCCAGCGTATCACAACTGCTCTTGCATTAATAGCAGCAGAGGAATTGAGCATTCCGTTTGATGACATTACGGTTAGAAAAACCAGAACTGATATCGACCCTAATGAAGGCTACACTGCAGGTAGTTTTTCAATGCAGCATTCTGGATATGCGATAAAAAAAGCGACCGCTACAGCACGCCATATATTTGCAAAAAAAGCGTCTGAGAAACTCAATGTTGCAGAAGAAAAACTTGAAGTTAGCGATGGCCAATTTCGTGCTGCTAGAACCAACCAGTCCGTTACCTATTGGGAATTAATGTCTGATATTAGTTTAGACGTTGATGTTGATGAAGAAGTCGAAACTAAAAATCCTGCCGATTATACCTCTCAGAATAAACCACATATTGCTAAGGGTATGGCTGAAATTATGACTGGAAGATACCAATTTTTGCACGATTTAAAGCTTGATAACATGCTTCATGCAAGAATAATAAGGCCGCCCCATTATCATTGTGAGTTGGAAAGTTTAGATTCAGATGTTCTCAGCCGTCTAAAACAGGAAAATGTCTATTTGGTGCAAGATGGTAGTTTCTTGGCTGTTGCCGCATTGCAAGAATATCACGTGGTAAAAGCTGCAAGGCGGGTTTCACTAGCTGCTAAGTGGAAATCTGTTAAACAGTTATCTGAAGAGAATATATATTCTCTGCTTACCTCGAATTATAAAGATAGCTTTTTTGTTGAAAAAGGCTGTATTCCCTCTGCTACAAGAAAAATCCCAGAGCTTGAACAAATTGATGAGGATAAAAATTATAAAATAATAGCAACTTACCGAAAACCATACCATATGCACGCCTCCATTGGGCCCTCAGCAGGATGTGCAAGGTTTGATGGTGATGGTTTAATGGTTTGGACACATAATCAGGGAGTTTATCCACTTCGCGCTGCTATTACTGAGGCGTTTGATATGCCAATAGACAAAGTGTCTGTGCAATTTGTTCCAGGTGCAGGTGTATATGGGCATAACGGCGCTGATGATGCCGCATTTGATGCAGCGATAATTGCACGGCACATTCCAGGCCATCCTATATTACTTAAATGGACACGCGATGATGAGCATAGCTGGGAGCCTTATGGCTCTGCGATGCAGTGTGAAATTCAGGCAAGCATTGATAAAAACGGAAATATTAGTTCCTGGTCTCACGAGACTTTTGCTGATACATTCCTTACCCGTCCGATCACTGGAAAACAGCCTGCTACCAGAATGGTGTCTGCACATTATATAAAAGATGCTCTTCCTTGGCCCGTAGCAGAACCCATGATGGTACCTCATGGTGGAATTCATCGCAATATGGAAATGCTTTATGAGATGCCCCAACCGCGTCTTGTAAAAAATAGAGTATATGATTTACCTTTGCGCACATCGGCGCTACGCACTTTAGGGGCATATGGAAATGTTTTCGCAAATGAATCCATGATAAATGAGCTCGCTGAAATCGCAAAACTAGACCCATTTACTTTTAGATTACAGCATCTAAAGGACGAGCGAGCCATTGCAGTGCTTTCTAAATTACAGCGGGTTATGGAAGACCAAATAAGGGATGATGAACAATACGGGCACGGTATTGGATTTGCAAGATATAAGAATTCGGCCGCATACTGCGCAATAGGAGTGTCCTTGTCAGTAAACGAGGCTGCAGAAGTAAAATTACACGATGCTTACATTGTTTGTGACGCCGGTGAAATTGTTGATTCAGAGGGAGTGCGTGCTCAGCTTGAAGGTGGATTTATTCAAGCAGCAAGCTGGACGTTGTACGAGCAGGTTTTATATGAGCGTGATGGTATAGTAAGCCGGGATTGGGATACATATCCAATCATTACCTTCGATAATATACCGCAGATGCACACATATATTATTGTTAACCCTGGTATGCCATATCTTGGAGCAGGGGAGGGTGCGGCAGGACCAACTGCCGCGGCAATAGGGAATGCGTTGAAGGACGCTACAGGTCTTAGAGTGCGGGAAATGCCATTTAACCCAGATAAGATAATGGCAGCTGCATTAGAAGAATAATAGGAATCTTAAATACGGGCAATTAAGGAGAGAAAGAAATGTCAGAAGTAGAATTTCCGGTATTAGACTTAGAACCATATTTTAATGGGGAAGAAGATGCAGACATAAAGCTAGCCGAACAATTGAAAAAGGTATGTGAGACGATTGGTTTTTTCTTTTTAAAGAACCACCAAGTACCGCAATCAATTATTGAGGATATGTTCTCTAAAACAAGAGCTTTTCACGATTTGTCCATGGAAGAAAAACTCGCTATATCAATTAATAAAAACCAGCGTGGTTACATCAAGCCAGGAGCGACGTTGGTTTCACATTCAACTTATAATAAAAACACCAAATATGACAGTAACGAAACACTTGTCTTTGCAACAGATTATGACTCAGAGGATGAATTTGTTAAGTCTGGCAAACGTTTTTATGGCGAAAATCAATGGCCAGAAAATATGCCTGAACTTAAACCGGCAGTTCAAGAATTTATGTTAGAGATAGAACAACTAGGCAAAAAATTACTGCCAATTTGGGCTCTCGCTCTTGGGCTTGATACTGATTATTTCAAACCCTATTTCCATAAGCCGCATAATTATTTACGTCTTGCTCATTATCCGCCAGTGCCAGAACTTGGTGAAAATGAATTTGGTTTGGGGCCGCATGCTGATACGGGCTTTATGACATTCTTGCCGCAAGCAGATGTGGAGGGTCTGGAGGTATTACTCACTGACGGTAGTTGGATTAGACCTCCTAAAATGGATGATGCGATCCTCGTTAATACAGGGCAATTTCTTGAGCGGTGGACTAATGAGAAGTTCAGAGCAAGTCCTCATAGAGTTATCCCCCCAAAAAATAGGCATAGGTTTTCCATAGCAGCCTTTATTAATCCGTCGTTCGAACCTGTCTGCCATCCGATTGAAAGCTGTGTTTCAGATCAAAATCCGTCAAAATATCCGTCTCAATCCTATTGGGAATTTTATAATTGGTACATGGTAAATACCTATCCGCATTATGAGGAGTTTGATGCACCTAAGGAAGCAAGCTCAAGTTGACTTATTTCGTTGAAAATAGCTTTCTGAAATGAACAACCTTGTCCCATTCGTTGGCTAGGTAGGGTTGTGTTTGGGCAAATTTCTCTGAGGGTACGTTATAACTGTGTTTTTGAGTAATTTCTCCTGACGGAAAAAAGATAATCTTTTCTTCAATGGCAGAACTTATTCCGACTGAATGCGTCACGATTTCTTCTCTGTCATCCACGGGCGCAACCTTCAATGGCGGGGTTAATTTATCGTAACGTATAATTTCTTGGTGGGAATTGTCCTCTAGATGTATGGCGGATGTATAGTTTGCAGAGGCAGTTGACGGCTCTATTTTAGGTTCTGGCTGGTTTTTCCAGACAGCATTTACTTTTTGCAGATAAGGCACATTTTTTTCTTTGTCAGCTGAATGATAATGCTTTATGGCCAAATCCCACTCACCGTGATTTTGATATAACTCTTCTAAGAAAATAGCGGCATACGCTATATTAGTATAAGGGTCCAACATGGATTCATTTGAGCTAAATGCATGGGCATGCCATTTAACACTAATTTGCATACACCCAATATCAATACCTATATTATCCAGTTTTTTTTGCTTATTAATATAGTCAATAGCGGATTGACGTGTGTCAAAGAATAGTCCTTTACCATTATCATTTATGGTCCAGGGCCAAGCCTTGTAAAAGCCATCTTGCATTTTGCGACCCGACTCCACTCTTGCTATAGAGGTTAGAATCCCCTCAGGCAGGCTAAAGGCTTCTTCGGCTTCTGATGCAACCGCCTCACAAGAATTTTCAGCTGTGAAGTCAGAGCTCGCGTTTGATTTTGAACATATCGCGCAAACATATAAGCATAGTAGAATAAATGACGAAAGCCATTTAATTCGCTTTTGCCAGATTAAGACTGGCGCGCTTACGTTTGAATTATTGATTATTTTAGTCATAAGTATTAACTAGCAAACAACATGCCAACATTTGTTTCTAGCCGTCTTATGACCTATGTAAAACGCTCTTCCAAGCGGCTGACGCTATCGGAATGTTTCGTTCATTGATTTGAATATATTCATCATCCGCTCTGATACATCGCAGTATGATTTAAGTATTAATGAACTTGTGACTGGTTCAAGATCCCCGTCATATTGCACCTCTGGAAATTCGGGGTTAGCAATGAGGTGAAGTCGATGATCAGAACGAGCAGAAAAATATGCGGTTCCATTTTTAAATGTAGATATCAAACCTGTCTCATACACCTCTACTGCAAAGGTATTGTCATCAAACTCACAACCATTATCTAGCTTAACTGTTACAAAAATAATTTCAGGTGGTGTTGGCTTTAGTACAAATTCCCATAACAAAAAAGCTGATAAGCCGACCAACATTAGAATGAGGACACCAATACCAGCTTTTTTCATTTATTTTCCTTAAATCTTTTTATCTACTAAGTTAACTTTTTTGCAGCTTTGAGATGCTTCCGCTCACTTCGGCGCCCACGTCGATCGCAAGCTCGTCAGTTAAAATCGAACCTTCAAATCTAGCTGAACTGGTAAGCTTAAGACTTTTAGTTTTGATATCACCATTAACCTTTCCTCCAACTTCGGTGGAGTGTGCGAAAATCTTACCATTAAACGTACTACCTGTTTCGAGTTTAACATCAACGGCACGCATCTCGCCTTTATAATGCCCTGCCAAAACAACCGTTGAACCCTTTGCAGAGGTCACATCTAATGTTCCCTCCATCATAATTTCAGGTGAAATATATGTTACGTCTGCCATGATCTAAGCCTTCACTTCTGAGTTATCTTTGTTATTTGTTGTAGCCGTTTTTCCCTCTTCAGATTCACTATTTTCTGATTCAGATGGGGACTTTTCGTCCCAGTTCTGGATTACTCTACAATTTAGAGCGGCTCCTCTATCTAGCTGTAATGATTTATATTTTATCTCTCCACTAACACGTGAAGAAGGCATAAGCCACACACTATCGGCAACCATACTGCCATCATAACTTCCTGACACAACCACTAGCTTAGAATGGATTGATCCACCAAATTTTCCGGTTTCGTTAATGGTTAATTTTTCGGTAGCAACATCTGCTTCTACAATACCACTAACCTCTATTGTAGAGGCGTTTGATATTTTACCTTTAAAATGCGCGCCAGCGCCAATCGTGGTCATTTTCTCTGCCATTTTGTATTCTTCTTTCGTTCTAATTAACTTGAATTGACATATGATCCTAGTGAACCATGAGAGATGTTAACCTGAGCCATCACTGGGTGGATTAACTGGTTTAGTTGGTTTAAGTTCAGCTTCGGTAACGCCCGGTTTTATAGATTTGCGTGCTTTTTCACCAGATGGGTCATGGTTGAGTTTAGCTTCTAAATCTGCACCAGAATCAATTGCGATTCGCGCATAAAATATTTCGCCACTGAAGGAAGCGTTGGTGCTAATCTCTATTGCTTCTGTTTTAATTATTCCTGTGACGTCCCCATCAATACTAACCGAACTGGCAGAAATCATGCCATTGATTTTAGCATTTTCTTCCACGATGAGTTCACTACAGTTAATAGTACCCTCAAGTTTTCCTACCACCCTCATGATTCCATTGCATTTTATATCGCCTATAATTTCCATTTCGGAGCCGATAACTGATTCAGATACCATGCCGTGAGTCGTATTTTTTTCTAATTTAGCCATTAAATTTTTAACCTATAAAAGTGGAAACTTTATTATAAATAAATAAATATACTGGTCGTTATTTAATATAGAACATAAATATTATAATATTAATTTGTTTCTAACATAAAATTTGAACGCCAAAAACTCTAATGAGAGTTGCAACGATTATGCCAAATACAAGGGAGGGTATAATTAGTTGGAAACAAGCCATAGAAAAACATAGGGTGGAAGTCGTGGTTAATGATGTAATTGATATTCGCGAACGAATAGAGAAGATACGTGAAGCGGTTGAAAATAATCCAGTAGGTCAAACAGGTACTGACACAATAGTGCCTGTTTCAAGCACGATTGAGCTAGACACTATTGTAGCCGATAATCAAAGGCAATTAAAAGCAGATATTAACACCGAAATGCTACAATCACCGCAAATTGAAATGCCTTCACAAATGCAATCGTCAAGCACCGAAAAACAGCAATTATCTTATCCGTCTATTAAACTAGATATAAGCAATCAGTCTCGTAATATTGGATTATATTCAATGCTTACAATCCAAATATTGACCAACATCGTGCTCATCTTTTTGATTTATAGAATGGGTCATTAATGAAAAGTTGGCTTTGGTCCAAAATAAAGAAACGCTTGCCACGTATTGTCGATAGCACGCATGTTAATCACGCAGTGGTTGGCCAAGATCAGCCATGGTATTTCGCAGAGAGAAGATTCCTCGTGTTTGGAAAACGGGGGCCTTGGGAACTTGTTATAAAGCCATCTCATGTCGGTGCATGTGCCATGATTTTCTCTGGATTTATTTTTGCGTTAGGCTATTTTTCAGTACAAACATTAAATACTGCCTTTAGTGTTGCTAATCAGGAATTAATTAGCCCTGCTGATGCGAGCTTGATAAGGGGCCCAAAGCCGTCTGCGGAGTTGGATAGAATAGAAGAAAAAATATTAGGTACTCAAACAGTTCTAGATTTAGGCCCTCGTAAAAAAGAACAATCTATCTCGAGCTATCTATTTTCAATGAAGGTAAGAGATATTCGCAGTGCCGTTCAATTAAATAGTCTTCCTCAACAGGATGCAGATTGGCATGAGCAACCATTGGAAGTCGCAGATGAAGGCATTAATTTTAGCAAAAAACTAAATGAGTTAATGAAATTGCGAGAGCAGATGCTCTCTTCCTTTGATATAAAGAATTCAAATTTGGAGGCTGAAGAAATACAAATTATATTTGATTTGCCTAAATTTGAGAAAAAATTTGTATTAGTTCCAGATCAAAACAAAAATATAATTGAGCAGCAGTCGTCGCTTGTTACTCCAAAGCAAGTAGATGATGAAAACGTTGAAGGCAAACAAGTGTCGCAATTGGCGCAGATTAACGATGGAACCAAATTAAAAAATGAAGTTGAGAAGCAATTTGCAGAGGCGTTACCGGTTTCATTGGAAAGTATAGATGAAGCTGTTGTCTTCAAAGAAATTAATAAGAAAGAATTTAATAAGTTTGACAGTATTGCTGCTGATTTGAGCATACCAAGCGACGTACCTTTAATTATGAACGAAATAGTTCGTGGCGCTAGGTTTTTAAAGTCAATTGATCGTGAATTAAGGATAATAGAAAATGTATTTGAGCAGTTAGGTGTCGAATTACAAAAGCCAAAATCCGGAGAAATTTCGAGAATTAATCTAAAATGGCCAATGGAGCCTCGCTCAGCAGATTACTTAGAATATATGAGGCAACAATTTGTTGAATTAGATATTTACAGAGATGCATTAGCATCTCTTCCTCTTCATTCGCCTATGAAATATTATTACATTTCTAGTAAATACGGTAAAAGAAAGCATCCGGTGACCAAAAAGTGGGCTATGCATCATGGAATAGACTTGGCAGGCACTTGGCAGGAAAAAGTAAGAGCAACTGCTGATGGGACAGTTGTATTTTCTGGTTGGGAAGGCTCTTTTGGTCGCGTTGTAAGAGTGCAACATCGATTTGGAATCCAGACTGTTTATGCCCACCTTGCAAGATTGAGTGTTAAGAAAGGGGATTATGTAACATCGGGAGATGTCGTTGGTTCTATGGGATCAAGCGGAAGATCAGATGGCGCACATCTTCATTACGAAATTCGGGTAAACAAGGGATCCAAAGACCCAAAACAGTTTTTCGATGTGGGACAATCTTTATTAAGCCCAAGTAGCTTGAGGCTTACTGCCTATTAGTAATAGTGTGCCTTTATCCCAATGACATATTTATTTGGAAAATTTTGTCTAATATTTTCTAAAAGAAATACCAAACTTGTCGTTTATCTTGGGTACCTATAGCAAACAATAATTTTTAGTTTTCTAGGTTATTGGTTCTTGTCAAATAAGCGATTTAAGCGAGGTTAGATAATGGGTTCTGTTATTTATTTAAATAAAGAAAAAAAAGAGCTTCCAGATGAAATCGAAGCTTTGGGATTATCTGATAACACAAACGAACAGGAGCGACTTGAATCTATAAGGGACGGAGTCGAGTCAATGCTCACGTTGATTTCAGGCATTCGTAAAGACCCAGAAGCAGTAGCTTTATCTTCAGCTAGATTTGGAATTATGCACATGTGCCAGCTTTATGGTCGGGCAGAGACGATGGCGTTTGTGAGCAGGTGCATTGATACCGTCGAGATGGCGGAGGATGTGTTAAAAGATACACCCTAGTGAACCAAAAATTACTTTTCTGCTTTGAATTTTTCTGGACTAAAAAATAAATGAGAATTTTGGATTTTTTGCCCATGTTGGCATCATAAATGCAACCTTCCTGCAACAGAACGAATACAGGAAACAAAGATATGAAAAGCAAAATAGACAGAAATATAATTTCAACAAATTATAAAAAAGATTCTGAAATTGACCATAACATTTTGAGCACTGAATTAGCACTCATGGGAATTGAGTTAGTAAGGTTCGATGATGACGATAACGAAGAATCATCGATTAAGGTTTCTATAGCTCCATTTTTGGCGCCATGGAAACAATTAGAATCTATTTTTGGATAGTAAATGAATGTTGTCCCTCTGGAGTAAACTTATGCAAAATACGATTACTCCCTTCTAATTTTTGTGAAAAAAGTACAATTTGTAGATTTTGGGAATTTGAAATTTATTTCGGATAATCTATTAGTATTTTAAGCCCAACTCTCATTCATGTTTTGACCATCACCGAACCGATATTACCCTAAATCCAAGAAATTAAATCATATGGCTACGTTTAATTTTGCTTGGCGCCTTCGCTCTGATGAAGATGGTATGCGCATCATCTCTCTGTATTTTGCCACTGTTCGTCGCGCTAGCTTAATTCCTTTTTGACTGACTAAGGTCGCTATGGCATCGTCGCTAAATGGCTTTTTTGGTAATTCATTTGAAATAATAGTCTTTATTATATCGCGAACAGCTGCTGCAGCTGTTCCATCACCAGTTTCCGTTGCAGCAATGGATACACTAAAAAAAGACTTTAGTGTAAAACACCCCTTTGGTGTAGCCATAAGAAGCCCACTTGTGACTCTGCTAACAGTGCTTTCATGCATGTTTACAGCTGTTGCAACGTCTTTTAGAGAAAGGGGTTTTAAACCAGATAAACCTTCTTTGAAAAAGTCTGATTGCTGATTAACGATTTCGCCTGCAATTTTTAATGTGGTATTATTACGTTGCTCAAGAGAGCGCTTTAGCCAACGTGCAGAGCCAACTGAATCTGACATAAAAGATTTTGTCTCAACATCCTGCTTATTTTTTGCAACTTCATCTATTTCCTTTACATACTTTTCATTAATTACAAGTGAAGGCAAGGTGGAACGATTAAGGTCTACGATTAATCCATTAGAGCTTTCTCGCACAATAATGTCTGGTGCATTTATAGCTAGATATTCGGTATCAAACGAGGCAGTTGGTTTTGGATTAAAGCTTCTGATTTTTTGCAATCTTTTGGCTATTTCTGATATTTCTGTTTTAGCTTTCCTTGCTAAGATTGCGAGTTCCCCTTTGCCAAGCAATTCAAGATTTTCAAGAATAGTTGCCATTATGTTATCATAACTTCCCTGTTCTTTTGCCTGCAGAGTCAAACACTCTGATAAGCTTCTTGCAAAAATTCCTGACGGTTCAAATGTTTGAAGCTTACTTAGTACTTTTTCTATTTGTTCTACTTCACAATTACATTGAAAGGCAATTTCAGAGCAAGATTGACCAAGCCAACCAGATGCCTCTATTGCGTCAGCAAGCATGCAGGCGATGAACTTTTCTCGTGTATCCTTAATATTGAGATCAATTTGGCGTAATATGTGTGTGTTTAAATTATCCGGCTGCGATGCCACATTTGACATAATGTCATCCCAATTAGAATCAGCAACATGATTCTTGGGTTGGCTGTTTCCTAAATCTAACGAGGATGAGCTATAGCGATTATCAAAATCTGTATGCTCTGTAGGATCATTATTCATAGCGGCAGAGTTAGAATCTACTGGCTGAATCTCCGTCTGCGTGTCTGGGGCCTGTGAATTTTCTAGAGATGGTAGCGATTGGAAAAGTATTTCCTCTGACTGAATCTCAAGAAAAGGATTTTCGAGAACCTGATTCTCTAAATAGTTTTTTATATCCAGATTCGTCATTTGCAACAGCTTGATCGCTTGCTGCAGTTGGGGTGTCATGACCAGTGATTGTTTCTGTCTTTGGCCCAAAGATGGAATAAGTTGCATAGGAACCTCCTGTTTATGCAACTACTTTAAATAAGCTAAATCTTAAAAAGCAAAATCTTAATTTGACATTATATATAGTTGGCTTTTTGACAAAAAAAATGTTCTAAAACAGTATGTTAAATTTTTTACTACTACCTAGAATTTGCTTATGTCAAATAGTAGACATCCAATCTTGCTAAAATAGTGCAATTTGGCACGGAAATTGATTTATGATAAGGAATGATGTTAAAAATTATGTTTGTAAGCAATCATGACTTAAATATAGGAATAATCAGGTTTATCATATGATTACATCAAGTAGAAATACTGCTCAACGAGGAGGGGTTTGTAAACGCTGCAGAATAATTAGAATGTTTATATTTGCCACTATGTTTATTGTTATATCGGGCCTGGTGGGCGGGGATAACTTAAGTTTTATGAGTATGGTAACTGTAGACGGAATAGCCGCAACTATCTGGATAGGTGGTATTTTGTTATTTTTGATAAAGTTTTCTTTTTGGTTAATAGATAAATGGAAAGATAATTCTAACGGTCCCGAACAAGTCTAATCACCAAATCTTGGAATGGCATAAACCTGCCATATGTGTGGCCTGTAAAAAAATTGACTGACCATACATGGCGAGGAGAATACTGGTTTTGCTCCCCTGTCCAGAACGGTTCTGCTGGAGTATTTGGAAAAATAGACGTGTCTATTTTGGGCCTGTTGCATTTGTGGCATACAATATTTTCTAGCTCTTCGCGTGTCGGTAGGCGCCAATTTCCTCCCAATTGTTCATTTGCAAGCTCTATAGCTTGAACAGACATCTCTTGATTGAGTTTGACTATGTCACCAACACATTCAGTACCGTTCCATCTTTGACCAACACTGCATCTAAGCCATTCCACGCCGGACCGAAGGTCAATAACAATATGATCCTTTGCTACAAACTGAGCGTTATTTGCAAAAGTAGGTGGAGCAAACAAAATTAGGCAAAAAATCCCAATTAATCGGAAAATAAATTTTATCTTGTAGAAAACGGGCATACTTGCATCCTTTTCAGAAAACTATCATAATTTAATAAAACATATTCTATGTCGTAATTATAAATGATACTAAAAATCGTCACTTGTGTCGAAATTTGGTATCAATCTTGCAACTTTGGTACCAAATTTTTTAAATTAGGTTGATTATTTATTATGGATTTAGCTTCACTCATTGGACTTATTGGCGCGGTCGGTATGATCGTCTATGCGATGGTTAGTGGCGGTGGTGTCGGCCCATTCTGGAACGCTCCATCAGTAACTATTGTATTTGGTGGAACATTTTTCGCAGTAATGTATATGGCCCCAATGGGCATATTTCTTGGAAGTTTTGGGGCAATGGCAAAGGCTTTTATGCCAGGGCTTGGAAAACAGGAAGATTTAATTACCCGCATGGTAGAACTGGCTGGTATTGCGCGTAAGGATGGGATGATGGCACTAGAGGGTCAGGACGTACCCGATAAGTTTTTTGCGAAAGGCTTACAGATGCTTGTCGATGGCGCTGACGAGTCCAAGCTGACCACGCAGTTAAATCAAGAAATAAAAGCGATGAAAATACGCCATGAAGAAAGTCAGGGTGTTGTTAAGGCATGGGTAGACACTGCGCCAGCTATGGGAATGATTGGAACACTTATCGGATTGGTGTTGATGCTGGGAAACATGGCTGACCCAAAAGCGATTGGACCTGCGATGGCGGTTGCGCTTCTCACCACATTATATGGCGCTTTTATAGCAAACGTTTTGTTTGGACCAATGGTTACAAAACTGGAAAATTATACGGCATATGAAGTCGTCTATCGTGATATGGTAGTGCTTGGGCTAAGAAATATTTCCCGCGGTGAGTCTCCAAGAAACATTCAAGATATAATGGCAGCAAACCTATCACCAAAAGTACAAGAGGCGCTGGAAGCAGCTTAAAGTCGTTGGCTATAATTTTTGATAGGATGTTCATAAAGATGATTACGCGAGGATAGCATGGCAGAAGCCGCTGAAAACGAAGACGACAACGAAGAAGAAGAAGAAGAATGTCCTAAATGCCCTCCAGTAGGAGCGCCTGCCTGGATGGCTACGTTTGCAGACATGGCTACACTTCTGATGGCCTTTTTTGTTCTGATTTTGTCGTTCGCAGAGTTTAATGTACCTAAATTTAAGCAAATTTCGGGTTCCCTTAAAAATGCATTTGGTGTGCAGCGTGTCGTTCCCGTTATGGAACCACCTAAAGGTACGACTGTGCTTTCATTAAATTTCAGCCCATCGCCTGAACCTGCACTTACTAGGGAAATAACACAGCAAACAACTGAAACATTAAAGCCAGAACTTGAAACAAAAGTAGATAAAGGCAAAGGCTCTAAAGGCGGTGAAGCCAGTGGTGAGAGCGATCAGTCCGGCAAAATGCTGGAAACAGCAGAACTAGCAGCTCAATTACAATCAGCAATAGACCGTGGAGATGTTGAAATCGAAGCACTTGGAGAAAATGTAGTTGTTAACTTTAAATCAACACCAGATGCAGATGAAAACTTGCCACAGATGTTGCAGGAAACGTTAGATGCCATTGAGCAGGTAAAACAGGCTACAGGTAAAGCAGATCAAGAAGTACTTTTTGGCGGTTTAGAGGAAAAGCTCGAGGAATTAGCGTTAGCAGCACAGCGCTCGGCAAACAATACACAAACTTCTGATAGCGACATTGATGGTAAACAGCAGCAAGAAAAAGAACAAAAAGCAGAGTTAGCAGAACAAGCCTTACAGGTAGCATTGAAACAGGAAATAGGTCAGGGACTTGTCGCCGTTGAACGAATTGATGATAAGGTAATTGTAACTGTTGGTTCAGGAGGCGCATTTCCATCAGGTTCTGCAGAGCTCACAGATGAAGCGAAGCAAATAATGTCTAAAATAGCAACTATTAGTGCAGATGAAACTAGCATGATAGACGTTTCAGGACATACTGATGATGTGCCGTTAATATTTGGCTCCAGATTTAGAGATAATTGGGACCTAGCTGCTGCGCGCGCCTCAAGTGTTGTTCAGTCTATAGAAGCAACTGCTCTTGTCACTGCCAACAGAATGCAGGCAGTTAGCTTTGGTGAGTCCCAACCAATAGAGCCCAATGATACAGCAGCTGGTCGTGCAAAAAACAGAAGAATCGAAATAGTCATAAATTATTAATATTTTAATGCGTATTACTAAGAACTTATGGCAACAGGTGGTACTGTTGATGAGCAACTTTTTTCGAAGGACTACTATACGTGTAATTTTTTTAACAATAACTGCTCTCGTCACATTTGGTTCAACAAATGCAAACGTAGTGGAAATAATGTCCTGCGTTGAGAAGGAAATTACCATCTCTCTCATTGGTAAATTTGAATATAATTCATAGTCTCACAGAGATGCCGATACTTACGGTGCGAATAAGTCAAAGACTACCAGTGATAATGCTCTTAGTGTTGCTCACGCAGCCTAACAGAGATTGGACTGTCAATAGGTATTCAAACTGCTATTTTTACATTTTACCTTCGCGGTGTTTCAAATGGTCTTAATATTTATGGTTATAAATTGATTGTTTTTGGCGGTGACTGAAGCTTTATCTGCACTAGCCAACCAATAGCGTCGATAAACTGGCTTTAGATGCAACAACGTTCTTTATTATAGAGATAGATACACTATCGGGAGCAGCAGCAGGGAAATTATCACCTTTGACGGATAAATAAATTTGATCATGATGCACTCACCTAAACATATCCTAATTTTGGCGGTCTTGTCCTAGTTGTTTTCTATGATGATGGTGTATGCACATCAACGTTAGATTCTATTGAGGCGTCTCAGCTATTCAACAACATTTAGCGGTATTTATATTGAAATTGTGCTGGTATCAAAACTGCTTGTAAATCGAATGATGACGATAACACATTTGCAGATGCTAGTGCGTCTTCATTCGGTGCCAAAATATCAACCAAAGAGAGTGGGTTTGCCATTGTGGCAGTACAAACTTTCTTCCCAAAAGCATCATTATATTTTGATTTTGCAATTTAAAGATAATTTTAACATTAAGGGCATCTGATAGTCTGGATTGCCTTTGTTTTGATTTAGTAAAAAAGCTCTCTGTTATTATCAGTATATTTATCTTTATAAAGGTAACTGACCTCTTCTTCATACCCATTATAAAGCTGTGTTTTAACATAACCACTCCCTAGTACGCGCTCTCTATCTTGGGGCCATCTAGGATGCGGAACCCATGGGCTTACGTTGGCCCAGAAACCATATTCTTTCGGGCTCAACTCCTCCCAAAAACTAACAGGACGCTTATTTGTAAAGGTAAAGCGTGTAATAGATTTAATGGATTTAAAGCCGTATTTCCATGGAACAACTAACCTAATAGGGGCTCCATTCTGATTTTGCAGAGCTTTTCCGTATAGCCCCACTGCAAGGAAGGCCAGCTCGTTTCTAGCTTCATTAAGTGTTAATCCTTCAATATATGGCCATGGGTACCAGCTTTGTTTTTGACCAGGTGCAACATCAGGGTTAAAAAAAGTTTCCATGCGAATATATTTTGCTTCTGATTTTGGGCGGGCAAATTTAACCAGGTTTGAGAAGGAGAATCCAGACCAAGGCACCGCCATTGACCATGCCTCTACACAACGGTGTCGATATAATCTTTCTTCCATGCCGCCAAGCTTTTTAGTGAGTTCGCTAGCATCAAGTTGGATAGGATAATCAACAAGCCCATCAATTGTCACAAGCCACGGGTCTGTACTGAGTTTTTTCGCTTTCCGCCAAATGTTTTTTGACGAACCAAATTCATAGAAATTTGTATAAGTGGTCGCATCTTGTTCAGAAGTAAGGGCTCTGTCAAGTGTATATTTGGCATTTCGTGATGGTGGAAAGCCACTAATAGGTGCAGCAAAAGAAGGGGTGCCGCCTATCATTAATCCGGCGCCTGCTAGACCTGCTACCTGAAGTAATTTGCGCCTATTTAAATAGAGTGATTCAGAGGTAGCCTCGTTTTCAGAAATTTCCCATGATTTTTTTTGCCTAATGTACATTCTGTTTCCTTTTTTTTATTTCAGGCTTGGAACTGAAATAAGCCAGAATATAGCGGTGTCAATTATTGTTAATGTTACTGTAATTTTATTGTAGCACGCTCAATCCGGTTTAATGCATTTTCTAAAAGCGTATCACTTGTAGCATAAGATATTCTAAAAAAAGGTGATAGACCGAATGCAGTCCCTTGAACACATGCTACACCCTCCGCATCTAATAGATAGGTTACGTAATCAGAATCTGTTTCTAGTAATTTTCCATCAGGTGTTTTTTTGCCAATCACTCCGGCGCAGCTCGGGTAAACATAAAAGGCGCCGTTAGGCGTTCTGCATTGCAAACCATCAATTGCATTTAATCTTGAGACAACGAAGTTTCGCCTTCGCACAAAAGCAGCATTATTATCTGCAAGAAAATCAACTGGGCCAGTTAGTGCAGCTATTGCAGCATATTGTGCAATTGTATTTGGATTAGTTGTTGACTGAGACTGGATTTTTGCTATCCCTTTGATAAGCTGTTTCGGGCCAGTTGCGTAACCAATGCGCCAACCTGTCATGCAATACGCTTTAGATACCCCGTTACACGTTAAGGTTCTATCCTGCAGGTCAGGAGCGACTTCTACCATTGTCGTAAATTTAAAATCATCATAAACAAGATATTCATAGATATCATCTGTCAAAATATTTGCGTGGGGATACTTACGCAGGACCTCCGCCAGAGCTTCAAGGTCAGTTTTGGTGTATCCAACACCAGCAGGGTTTGAAGGGCTATTCAAAATAACCCATTTAGTCTTATCAGTGATAGCGTTTTCAAGTGCTTCAGCAGTTATCTTGAAATTTTTGTTCTGTCCACATTTTATAATTACGGGAGTACCTTCAGCTAGGAGTACCATATCTGGATAGGACACCCAAAAAGGAGCAGGTATTACCACTTCATCTCCCGGGTTTAAGGAAGCCATAAGCGCATTATAGAGAACTTGTTTACCACCAGTGCCAACAGTTACCATATCGGGAGTACAAGAAATATTATTATCTTTTTTGAATTTATCACAGATAGCCTGTTTTAACTCAGCAATTCCATCGACCGCAGTGTAGCGTGTTTTGTTATTTGCCATTGCTTTCATAGCAGCCTGTTTTATGTGTTCTGGTGTATTGAAGTCAGGCTCACCAGCACCCAGCCCAATGACATCGTGTCCTTCTGCTTTAAGCTCATTTGCTTTTGCTGTAACTGCAACGGTTGGAGATGGTTTAATACGAGATAGGCGATCAGCGAGCATAATTTTTCCAATTTATTAAGGGGTTTTGTATGGTTTTAAAATACGCTCTCATTCTGCTAGATGTCTACAGATTTTTATCTAATTTGAATTGCTAATGAATGAATAATTCGTCGACTGTTCTAAATCAAAAAATTCTATCTGATATCACTAGCAAAAATCGGTTATAAGACATAGGTTATAGGCATGGATACTCAGATAGATATATTGCCTCCGAACAGACCTCGCTCGCCAGCTGATTTTAAACTTGTGTCTGATTTTGCACCAAATGGCGATCAGCCCAAAGCGATTATATCGTTGCTGGAGGGAATTGCCGATAATGAAAAGGATCAAGTTTTGCTTGGAGTTACCGGCTCAGGCAAGACTTTTACGATAGCGCATGTTATTGAGCAATCTAAAAGACCAACGCTTATCTTGGCTCCGAATAAAACATTAGCCGCACAGTTATACGGCGAGATGAAAGGGCTATTTCCAGAGAATGCTGTGGAATATTTTGTTTCTTATTATGATTATTATCAACCAGAGGCTTATGTTCCTCGTTCTGATTTATTTATAGAAAAGGAATCTTCAATAAATGAGCAGATTGATAGGCTTCGCCACTCAGCGACACGCTCTTTACTTGAGCGTGATGACGTAATTATAGTTGCGTCCGTATCATGCATATACGGCATTGGTTCTGTTGAGACTTATTCTGAAATGACACTGTCGCTCCAGACTGGCGGCGAAATAGAGAGGCAAAAATTACTTCGCCGATTAACCGAACTTCAATATAAGAGAAACGATCTTAACTTTGTTAGAGGAACATTTCGGGTAAGGGGAGATAATATAGAGGTTTTTCCAGCACACCTTGAGGATAGGGCGTGGCGGATATCTCTGTTTGGAGATGAAATCGAACAAATATGGGAGTTTGACCCTCTTACAGGTGAAAAAATTACAAGCTTGGATAAAATAATTGTGTTTGCAAATTCGCATTACGTTACACCAAGACCCACTTTGCAACAGGCCGTAAAATTAATCGGTTCAGAGTTGCAAGTTAGATTGTTGGAATTTAATGAAAGTAGTAAGTTACTAGAGGCGCAACGGATCGAGCAGAGAACACAATTTGATCTCGAAATGATGGAAGCAACAGGCAGTTGTAACGGTATAGAAAACTATTCCAGATATCTGTCAGGCAGAAAACAAGGAGAGCCACCCCCGACCTTATTTGAATATTTGCCCGAAAACGCCCTTCTCATTGTTGATGAAAGTCATGTTACAGTTCCTCAGATCGGAGCGATGTATAAAGGGGATTTTGCCCGTAAATCAACCTTGTCAGAATATGGTTTTAGGCTTCCCTCCTGCCTTGATAACAGGCCATTAAAATTTGAAGAATGGGAGCATTTTAGACCACAGACCATTCACGTTTCTGCGACACCTGGAAAATGGGAGTTAGAACAAACAGGAGGGGTTTTTATAGAGCAAGTAGTTCGGCCAACAGGGCTGATAGATCCAGAATGTATCGTAAGACCAATTGAAACGCAGGTTGATGATATAATAGCTGAATCAAGAGAGGCGGCCGCAAATGGAACACGTGTTTTGGTAACTACCCTTACTAAAAAAATGGCAGAGGCGCTTACAGAATATATGTATGAGGCAGGAATTAAGGTGCGATATGTGCATTCAGATGTGGACACATTGGAACGAATTGAAATTATTCGTGACTTAAGACTTGGTCTGTTTGATGTGCTGATTGGTATCAATTTGTTGAGAGAGGGGCTTGATATACCTGAATGCGCTCTGGTTGGTATATTAGATGCCGATAAGGAGGGGTATTTGCGTTCTAAAACTTCGCTGATACAAACGATCGGAAGAGCAGCAAGAAATGCAGAAGGAAGAGTGATTTTATATGCAGATAAAATTACAGATTCCATGCAATACGCCATTGATGAGACTAAAAGACGCCGCGATAAGCAAACCGCTTGGAATAAGGCCAATGGTATCACACCTGAGACAATTAAAAAGGATATTACTGACATTTTAGATTCTGTTTATGAAAAAGCAGACAGGGTAACTGTAAAAGTAGGAAGCAAGGATGCAAGCCTATACGGAAGAGATATTCAAACCATAATTGCGGAGTTAGAGACAAAAATGCGTGATGCTGCTGCTAATCTTGAA
This sequence comes from uncultured SAR116 cluster alpha proteobacterium, assembly GCA_902516825.1. GTDB lineage: Bacteria > Pseudomonadota > Alphaproteobacteria > Puniceispirillales > Puniceispirillaceae > UBA5951. The sequence goes on from CABXZZ010000003.1 coordinate 30,597, forward strand.
TTTGAAGAAGCAGCAAGATTGCGAGATGAATTAAAACGTCTCGAAAACAAACAGCTTGGTCTCGACGCTCCTGGGATGGCAAAATCAGCACAATATACTCACTTAAAAGCTGAAATTAATGCGCCCATTAGGCCTCCATCAGGAAGACGCCCACCTAAACGCAAGTGATTTTTAAACATACAAAATGTTAAGGCCAAATCTAGAAGTAAGCCTGAGATCATACCTTAGGATTTTAGGCAGTATATCCAGTGGTTTTGGCAGTTATCACCGCTTCGATAAATAAGCTCTTGCCGGCTCCAAGTTCAGCTCTTTTGATATTTTCAAATAACGTAGTGTTGGATTTGGTTGCACCCGCTTTTGCAGCTTTTTTTTCTGATAATATTTTTGCCTCCTGCTTTGCTATTTCAATGGCATCATCCAACATCTGAAAATCTTTGATACCGCTTATTAAATGCACCCTAAATACTCCCTCTTTTGGTTGAGTAATTATAATTGAACTTTGTTGACGAATAGAGCCAATTGCGGCGCCAATAGCACCTGCTACCTCTGCAAATTGAGGAATAATTAAAGAAGTATTTAAGCGCTCTGCTATGCATGGATAATGTGTTTTAGCGGATGCCCCTAGTGCGATAATCGGCGATAATAAACGGATATCATGTTGCAGAAAACGTGATTGATGAGACCTTTCAGATAGTGCTTCTTTGATAGCAGGCGTGCTAGATGCAGTATTTTCTGTTCCATTATCTCCTGCTATCACGGCATCTGAAATTTTTAGAGCTGACTCAAAGCTTAATTGATCTAAACAAATCAGTGATAGTGCTTCTGCTGACTCGGCAATCAATTGCCCTTTATTATCTTTTTGTCTTGCAAATAACTGTGCACCTAAATTTGCTGCCTTTTTATTATATATATCGAAGCTTCCAAGGACATGAACTGCATCCGTCGGTGTGAAACAGCTTAGTTGAACAAGACCCTTGCTGATAAGTCTATCAAGGGCTCCTAATGCAACTTGTGTATCTGCTATATCAGCAATAGCAGAAATACCATTTTTTATGAGGCGCTCTGCCATTTTAGCCTCTGACCTAGCTAACCAGCTAGGTACATTTTTTGACATTAATGGAATTATAAATCGCGCATCAGTTGCCAGAGCAATTGGCGCTAATAACTGCTGTTCCATAATAGAGATACATGTTGGAAATTGCTCACCAAGAAGCGATAATGGTAGCGCTCTTCTTGGTCCTAATTTAATAGGAGATGCTGGAGAATCATAACCGATGTGCAACTCAGAATCGCCCCCGATTCCGCTTGTCCATATTTTTACAGCCTCAATCATTGTGTTCCAGCCACCAACTTTAGCACCATCCTCGCTCAAATCAACCTTACCATTTTTAAGTATTGCTATATCGGTCGTTGTGCCGCCTATATCACAAATGATTGCAGTTCTCTCGTTTGCAAGAAACGCAGCGCCTGAGACGCTAGCAGCTGGACCAGACAAGATAGTTTCTACTGGACGCTCTATTACAAAATCTGCCGAAACAAGAGAGCCATCTCCTTTTACCACCATTAGTTTACAGCTTAAGCCGATTTGTTGCATCTGCTGCCGGGTCGCATTTATTAGTTTTTCAAGCAAACTTATGAGTTTTGCGTTTAAGAAAGCAGTTAATGCCCGCTTTGGACCACCAAGGGATGCAGATAATTCATGGCTGCAACTTACAGGCATTTGGGTATGTTTCCTGATGTAATCCCGAGCTATTATTTCGTGCTCTGGATTGCGTGTAGCAAAATAACTTACAACCGCAAAAGCTGATACTTGGGGCGCTGTTGATTTTATGGCTAGCAGCAGTGATTTAGTGTCAATTGGCAACTTTACAGTTCCATCCGATTTATGTCCTCCATCGATAAAAATTACTGGATTTTGTCCAATTGCCTTGCCAAGCTTGCCCAGCCTCAAGGCGTCTTCTTCAAAACCGATGAGCACTAAAGCGACATGGGAGCCAGCATTTTCAACTATTGAGTTAGTTGCAAGTGTAGTAGATAGACATACAAGCCCTATGTCTTCAACTGCCAATTTTTGATTTGTGCCTGAAACATAACTTAACCTGTCACTGGGAGCTTCTATACCAAGTGCAATACGCATCGCATTGCCGACACCAATAGACAAATCTTGTCTCGTTGTGAGTGATTTTGAAGTTTTAATGATAGACGAATCCTGGGCATCTATAATGGCCGCGTCAGTGAAAGTTCCCCCTGTATCTAAGCCAAGTATATTTCTCATATTTGTTTCTCTCAGGAGAGTGGCACAGAATAAGTACTATTATTTTTTGGCGCAATTAGGCTTTTATTATGTATTGCAAAAGAAGTTAACTATCCATTGGCCGACAATAGGTCCATCATGCGGTTTTGATAACGATTCTAGAGCGATATTTACTTTCTTTTGCCCAATATTGTGGGAGCGTAATGCGATTAAATCTTGCGCAAAATCAGCTGAAAATTCTGGATGGCCTTGCATGGATAATATGTGCTCCCCGATATAAAATGCAGAAAACGGACAAAATTCATCTCCGCTAAATGCTACAGCGGAATCGGGTAATTTTATGACTTGATCTTGGTGCATGTAAATAAGCTCAAGGTCTTTTTTTTCAGGTTTCATCCAATTTTTTGTGTTAGAAACAAAATGTTTTCTAATGCCTACACCCCAGCCTTTATCTGATTTTATTACTTTACCTCCAAGAGCAACAGCTATTGCTTGATGACCAAAGCAAAACCCAGCTATTTTCTTCTTTTTTTTGTGAACTTCTCTGATAAATTCAAATAGTGACATCATCCATATTGTTCTCTCATAGACACCCGAAGCTGAACCAGTAATCAGAAAACCGTCGAATTTATTAATCTCAGGCAAGGATGAACCCTCCATTATTGGGAAGCTTATAAGTTCAATTATACAAGTGGTTTGCGCATGTCCAATAAGACTTCTAAACATGCTGGGATAATCTGGATAGCTTGCAGACATTTTGGGATTATTTACCCCTGTTTGAAGTATAGCCACACGCTTCATCATTGACCTAGTTGTAACAAAAATTTTTAACATTCTGCGTATCAGCGTAAATTGACAAGCTTTTACGAGCAAGGAACAATTGATTAATTTTTATAATAGTCCAGAACGAAAATTCGAATAGCGCTAGAGAGTCCCAATTTTGTTTTTGCGCTTCGTTTTACATCTATTTCACTTACAAGGGATGCGAGAGACATGTTGCGACTAGATGCAATTTGTTGCAGAGAAATCCAGAAAGGATTTTCAAGCGAAATCGAGGTAGAGTGCTTCTTTATCGTGATTGACCGTTTTATTATCATGTCAATTTTTTCCTATTTAGATGTTGGTAAACATGTTGATGAAGAATTTATAATCTTTTGAAGTTGCCTATTAACTCACTATGAGCAGTCCAACTAAACTGATCTAATATGCTCAATTGTGTTAGCTGATAACCAGCGTCAATCAGTATTCTAGCGTCCTTGACAAAGCTAAACGGATTGCACGAAACATAAGTTACAGATGGGCAGTTAGTTTGCCCAATTTGTTTCATTTGGGAATAAGCGCCACCGCGAGGAGGATCAAGAATTATACCATCAAAATTTTTCACGAACTCAGACCTAACGGGTGCTTTTATCAAGTTACGCATTTCCGTTTTTAATAAATTGTCCTTCGCAACATTCCTGTAACCACTTTGATAAGCCTCAAGGCATCTTTTGTTACTATCAATAGCTGTAATCCTAACGTTTTGTGACAGCAATTTTGCGCTTAATGTTCCGCATCCTGCGAATAAATCCAAGCAATGAGTTGCATCCTTATGAGCTAGGAACACCAGATTTTGCAGCTTATTCTCCCCGAATAAGGTTGGCTGTAGAAAACTCCCAGGAGGCGGAGTAATTGAGATACCACCCCATTCTATTGATGGCGCACTATTTTGATAAAGCAAACGGGATTCATCTTGGCCCACATAAACAATAGAAACTCTGATAAAATTAGTTTCAGACGCCCAGCTAGCTAACTCTACTTCTGTATTATTTGTTAATTTTTGTTCAGGTATAATTAATACATCACTTCCGTTCTCAAAGTGATTCACATTAATAGCTATTGTAATGCCTATTGGCATAATTTTATTAAATCCGTCACGTATTAACTCTTTAGTTGCCAGCAACTCCTTGCTTAAAACAGCGCAATTATCGAGTTCAATAATTTGATATGACTTACTTGCAAAAAAACCAATAAAACTTTTTTCTTTAGTGCGTTTAAACTTAAAATTTGCGCGACGTCTTTTTTGGTCTTGTGATGTAAAAAGGCCGCCAAACTCATGAAATTTTATGTTTGAATCCTGGAAAAGAGTAAGAATGCTTTGTTGCTTCCAGTTAATATATGCGCTGAAAGACATATGCTGTAATTGACAACCTCCACAGCTCGAAAATGAATTGCATTCTGGCGGTCGCCGTTCGACTGACGCGGTAACTAATTCCAATAAATCAGCTTCTATTCTATTACCTATTTTAGTTATTGGCTGTGTTCTCACTACCTCGCCTGGGAGTGTATTGGGTACATAAATTTCAACTATATTTTCTTGTTCGTGTTCTTTCCAACTCGCCAAACTTACGCCATCCCCTTTACTAGAGATACGATCTATTTTCACTTCAATAATTGGTGTATTTTTTGGAAGATTTTGTCTGTTCGACCCTAGCTTTTGCTTCCGTGAGCGCCACTTTCTAACCTTAGAATATCTTGATTTACCCAAAGAAGGTCTCCTTACAATCGGCGCTTATAAAAGTGCTGTTAATGCAATTGGTATTTGTTATTAAACTCTTCTACCTTTTTAACACCGGCGGTTTTAATCAATATGTAAGTTTTCAGGACTGTTAGCTATCTCGAAGCGCTGAAAATTCAGCGGCCTCTATTAACGCATCCTTCAACACGGAGTCTTGAATGATAGAAATAGCATTTGCGGCCTTTTCTACCTCCGCACTTGCAAAATCAAGAGTTCTTTTAATGCAGCTATACTTGTTAATGATGAGTTGTGCCTGCTCAAAATCTCCTTCTCTCTGTTCACCTGTGTCAAGAGTTCGCTTCCAGAATTTTCTCTCTTTATCAGAGCTATCCTGCCAGGCTAGAATTATAGGTAGCGTTATTTTCATCTCTGAAAAATCATCGCCAAGGTCCTTACCAATTTGACTATCAGATGCACCATAATCTAGCGCATCATCCATAATCTGAAAAGCGTTTCCGAGTGCTAAACCGTATTGATAAAACGCCTCGCATACTATTTCATTTCCACCTCCGACTTTTGCCCCTGTTTCTGCAGCAGCAGCGAAAAGAACACCCGTCTTACCCTTAATAACCGAAAAATAATCTGATAAGGGGCTCTCGGGTTGGCCTAGCATGGACATTTGTTTAACTTCGCCTTCTGTTATTTGTGCCGCTGCCACAGAAAGTTTTTTGAGTACCCAAATATCGTTTGTTTCCACCATAAGCTCGAATGCACGTGCAAATAAAAAATCTCCAACTAATACACTAGCTTCATTTCCCCAAAGTGAGTTAGCGGTTTCCTTTCCACGTCTTTGGTCAGAAGAATCTATAACATCATCATGGAGTAATGTAGCATTATGGATAAATTCGACTGAGGCAGCCAGATATAATGCGCTTTCGGGAGACTTGGTTGTATTATTAGAACTTGCCATGGATGCTGCTATGCACAACATCGGTCTTAATCTCTTGCCGCCTGCGGCAATCAGATGTCCAGCCAATTGCGGTATAAGCGATACGTTAGACTGTAATCTATCCAATATTACTTTATTCACGTCAGACATGGATTGTTGCGTGAGTGCAACAAGAGGATTTAAAGAAGGCTTAACGGTCATTATTCCTCAGATTTTTAGAATGTACGTTAGCTGCAGATTTAGAGTGTTGTTTATAATTCGGCAAGAGAATATTTTGGATTATATAAAAGTGAAATAGCTATTTACCCTCTCACTATCTTCGTTAAACTTTAAAAATGATAGAATTAGTAAAAACGACAAGTGCGATCAGGCTTACCTATCTTCAAGCATTGCTAGATGATGCAAATATATCATTTTTTGTTTTTGACCAACATATATCTATGCTAGAAGCTGGGATAGGCGTATTTCCAAGGCGTGTCATGGTTTATGAAGCCTATTTCCTTGCGGCTAAAACTATTCTGAGTGAAGCTCATGAGTTTTATAATGACTAGAGTTTCATGCGATATACGACTAAAAGCTCTAAAAAAAATGCAAGGAAAAATCAGAAAATGAGTGTTAGTGGTTCAAACGATAATCAGAAACTCTATACCGAAGATTTTATATTCGGCAAACAGGTGAAATTAAAACAACTTACAAAAGGCTATCGTTTTGGCAGCGATGCTGTTCTGCTCGCTTCATATATTTCCGCCAATAAGGATTATTTATTGGACCTTGGTGCTGGCGTAGGTGCAGTATCATTAGGAGTTGCTTGGAGAAATCCAGATTGCCAGATTGTGGCAGTGGAAAAAGACCCTGAAATAGGCACCCTATTGTTAGAAAATATAGCTGCAAATGGGATGTCACAGCAGGTAACTACAAAACATATTTCCATTGAACATTTACCTAAAGATTTTGAATCTTGTTTCGACCATGTCATAGCTAATCCACCCTTTAATAAGCAGACAGGAACACGTTCAACAAACAGACATCGAAACCTTGCGCACATAGGTGATGGATTAAGCTTAAGTGATTGGCTCAAAAATGCGGTGTGGGCATGCAAGTCAAAAGGATATGTTAGTTTTATGATACGCGCGGATAGGACAGATGATGTCATCTCGTTCTTGAATGCTCAAAAGATGGGTGAAATAACTCTTTATCCTATCTGGCCAGTTCAGGGAAATCCAGCAAATCGTATAATTGTCTCGGCGCGCAAGGATAGCAAAACAGGCTCAATCCTATTACCTGGAATAACTCTGCATAATACAGATGGCTCTTTGACTTCAAATGCGTCTCTTGCTATGAAAGGTCTTGGAATTGACCGATAATTTGCTTTTATTGGTCCTGCTATCAAACATAAAAATGAGCCACAATAAAACGGAGTTTAAATGTCTTTTCTATCAAAACTGATGTTTTGGAAACCAGACCACCCAAAGGTAAGTGTATTGAGACTTTCAGGCGTCATCGCATCAGGAGGAGGTGCGTTTCGTAAAAATCTAAATTATGAGACGTTGGAACCAGTTATAAAAAAAGCATTTGCTGTTCAAAAGCAGAATGCTGTGATTTTATGCATAAACTCACCAGGTGGCTCGCCTGTACAATCAGCTCTTATCGGAAAGCGCATACGCCAGTTAGCAGACAAAAACAATATGCCTGTCATTGCTTTTTGCGAAGATGTTGCAGCTTCTGGAGGCTATTGGCTCGCCTCTTGTGCAGATGAAATATACGCTGATGAAGCGTCCATAATTGGCTCAATTGGGGTCATATCTGCAGGGTTTGGTTTCACAGAAGCGATTGCTAAGCTAGGCGTAGAGAGGCGTGTTTATACGAGTGGCGAGTCTAAAAGCATGCTGGATCCTTTCAAGAATGAAAACCCAAAAGATGTAAAACGTCTCCGAGCTCTTCAGACTGAAATTCACGAACATTTTATTGCACATGTCAAATCAAGAAGAGGCGAGCGATTAAACGAGGAGGAACCGTTATTCACAGGCACTTTTTGGACGGGTGCTAGAGCCAAGCAACTGGGCCTAATAGACGGAATAGGTGTAATGCATTCCGTATTGACTGAGAGATATGGTGAGAATGTAAAGCTGAGGCAAATAACGCAGAAAAAGGGATTATCTTCATTAGCAGGAAGTTCTGCGAGAATGGGTGCCGCTATTTCGCATGAGCTTATAGGTGAAATCGATCAAAGGCATCATTGGGCACGCTTCGGACTGTAGTTTGCATGATACGTTCTTTGAATAGCCCACGAATTTAGTATATTTTTTAGGATAAATTACGGGTAATGTTTTCAGTTTCAAAATTAATTTGGTTAGGTGTAATCCTTATAGCTGTTTGGAATATATTTCGTGCTATAGAGAAAAGACAAGCGCGAAACGACAAAAATGAGAGGAGTTCAGGTACAGCTGGCAAAAAAGCTGATAGTGAATCAGAACCTATTGCAACAGTTTATTGCTCTGTATGTGCCACCTTCACAGCGGGCGCCGAGTGTAGTCGCACTGATTGTGGAATGTCTGGTTAATCAAATGGTTGATTTAACTATGTGATTTGATGTAGCTTTGCGACACACGTATAAAGATGCTATTGGTCGATGCAAACAGATTTCCAATCAATTTTTCTAAATCTGCAAACATATTGGGCAAAACAGGGATGTATAATTCTCCAGCCCTATGATATGGAGGTAGGCGCTGGCACGTTTCATCCAGCAACCATATTGCGTTCTCTTGGCCCTGATTTTCATTGGAAAGCTGCATATGTGCAGCCTTCACGACGTCCAACGGATGGACGATATGGTGAAAATCCAAACAGGCTTCAACACTATTATCAATTTCAGACTATTATGAAACCATCTCCTGCTAATTCGCAAGAATTATATCTCGGCTCGTTGCAAGCAATTGGTTTAGATATTCATAAACACGATATTCGTTTTGTAGAAGATGACTGGGAATCACCCTCTCTTGGCGCATGGGGTCTGGGCTGGGAGGTGTGGTGCGATGGTATGGAGGTTTCCCAATTTACATATTTTCAGCAAGTTGGCGGAATTGAGTGTGATCCAGTGCCTCTTGAATTAACCTACGGGTTAGAACGACTTGCAATGTTTGTACAGGAAATTGAGAATGTGTATGAGCTTGATTGGGATGGCGTACCTACCTCCAGAGGGGGCAAAGTATATGGTGATATTTTCAATCTTGCTGAAAAAGAATTTTCGAAGTGGAATTTTGAATTAGCGGATACAGCAATTTTGTTATCTCATTTTAATGATGCAGAGGCTGAATGTGCAAACTTACTTTCAGCTGAAGAAGTATTGCCTTTACCTGCATATGATCAATGCATGAAAGCAAGCCATTTGTTTAATCTGCTTGATGCGCGGGGAGTTATTTCTGTTACTGAGCGTCAAAGCTACATTGGCAGAGTAAGACAGCTTGCGAAAGGGTGCTGCGACGCTTGGGTCGCAAAAACAGCTGAAAGTAACTCATCATGAGTGAGCTATTCATTGAATTTATCTGTGAAGAAATTCCGGCACGAATGCAAAAAAATTCAATACGCCATATGGCTGAATTTATCTCCTCTAAATTATTGGAACATGGGTTACTAGATACCAGTTCAGCTGCTGAAACAAAATCGGCGATTGGGCCAAAGCATATGGTAGTTAGTTTATCAGGTGTGATAAAGCAACAAGTTGATAGGTTGGTTGAAAAACGGGGACCTAAAGTAGGCGCTCCTCACCAGGCAATATATGGATTTTGTAAATCAGCTGGTATCTCAGAAACACAGCTTGTAACTAAAAAAACTAAAAAGGGTACGTTTTATTTTGCGGAGATTTTGGAAAAAGGAAGACATATTGAAACTTTTATTCCAGAGCTCGTATATAATTTAGTCTCCGAATTTCCATGGCCTAAGAGTCAGCGCTGGGCTACCTCTAAATTAAGCTGGGTTCGCCCTTTACATCACATTAATGTTGTTCTTGATGGCCAGTTGATAAGGGGTAGTTTGGATTTGGGTGGTGATATGACCATAGAATTTACTAACTCTGGGTATGGTCATTCCGCTTATCACAATGGTCCGTTTGAAATCTCGGGATTTGAACTTTATGTGAACAAAATGCGCGATTTGGATGTTCTGGTTGATTTTGAAGAGCGCCAAAGTTTTATTCTGAAAAATGCATCTAAGATAGCAGAGCAGAAAGGCTTACACTTGCGCAGAGACGACAATCTTCTGGAGGAGGTCTGCGGATTAGTTGAATCCCCGAATGTTTTATGCGGTAGAATTGATGATATATTTATGATTTTGCCAGATGAGGTACTTGTTACTTCAATGAGAGTACATCAAAAATATTTCGCGCTAGAAGATGAAAATGGCAAAATTGCACCTTATTTCCTTCTTGTTGCTGATCGCAAGCCAGATTTGCAAAATGATGCGCTGATTATAAAAGGAAATGAGCGAGTTTTACGCGCACGTTTATCTGATGCATTGTTTTTCTGGAACTCAGATAAAGCAAAACATTTAAAAGAGTATCGCAAACAGCTTAGAGAGATTACTTTTTATGAAGGCCTCGGTCAACTAAGTGAAAAAGTCGATCGAGTGGAAGCCTTGGCTTCAATGATAGCTAGCTATATTCCAGAATGTAGCGAGGCTGACGCGTTTCAGGCAGCGGGCTTATGTAAATCTGATTTGGTTACTGGCATGGTTGTTGAATTCCCGGAATTACAAGGGGTAATGGGAAGTTATTATGCATCCACGCATGATGTGGCAACACCACAAGTGGTTGCGATACGTGACCATTATTGTCCTCAGGGTGCAGATGATAAACTGCCCGAAACTGCAGAAGGAATTGCTGTATCGATGGCTGATAAAATTGATACACTCGTTGGCTTTTTTGGGATAAATGTAAAACCAACTGGGTCTAAGGATCCGTTTGCGCTTCGCAGAGCGGCTCTTGGTATTTTAAGAATGATAGATGAGCGTTCGATTTCCCTGCCGTTAGACGAAGTTTTAGTTAAAGCTGCTAACCTTCATGGTTTTAACTCATTTGATGATGAACTTGCATTATTTATAACGGAAAGACTAAAAGTTAGATTGAGAGATAAAAATATTTCCCATGATGTTGTATCTGCTGCTATTGTTGATGCTGATATTCACAATCTTCAAATCCAAATTGAGAAAGTAAAAGCAATTGACAAGATGCTAGACACCTCTGATGGCATGAAGCTATTAGAGGGATGGAGAAGAGCATCAAATATCCTTGCCGCAGAGGCAAAAAAGGGCAAAAACAATGGAGATATAGGTCAAACATCCTCGCAGGCGATAAGCGCTCCATCAGTTGATGCATCTTTATTCAAACTCTCGGCCGAAACAAAATTATTTGAGGCAGCTCAGTCTTTACCCGATGATGTTGGAGAGAATGAAAATGAAATTTATGGAACTATACATAGGTTTAGTGCAGTATATGAGCCTATCAAAATTTTTTTTGAAACAGTTATTGTGAATGACGATAACCCAGAGATACGCAAAAATAGATTGAACCTTTTATCGCTTGTCTGCACGAAAATCCGTAATATCGCTGATTTAGGAAAAATCGAAAAATAGTCTCTCTATTTTTTGGACTAGTTAAGAGGGTAATAAGAATATAGGAGTTAAGAATGTCAGAAAATAAATGGGTTTATGCATTTGGTGCGAACGCCAGTGACGGAGATGCAAGCATGCGCGATCTTCTTGGTGGCAAAGGCGCCAACCTCGCTGAAATGGCATCTATAGGACTTCCAGTGCCTCCTGGCTTTACGATAACAACAGAGGTTTGTTCCTATTATTATGATAATGAGGAAACATATCCGCCTGAGCTAAGGAACCAGGTTCTATCCGCTTTAAAGCAAGTTGAACTGCAGTCAAAGCTTGATTTTGCGGATGCATCAAAACCGTTACTTCTCTCTATCCGCTCTGGTGCTAGGGCATCAATGCCAGGTATGATGGACACAGTTTTAAATCTTGGGCTTAATGATGATGTGGTTGAGGGTCTTGCGCGTTCAAGCGGTGATCCGCGATTCGCATATGATAGCTATCGACGGTTTATACAGATGTTTAGCAACGTCGTTCTTGAAGTAGATCATGACTTATTTGAGGATATTCTCGAAGATGCGAAATATAAAGCAGGGGTAGACGAAGATACAGAGCTTTCAGCGGATGATTTGAAACAGCTTGTTGTTGATTATAAAAAATTGGTAGAGGACAATACGGGAACTTCTTTCCCTCAAGAACCTTATACGCAGATCTGGGGGGCTATTGGCGCTGTTTTCAAAAGCTGGATGAACCAACGAGCTATCACCTATCGGCGTTTGAATCAAATTCCTGTTGGTTGGGGAACAGCAGTAAATGTGCAAGCTATGGTTTTTGGTAATCTTGGTGATGATTGTGCAACAGGTGTCGCCTTTACACGAAACCCATCTTCTGGCACTAAGGAATTTTATGGTGAATACCTTATAAACGCCCAAGGCGAGGACGTGGTTGCTGGCATTAGAACGCCATTCCCTCTCACTAAAGAAACAAGTGGCGGAAATGGTCAGTCGATGGAAGAGAAGATGCCAGATGTTTACGGGCAGCTAAACGAAGTTCGCCAAAGGCTTGAAAAACACTACAAGGACATGCAAGATCTTGAATTTACGGTACAACAAAACATTCTTTATATGTTGCAAACAAGGTCTGGTAAACGCACAGCTGAGGCTGCGGTAGGAATCGCGGTCGATTTGGCAAATGAAGGCCTGATTACAAAACAGGAGGCGATTTGCCGTATTGAGCCTGAAACACTAGACCAACTTCTTCACCCCACCTTAGACCCTGACGCGCCAAAGCGGCTATTGCTTCGAGGGTTGCCAGCAAGCCCAGGTGCTGCCTCAGGCGAAATTGTCCTTGATGCAGACTCTGCGGAATCAATTGCAAATCAGGGGCGTAAAGTAATTTTGTTGCGGGTAGAAACAAGCCCAGAAGACATCCATGGCATGCATGCGGCAGCAGGGATCCTCACCGCAAGGGGTGGGATGACAAGTCACGCAGCCGTTGTCGCACGTGGAATGGGAAGACCATGTGTTTCAGGCGCTGGAGAGTTAAGGATTGATATAGAGGCCGGCCGCATCTTTATGGGCGGAGAGGAGCTTGCAAAGGGCGATATTATCACAATCGATGGGATTACTGGACAGGTCTATAAAGGGCAGGTTGCAACAATAAAACCACAATTATCAAATGCCTTTGCAACTTTAATGGAATGGGCTGATGCAGAACGCAGGATGATTGTACGAACAAATGCGGAAACAATTGAGGATTCCCGGGTTGCACGGGAATTTGGCGCGGAAGGGATTGGTTTATGTCGCACGGAACATATGTTTTTTGATGCTGACCGTATCGTCACCATGAGAGAGATGATTATAGCGGATAGCAAGGAAGGAAGGTCAACAGCATTGTCAAAGCTATTACCAATGCAAAAAGGTGATTTTGTGGCTCTTTTTGAGATTATGTCTGGATTACCAGTAACAATCCGACTTCTCGACCCTCCATTACACGAATTTTTGCCTCATACGGATACAGAATTAGCAGATGTAGCAAATGCCGCTGGTGTTGATATTGAGATAGCAAGAGCGCGTGCCTTGCGCCTTTCTGAATCAAATCCAATGTTAGGGCATCGTGGTTGTCGTCTTGCTATTACGTATCCAGAAATATGTGAGATGCAGGCAACGGCTATTATTGAAGCAGCTGTGGAGATCTCTAAAATTTCTGTTCCCCCAATTCCGGAGATTATGATTCCTCTTGCTGCAACGGCAAAAGAAATTGAAATCTGTAAAGAAATTATCGACCGTGTAGCAAAAAAAGTTATGCAGGATAGTGGCCAAAAAATTGAATACTTGGTTGGCACTATGATTGAATTACCGCGTGCCGCCCTCAAAGCAGATGAGTTAGCAGGTTCAGCAGAATTTTTCAGTTTTGGAACTAACGATTTAACCCAGACAACTTTGGGCATTAGCAGAGATGACGCTGGCAGTTTTCTTGGCGATTATTCAGAGGCAGATATATATCCTGTGGATCCATTTGTTTCCATTGATATTGATGGTGTTGGTATACTAGTTGAAATGGCAGTGCAAAAGGGAAGAAGTGTTCGAAAGGGCATAAAACTTGGCATATGTGGTGAGCATGGTGGCGATCCAAGTTCAATTACCTTCTGCGAGACTGTTGGGCTAGATTACGTATCATGTTCGCCGTTCAGAGTTCCTATCGCAAGATTAGCTGCCGCACAAGCCACCATAAAAATGAAGGCCTAATCAACAAAAGTTAAGTAGGTGTGGGCCGTTACGAAGGACGGTATAACCAACCGTCCTAAGGTTACTTTATAATAACGTTTTAATGGATGTTTTTTTCAAGAGTTGGATGGTTAATAATGTTGATTTTACGTGGTTTCATTTTTTCAGGAACTTCTCGCTTTAAATCAATATGAAGCAATCCGTTCTTTAAGCTGGCACTTTTAATTTCTATAAAATCAGCGAGCTGAAAACGACGCTCAAACTGCCTTCCTGCGATTCCCCGATAAAGGAACATTTTCTCTTCATCAATTGTTTCTTGATTAGCATGTCCTGTCACGATCAAAGTGCCTTCGTGGATGGTAACATCCAAATCTGCTTCTGCAAATCCAGCAACTGCCATGGTAATTCGATAATCTTCATCTCCAATTTTCTCAATATTATAGGGCGGAAAATTGGTGTTACCTGTCTCTGTTGTATGAAATAGGTTATCAACAAGATTGGCCATCCGGTCAAAGCCAATAGCACTGCAGTAAAAAGGGGTCAAGTCAACACGTGTCATGTTTTTTCTCCTAATAAATAGCAAGATAGATTGGTGGCATCCTTTAAAGGCAAGCCGTTTAATAGAAGGAGACATATCGAGATTCAGCCCCTCCTATGCTTTCTACATTTAAGAAGGATGAATTTGGGTTCAAGGGGCAAATAGGAAAAAATCAGCAAATAAAGCTAGTTTGAATAAAACCTCTCAAAAGGTTAATAAGGTATTTTAATCCTTAACACCTAAGCCAGAGAAACGTTTGTTAAAGCGCGCAACTTGACCTTCACTGCCAAGAACTCGCTGTTGTCCTGTCCAAGCTGGGTGGTTTAGTGGGTCAACGGAAAGCTTCATTACTTCGCCTTCTTTTCCCCAGGTAGACCGCACACTGCGCTCACTACCATCTGTCATAACTATCTTGATTTCATGATAGTCTGGATGAATATCCTTCTTCATTTATCAGCTCCACTTGCCAAATACGGTGCGATGCGCAATTATGCCGGCAAAAATTTTTTTAATCTTGAAGTGTGATACCTCTCTTCAAGCTAGGATGCAAGTCTCCTTTGGATAAAAGATGACAAAACTTACCTCAGAAACAGAAATAAAAAAAAAATCAGTTCGCAGATCACTATCTGCTTTTGGAATATTGGTACCGTATATTTATCCATATAGATGGCAACTAGTAGCTGCTTGTTGCGCATTATTAATGATCTCCATTGCCATGTTATCTCTTGGAAGAGGCCTAGCGTTTATAGTGGATGAAGGGCTGGCAGGAAATAATCCCGCCTTTTTAACCAGAACAATTATTGTGACCTTGGCAATTGCATTCGTCTTAGCCATCGGTAGTTACTTTAGAGCGAGTTTGATCAATCAGCTTGGAGAGCGCATAATAGCTGATATCAGAGTGGCCTTGTTTCGCCATATTTTGTCCCAGTCAAGTAACTGGTTCGAAACTGCCAGACCAGGTGACATTCTAACCAGTCTTACAACAGATACATCAATAATACAAACAGTCCTTGGCTCTACCTTGTCTATGGCTGTTCGAAATATTATTTTATTAATTGGCGGACTTGCTCTCGTGATAATATCTAGCCCCAAAATGTCTTTTGTCTTAGCAGTAATTGTTCCGCTGATAGTATTCCCTCTGGTATTGCTGGCACGCTATCTGAGACAAGCGTCAAAAACAGCACAGGAAAAAGTTTCTGATTTAGCTGTATTGGCGGAAGAATCAATCTCTGGAATTCGCTCTGTTCATGCGTTTTCGCAAGAATTATTTATTGAAAGTAAGTTTAACATACTTGCAAACGAAGCCGTTTTTGCTGCCAAGACCAGAGCTAGGTTAAGAGGGTTACTAAGTGGTTTAGTTATCTTTTTGGTGATCACTGGAATTGGATGTTTATTATGGGTTGGCGGGAAAGATTTGCAACAAGGTGCAATAACAGCAGGAGAGCTAACTTCTTTTGTGTTTTATGCTTTTTTAGTTGCAGCGTCTGTTGGGGCCTTATCTGAAATTGGTGGAGAAATGCAACGTGCATTAGGCGCGCTAGAGCGAATAACAGAAATTTTTAATATCCATCCAAAGTTTGTTGCACCTAAACAACAAATGCAAACTTCTACAACTCTCCTTTCGGATATCATATTTGATGATGTGAGTTTTAATTATGAGTCTCGACCCGATTGGCCAGTATTGGAAAATATAAACATTTCGATAAGGGCAGGAGAACATGTTGCTTTAGTTGGCCCTAGCGGAGCAGGAAAATCTACAATCTTGCATCTTCTGCTACGCTTCTACATGCCAGTTGCTGGGCAGATTCGAATAGGTAATATGCCTATAAACCATATGACCAATAATGCCCTTCGTAGCTACCTTGGGCTGGTACCGCAAGATGTCGCCTTATTTTCGCAAACGATTAAGCAGAATATTTCATTTGGGAGCCCGAATGCTAATTTCTCAGAAATTCAGCAAGCAGCTATTCAGGCAGAAGCCCATCAATTCATAAGTAATCTGCCTGAAGGTTATGATACTGTGGTTGGCGAGAAGGGCATCCGTCTTTCAGGTGGACAAAGACAGCGAATTGCAATAGCTCGCTCAATATTGCGTAAGCCATCTATAATGTTGCTAGATGAGGCTACAAGCGCTCTAGACAGCAAAAGTGAAGCACTTGTTCAAAAAGCCATTCGCAAACTCTGCCTTGACAAAACCAGCATTGTGATTGCGCACCGACTTTCAACTGTTATTGACGTCGATCGCATTTTTGTCATGGATAAGGGAAGGATTATAGCAGAAGGAAGTCATGAGCATTTGCTCGCTCAATCAGAATTATATTACCAATTAGCGAAGCATCAACTATTATCAGAATGTTGAATCAAAACTTATTTTCCGATAAATTGAACTGCTAGGAAGTCATAAAGCCCAGTTGTACCTGCGATGAATTGCTCTGCACTCTCATTAGCCAAAGGTCCAACAACTTACATACCTAAAGTATTATCGATTGTTTGTCTGGAAGGTTGGCTTATTACGATATTTATTTGTGCTATCTCGCTCAATATTTTAGTAGCACTATTGGTGAAGTTAAAAGTACTTTGTATTGTGAAACAAATTATTACATTCACATCATTGGAAATAGAACAGGTTAGACCTGCTGTTTCAGTTTTAAAGTTAAACTGAAGTTTTTCCCTCCTATCAAAGTTTTTAAGTGTCAAGAAGCCAAAATCACAGACTAAATCAAGATGAAAATATCAGCTCATCTTCTCAGAACTAATAAGATTCAGTGCAACATAATTTTAGCGTTGGTTAAATGTGAATGTTTTGCCTTCCTGCCCGAGGATCCTTTTAGAAAGAAATTATCCTACGTCGGAATTGATTTCAGATTGGCCCTATAATGGAACAAAATATTTCTAAATAAATCTGTCAAAACTATTAGGAAATTAAGTTTTTGGAGCAATCCTCTGAGTCAGTTTTAGCTCAATGCGTCTATTGCGCTGTTTTGCTTCTTCAGAATTTCTTGTATCAATAGGTTGAAATTCTCCATAACCTGCTGCAGCAAGTCGATAAGCAGGGATGCCCTTAGACCTCAAAAAACGCACAACTGAAAGTGCTCGTTCAGTTGATAAATCCCAGTTATCTCTGAAAAAGGGGTTATCAGCGATTGGGTCACTATCTGTGTGTCCTTCAATTTGAAGGACCCATGGTATATCTCTGGGTATCACTTCTTCTATTTCCAGTAATGCAGAAGCTATTTTAGCTAGTTGGTCTTTTCCAGTTTCGCTAATACCAGATCGTCCAGTCGCAAATAGAACTTCTGATTGAAATATGAAACGGTCTCCAACGACGCTTACCTCTGATCTGTTTTTCAAGACTTCTCTCAGCTGACCAAAGAATTCGGACCTAAATTTTTGAAGATCTTGAACCCGAGTTGCCAAGGCAGAATTTAATTTTTTACCCAAATCTGCTATGGCAATTTTATCATTTATTGATTGCCTCTCTTTATCAGATAGAAGACTATTTAATTTTTGGATTTCAAGGCGAAGCGCGGCTGTGCTTGCTAATAATTTATCTATTTTTGCTTTCGCCTTATTACTAGCATTATTGGCAGATTCTAATTCCTCAGCTTTTTTAAGCAATGCCCGTTCTGCCATAAACAGTAATCTTTGTTTTTTGCTTAATTCTTCTTCATTAAGGATGTTTTGGGCATTCAAATTTTCTATTTTTGAATCCAATGTTGAAATACGCTCTTCTAGTTTCTCGGAAGTCACAATACTCTTCTGGAGTTCAGCTTTCTGAATTTTAAATTCATACGATTTTTTTGCAAACGCATCTGCGCTGGCCGCCAGGCGAAGAATTAACTTTTCAATCTCGTTAGATTTTTCGTCAGCAAGAGAACGTGTGCTTTCAAGGTTATCCTTTAGCTCAAATATTTGGGAGCGTAGGGAGCTAATATCTGCCTGTTGTAAGATAATTTCATTCTCTCTTTCAGATAGTTGCATCTGAAACGATGTTATCTGAGATAATAGCTGTTCATTTTTCCCCTCTAAGCTAGTTAATTGAAGATGCACATTTGAGAGCTCAGAAGATAATTCTAAATTTGTTTCGCGTTCCATGTTGAGAAGCGAGCCAAGTTCCAGTAATTCTTTTTGAAGAGCGGTTATTCGACTATCCTGTCCAGTAATTCGGAAAGAAAGATTAGCCTGAATAATGACAAAGACCATTAATACAAATACAAAGACCATTAATAAACTTGCAAGCGCGTCCACAAATCCTGGCCATGTAAAATCACTTGGGCGACCGCGATTACCTAGTCGGGAAAGCGACATATGCTATTTCTCGCTTTTTATGTTGTTTGAAATCAGACGGTCTAAAGAAGTAGTAAGAGAGCGGAGATCGGTTCCAAGTGCATCCTGCTGTTCTCTCGATACATTCATAATTTGGCTTCCCAAGGTTTCAAGCCGACTATTCAGAAGTATCAACTGGTCTCTTATTCGTTTGTCATCTGTTATTTGCTCTGATAGCAAACCTAGGTGGATATTTAGCTTGTCGAGTTGCACTTCTGTAGCTTCTCGAGATTTCTCAGAACGCTCAATCGCCCGCGCTAATTCCAACAGTGCGCGCGCTCCCTCTTCATTTAGCCCTTCCGACATTAAACTACTGCTGTTGTGAGGGTGATTTTCTTTTCCGCTTACATCATTATAGCGAGCAAATGATGACAGCCAATCCTCAACTTCATTAAAAAACCGTCCCATTGCCTGCCCTAGCTGAAGATCAAGAAAACCAAGTACCAGAGAGCCTGTTAGGCCGAAAAGAGAAGAGGAGAATGCAGTTGCCATCCCAGATAATGGCGCATCAAGGCCAGAGCGCAATTGCTCCATCATTCTATCTAGATTAGCGTTGTTGCTGCTCAGGCCATCTACTACATTTCCAACCGCTCCTATGGTCTGAAGCAATCCCCAGAAAGTTCCTAGCAACCCGAGAAATATTAAAAGTCCTATCATATATCGAGAAATTTCACGTCCTTCATCCAGTCGTGCCGCTACTCCGTCGAGAACAGACCGCAAGGATTGTGCTGATAATTGCCGTTCATTAGTTTGGTCGGCCAGCATAACATTTACTGTTGCTAACAAAACAGGCTTTGCATTTTTTTTAGAAAGAGTACGTGTTCGCTGAACATCACTAAGCCATTTGACTTCGGGAACCAGAAGTAATACTTGCCTGAAAATATATATAATACCGATGAGCGCAGTAGCAATGATGGTGCCGTTAAGGATAGGATTTCCCATGAAGCTTGCGTAAATCTGCTCATAGAGGAAACCACATATAATAAAAAAGATGCCGAGGACGGAGATCATCCGAATAAGAAAAGAACGTGGATCCGTCATTAATTAGTATCCTTCCTGAAAAAGATTGTGCAATGCTACACTTATTAAGCTGAGCATCATAAGTAACACTCGGGGAACTTTACATCATAATCATGGCTGAAAACAATGGCAGGAATATGACTGAATAAATAGTATAAGCTAATACACAGTCTGAGATACTTTTTTTTAAAAAAGCAAGTTTCATTTGCGATGATTTAACATTTAGGATTTTTCGGCTTTTCGTAACATTTTTAGCAAAGGGACATGCAAACCAGCATTTGTAGCAACAATATTTCCAGTATGTAAAATAGTATCTCGCGATGAGAAGTCAGATACAAAACCACCTGCTTCTCTAACAATTAAAGCACCAGCAGCAATGTCCCATTGTTGCAAGCCATGCTCCCAGAACCCGTCATATCGGCCTGCAGCAACCCACGCAAGGTCCAACGCTGCAGACCCAAAGCAACGGATTCCAGAACATTTAGGCATCACGTGATTTAGCTGGTTGATAAAAATCGTTTCTTGCTCTGATGATGTCCTACCAATAAATGGAATACCTGTTGCAAATAATGCAGACTCAACCTTTTTGCGGCCTGAAACACGGATTCTACGGTCATTTAAGTATGCTCCCTTACCAAGTTCAGCAAAAAAAAACTCGTCTCTTAAAGGGTCTAGAATACCAGCTGCGGTCAGTTTTTTATTTTCTAGAACAGCAATCGAGATGGCAAAATGCGGAATACCATGAAGAAAATTTGTAGTTCCATCAAGTGGGTCAATAATCCAAGTTGGTGCATTAGACGATGTTCCTTCAACGTGACCAGTTTCCTCTAAAACCATATTCCATCCAGGACGTGCATATTCTAGCTCATCTCTTAGGGTGCGTTCGGCAGATAAATCAGCCTGACTTACGAAATCTGCAGCACCTTTCTTACTAACTTGCAAATTTTCGGCTTCTCCAAAATCGCGCATAATGCGTCTCGCAGCTTTACTTGCTGCTTTGAATATTACATTTATAAGCGCTGATCTTAATGCCATTTGGTTCAGTCTTTCGCTCGTTCTACGTAGGTTGCATCTTCAATTTTAACAACAATTCTGGTTCCAGTTTCGATAAAAGGTGGTACCATAATTCTAACGCCATTATCAGCAATAGCTGGCTTATATGAAGAAGAGGCTGTTTGTCCTTTTACAACAGCATCAGCCTCTATTATTGTAACGGTGGTTTGGTCAGGCATGCTTACAGATATCGGCTCTGCGTCATACATAGAAATCGAAACCGTCATGCCATCTTGAAGAAATGCTACTGGTTCACCTATCATATCTCTCATAATGGATATTTGTTCAAATGTCTCAGAGTGCATGAATATCTGAGTATCGCCTTCTGCGTAAAGATAGGTGCATTCTACTTCATCAAGTATGACACGCTCAACGCCTTCAGTTGCTCGAAAACGCTCATTCAACTTTGTTCCATCGCGAATATCTCGCAATTCCACTTGCGCGAAAGCTCCGCCCTTTCCGGGTTTTACATGGCTTATTTTTGATGCAACCCATAAGCGTCCATTATGGTTTATCACGTTGCCTGGTTTTATCGAGTTACCATTAATTTTCATAAATAGTCCTTCTTAGCTCTGCATTTAACTGTCCGGTTATCTGCTGCAGTCATAAAATGCTGACTATGGGTGTTTAAGCTGATTTTGGGCTAAGTCAATGATTGCTTGAGTTGTTATGCCAAAATGTTCGTATAGCTCACTAGCAGGAGCAGAAGCGCCAAACCCGTTCATACCCAAAAAATGACCTTGTGAGCCAATTGCTTTTGACCAACCTGCCTCCAGACCTGCTTCAACAGCAATAATCACGTCAGCTTCTCCTCGCAAATTTTCGATGAAAGTAGCATCTTGTTGTAACAGCCGATCGAGACACGGCACAGAAACTAATCTGGTTGGGATACCATGTGCTTCTAACTGAATGCGTGCTTCCTCTGCTAACATTACTTCAGAACCACTTGCCATCAAAGTTACCATCGGGGATTTGCTAGCCTCACGAAGAATATATCCACCAGTTGCAGATAGGTTATCGGAGTTTTCCTCCAAGCGGAGCTGCGGTAGCCCTTGCCGTGAGAGCGCTAATATAGAAGGCGAATTTTGTGATAGACAGGCTAATTCCCAAGCTTCTGCTGTTTCTATAATGTCGCATGGCCGGAATACATCAAGATTAGGTATCACGCGCAAGGAAGCTAAATGTTCCACAGGTTGATGAGTTGGACCATCTTCACCAAGACCAATACTATCATGGGTCATTACATAAATCACTTTCTGCTGCATTAAAGCTGAGAGGCGGATTGCTGGCCTACAGTAATCTGTAAATACTAAAAAGGTACCGCCAAACGGCGTTACACCGCCATGCAGTGCAAGTCCGTTCATGGCAGATGCCATTGCGTGTTCCCTCACGCCATAATGAACATATCGCCCTAAATAATCTGAGCTTGAGAAAATCGTATGTTCCGCGACTTTAGTATTGTTGGAGCCGGTGAGGTCAGCAGAGCCACCAAATAAGGATGGATATACTGGTAACAGTGCCTCAATCGATTTCTGACTTGCAACTCTGGTCGCAACTTTCTGAGGTTCGGCAATCAATTGGGTTTTAAAGTCTGATATCGCACGATGAATATCTGCTTTATCATCGTCATTCAGCCGCTTTTTGAGGGTGGCACCATTTAAATCTGAATGGACGCGTTTTTCCCATTCAGCGCATAGACTTTCGCCCTTAGAGCCGATATCCCGCCAATCGGAAAGAATTTCATCTGGAACAAAAAATGGCTCATACTCCCAGTCTAGCAATTTTCTCGTGAGGGCAATTTCCTGACTGCCAAGAGGTGCTCCATGAACTTTAGCGGTACCTCCACGATTTGGAGAGCCGTATCCTATCTGTGTTTTACATCGAATGAGAGATGGTTTTGTTAGGTTAAGTTTTGCTTCGTTGATGGCTTCGTTAATTTGTTTTTGATTATGCCCATCACACTCCATCACTTGCCAGCCATATGAAAGAAAACGCTGTTTTATATCATCTGAAGTGGTGATATCTGTACTTCCATCGATTGAAATCCCATTATCATCAAAAAGCACAATAAGTTTGCCCAGTTTTAAATGTCCTGCAAATGAAGCAGCTTCATGGCTAATGCCTTCCATTAAGCATCCATCTCCTGCAATAACGTAGCTCATATGATCAACAAGATCATCCCCGAATTCGGCGTTCAGATGTCGTTCAGCCATTGCGAATCCAACAGCATTAGCAAAACCTTGTCCCAATGGGCCTGTAGTCGTCTCAATACCTTTAGCATGACCAAATTCAGGATGACCTGCAGCCTTTGAGCCGAGTTGGCGGAAATTTTGGATTTCTTTAAGACTCATATCAGAGTAGCCTGTAAGAAATAAAAGGGAATACAAAAGCATAGAGCCATGGCCGGCTGATAGGATAAATCTATCTCTGTCAGGCCATTCTGGGTTTTTAGCAGAAAATTTTAGATGATTTGAATATAAAACAGTCGCAACGTCTGCCATACCCATCGGCATTCCAGGATGTCCCGAATTTGCTGCTTCTACAGCATCCATGGAAAGAGCACGAATGGCATTAGCCATTGCATTTGATTTAGCAGAATTACTCATCGCAAAAATTTCCTTGTATATATCTTTAGGTGTATTGAATCAATACTTGATGGTTTTTCTGGAAAATGCCCGATTTAGCAGGTAGCCGTCAAATGCTAGTTTGCTTTAAGTCACGAAAAAACGAATTATAATACAAAACAATGCGCGATTACTCTTATAAAAAGCTTTTCTCTATGATAAGGTCATTACGCAACTAATTGTGGTATTTATTTTTTTGTTGAAACCAGATACGCTTATCTCACAAACTGGAACAAGGTTTTTTGGATTCCAAATGAATGAAATTGAACGAGCATTAGGAAGGCTTAATAAAGCCATAGATCATTTGAAAGATAAGTTGGATAATAGTATGTCCGCTTCGTTTCTAGATGACACAGAAGATGTAGCAAGCGTCCATGCGAACGCGCAAGAGGTTGACCTTTCTGAATTGAGGTCCTTAAAAAGTCAAATTTCTAAAGCCATACCTTTGATGGAGCAATTAATATCAGAGATAGATGAAGCCCCTGACAATATTGCAGCAGAGTCCAAAAAAGACCATCAGTGAGGAGAAAGGTGATGAGCCAATCAAATGTAACAGTGCGAATTAATGGTCAACCTTATCAGATGGGGTGCGATGCAGGGCAGGAATCTCACATTGAGGAAATGGGTCGAAACGTCGATGCAATCGTGCAACAGCTTGTTGGTTCTGTGGGACAAATTGGTGATGCAAGATTGTTAGCAATGGCTGGGCTTATTTTATCTGATCAAGTTCAAACAGCAAACCATCAGGCTAGTTTGGTCGCAACACACGACCCTCACAGTTTCACCGATGACCCAGCAACAGCTCAAAAAGAAAATACTGTAACGCTAACTGTAGAGCAGATGGATAATCTTGTTAATCAAATAACAAAAATGGCTCAGACAATAGAGTATCTTGCAGAATCTTAAGAGTAGGAGTAGAAACTCAAGTGATAGCTGGATAGTTCGCCAGGCTTTTCAATCCCTGGGACCATAATCTTCTGTCGGGAGTCGCCGCTGAGGAAGTTGAGGCTTTTTTATGTGATGCCCACCTGTTTAACAGGTCACAGAGGATGAAATCAAACCAGCGGCTTTTCTGGCTATCACCACTGGTGTTTTGGGTGTCACTTAAATAAAGTTTGATGATTATGTCTAATTTAATTTAGATGTCTGAAATCGCTTGATACGGCCTGTATCAGCAAAAATTGGTTAGCATTGGCCTCAAATAAATGTTGGTTACAGGAAATAGCGATGGATCACTCACAAATCTCTCTTTGGAAGCAGCAGGTAAGAAAAGAGGCAAAACAGGTTAGGAGATACCTCCATGCAAACCAGCAAAAAATCGCAGCACAAAAACTACGAAGGTTTGCTTCTGACCTCATCGAACTATTTAATTGTTCCATAGTTGGCGGTTTTCATCCTATCTTTTCTGAAATCGATGTTGTTCCATTAATGAGAGTATTAGCTGATAAACAATGCCAATTATGCCTTCCAGTGACTCCTAATAAACCTGGTGAATTGAGTTTTCGGTCTTACATTCCTGGCCAAAAATTAGAGACAGGTCCTCTAAATACCTGGCATCCTGATGCAAGCTCACGGCAGCTTGCACCCGGACTTATACTTTTGCCGTTACTTGCCTTCGATGCACGATGCAATAGGCTTGGATATGGCGGTGGATACTATGACAGAACAATTAAAAAATTTCGTGAATCTCAAGTTTATGTGAAAGTTGTAGGGGTTGCTTATTCTGGTCAACAAGTTGATAAAGTTCCTACAAATTCAACGGATGAGCCCATGGATGGCGTGTTAACTCCTGCAGGAATAATGCTACGTTGATACCATGTGTGTAACGAAAGTAGAAAGCCTGAACATGCGAATTTTATTTCTTGGTGATATTGTAGGACGTCAGGCAAGAGGAGACGTCATCGCCGAAACAGCAACTCTTAAAAACAATATTGCATGTGATTTTGTCATTACTAATTGTGAGAATTCAGCGGGTGGGTTTGGTGTAACACCTGATATTTGCAACGCGTTATTTGAGGCTGGAATTGACGTTCTTACAAGCGGTAATCATATTTGGGACAAATCAGAGATTTCTAGCTATATTAAACATCAGCCAAGATTACTTCGGCCGGCAAATATGAAAGAGGGCTTTCCTGGCGCTGGTCTTGTTATAGTATCAGATAAGCAGGGTAGGCGTCTCGCCGTACTTAACGTAATCACTAACCTTTTTATGGCAGATTATTTAAATGTATTTTCTGCTCTTGATGACTGTCTTGATAAAATAAAGCTAGGACAGGATGTCGAGGCTATTTTTGTTGACGTACACGGAGAGGCAACCTCTGAGAAAATGGCAATAGGTCATTATTTAGATGGACGTGTTTCTTGTGTAGTTGGAACACACACTCATGTACCAACCGCAGATCATCATATTCTTGAAAACGGCACAGCATACCAAACAGACGCTGGCATGTGCGGCGATTATAATTCTGTAATTGGAATGAATAAAGAAGTGGCAACAGATAGGTTTCGTAAACAGGATTCTGGTCGATTGAGTGTCGCAACAGGCGAGTCAACATTATGTGGTGTAGTAGTTGAAATAGATGATAAGACAGGACTTGCAATTTCGATTAATCCGTTCCGAAAGGGAGGCAGATTACAACAAACAATCTGTTTTGATGATTAAGGTAGGTTTGTTTTATAAATAATATACTCGCTTTATAACTCCCCATTTCAATAGTTTTCTTAGTTGGTATCTGCTATGTGGTTATTCACAAATAAGGTAAATTGGTTAAAAATGCACTATTGCCTTAATCTGAAATAAAAGCGATAGCAGAGATAACCTAAAAGATATTAATCAAGAGAAAAAATAATGGCGGGACATTCCAAATTTAAAAATATTCAGCATCGCAAAGGAGCGCAAGACAAAAAGCGTGCAAAAATTTTTACTAGACTCATAAAGGAATTATCTGTTGCCGCGCGCTCCAGCACTGACCCTGGAAGCAACCCCAGGTTGCGCAGTGCGCTGGCAGCTGCACGCGCCGCTAACATGCCAAAAGATAATATCGACCGCGTTTTAAAGCGCGCTGCGGGCGGTGAAGGAGACGCGTATGAAGAAATCAGGTATGAGGGTTATGGGCCAGGTGGTGTAGCTTTTATTGTCGAAGCAATGACAGATAATCGAAATAGAACCGCATCTGAAGTACGCTCCTCTTTCTCAAAATTCGGTGGGTCACTCGCAGAAACAGGTGCCGTCAGTTTCATGTTCGACAAAGTAGGTCAAATTATCTATCCCATAGATATCGCAGATGCAGAGGCAATGTTTGATGTTGCATTAGAAGCAGGTGCAGATAATGTTGATTCAGAAGATTACAACCACATAATTACCACTTCCTCAGAGGATTTCAACGCTGTTAGAGAGAATATGGAACAGCAATTTTCAGATCCCCAGGAGGCTAGCTTAATCTGGCAACCCCAAAATAGCATTTCTGTTGAAGAGTCAAACGCCCTTACACTAATTAAATTGTTTGATGCGTTGGATGATATTGACGATGTTCAAAATGTGTTTGCTAATTTTGAAATCTCTGATGAGATAATGACAAAACTAGATGGATAGCATTTGTGGGAATTACAGATAGTAATAAGATTGAGTTACGAATGCTTGGTATTGACCCTGGCTTGCAACGCACAGGGTGGGGAATTGTTGTTCAATCTGGTCTAAAACTATCTCATATCGCTCATGGTACAATTAAAACCAAAACATCTTGGTCAGAGGCTGACAGACTAAATGAAATTCATTCTGTTTTGATTGAAGTGATTGCAAACTGGCACCCGAATGACGCTTCTATAGAGCAGATTTTTGTCGCAAAAGGTGCTAAATCTGCCATAAAACTTGGAATGGCAAGGGGCGTTGCAATGCAGGCTTGTGCGGGAAAAGGTCTTTCTTTGAGAGAGATTTCAGCGAGGCAAGTCAAAAAATCATTAACAGGCACTGGCGCTGCAGATAAGATTCAGGTAGCCGCAATGGTAGAAAAATTACTGTTGGTGAAGCCAGAAGGAACAGATGCTGCTGACGCACTTGCAATTGCAATAGCTGGGATTAATAAAGGGCCAGATTACCATCCTGAAACGATAAATTCAGAAGCAAAAACGGGTCTTGCACGTGCAATTGAAGCTGCTCTTGCACAAGAATAAAGGGGTAACTAACCATGATAGCGCAATTATCAGGGCAAATAGTTGAACAGAATACTAACCATTTAATTTTAGATGTTCATGGCGTTGGGTATCTTGTCACTGTTTCTTCATCAACATTGAGCCAAATCCGAGAGCTTTCTGGAACTATATCATTGTTAATCGAGATGATTGTGCGCGAGGACTCACTCACGTTATATGGCTTTTATACAAGTGAAGAAAAATCTGCGTTTACATTGCTTCAATCTGTTCAGGGTGTGGGCGCTAAGGCCGCGATTTCGATTTTATCAGTTCTAACGCCAGATAGTCTAAAACAGGCAATTCTGTCATCTGATAAGGCAATGGTCAGCCGTGCTGATGGGGTTGGGCCAAAATTGGCGCAAAGAATTGTGAATGAGTTAGCAGAAAAAGTTGGAAAATTACCAACTAGCTTTGGTAATGCAGAAAATATGGTTGTATCGCCGGCTGGCTCTGGTCAATCAGCTATATCCCAAGATGCCATATCTGCATTAGTAAATCTGGGTTATTCCCAAAGTGAGGCTTGGGCTGCGGTTCAGAGAGCCTCTGCTAAGTCCGGTAAAAATGAGCTTGGACAACTATTGAATTTGGCGCTAAAAGAAGTTGGGCAGAAATGATGAGTGATGAGCGCGTGGTAAGTCCGGAAAGCATGGAAAAATCTGACCCTGCACTGCGTCCAAGAAGGTTAAATGAATTTGTTGGTCAGGGTCTTGGTAGACGAAATCTAGAGACATTTATTGCTGCTTCTGTGCAGCGACAGGAAGCGTTGGATCACGCATTGCTGCATGGACCTCCTGGCCTCGGTAAAACTACTATGGCACAAATAATTTCTGCTGAACTGGGCGTTGGTTTTCGTGCGACATCTGGCCCTGTTATTGCGCGCGCAGGGGATTTAGCAGCTTTGCTTACAAATTTAGCTCCAAGAGACATTTTGTTTATCGACGAAATTCATAGATTAAACCCTGCTGTTGAGGAAATATTATATCCTGCAATGGAAGATTTTCAACTAGATCTGATTATTGGCGAGGGGCCGTCTGCCCGATCTGTAAGAATAGATTTACCTCAATTTACGCTTGTAGGGGCTACAACCCGTTCAGGGTTGCTTACAACACCGTTAAGAGACCGTTTCGGTATCCAAATGCGGATGCAATTCTATACAAATGAAGAATTAGTCCAAATTTTGACGTTGCAATCAAAAAAAATGAATGTGGCGTTAGCTGATGATGGTGCTCTTGAAATTGCAAAACGAGCAAGAGGAACACCGCGCGTTGCCGGAAGGTTATTGCGCCGGGTAAGAGATATCGTTGCGGTTGATGGTGATTCCATGATTACAAAACGAGCAGCAGATTCAGCACTTTTGAGGTTAGAGGTAGATCAAAATGGCCTCGATCAAATGGATAGGCTTTATTTAAAATCTTTGGCAGAAAATTATGGGGGTGGGCCGGTAGGAATTGAAACGCTTGCAGCTGTACTTGCAGAGCAACGCGACATGCTAGAAGAAGTGATCGAGCCATTTTTATTGCAGACGGGCTTATTAATGAGAACACCACGTGGTAGATGTTTATCTAAATCTGGCTGGAGTTATTTAGGTCTTGAGCCTCCAAAAGAGGTGGCAAAGCAGCTTGAGCTGTTAAGTCAAGATTCAAATAAAGGTAGCGACGACTAATAACAAAAACTGCTTTTTGAAGATGAAAAAATAAAAAAAAAGACATTAAAATCCCCTAAGTTTAGCTACATATAAGAGCATCCAAATGAGCGCGACACATATAAGTTTAAATGGCACTATGTCAGGAAATCGGCACTTTTATCCGTTAATCGTTCAATATGAGGATACGGATGCTGGCGGTATTGTGTATCATTCAAATTATTTAAATTATGCAGAGCGGGGCAGATCGGCGCTTCTGCGTACCGTTGGAATAGATTTGCATAGCTATCTAAAAGACGAGCGAAAAACAATTTTGATTTCTAAGATAGAAGTTGATTATCTAACCTCCGCTAGATTAAATGATTGCCTGATAGTCGAAACATTTGTCATTAATATCGGAAAAGTACGGCTGAATTTAGAACAAATTGTCAAAAATCAAGAAGATGGACATATTTTTGCCAGACTTAAGGTGCAAGCGGTTTGGGTAGAAATTGACAAGGGTGTGCGCAGATTACCTGATTTTCTGTTTGAGAAGTTGAAAATTGGGAATATTAAAAATAGATAGGTTTGATTTTGGAAACAAGAAATGGAATATATCAGGTGAGTAAAATCAATTACATTTACATTAGATAAAAATTTTTAGTGTTTAGGAAAAAATTTAAATGGAAACAGCAGAGCTAGCCGTATCAACATCATCAGAGTTATCTATATTCAGTCTATTTTTGGCAGCAGATCTGCTTGTCAAAAGTGTGATGATTTTGCTTGTTGCCGCCTCTATTTGGAGTTGGTCAATTATGATACAAAAATCGCGCTTTTTTCGAAACCAGCGTAATCTTACTAATTTTTTTGAAGAGCGTTTCTGGTCTCAAGAATCCTTAGATGATTTTTATGACCAACTTGGTAGTGAGCCAGATGGCGCAATGGCGAGGGTGTTTGGCGTTGGTATGAGGGAATGGCGGATGGCATCTACCAAAGGAGTACCACGCTCACTTGGAAGAGAACTCCGAACCTCTCTTGTTGGAAGAATAGAAAAATCAATGTCGCTCGTGATTTCTAAAGAAATGGAGCACCTTGAAAAAGGTATTCCGTTTCTGGCTTCCGTAGGTTCGGTTGCTCCTTTTTTAGGTCTGTTTGGGACGGTTTGGGGTATTATGAATTCTTTTGCAGCTATTGCAGAATCAAAGAATACTAGTCTTGCAGTAGTTGCCCCTGGAATTGCAGAGGCTCTTTTTGCGACAGCGCTTGGTCTTGCTGCAGCAATACCTGCAGTTGTTGCTTACAACAAATTTTCTGGTGATCTTGAAAAAATTGGAACTAGTTTGGAGTCATTCGCTACCGAATTCACCAATCTAATTGCAAGACAACTTGATGAGGACGCAAGTTAAATGGGAATGATGGTATCGTCTAGAGGAAGAGGCAAAAAATACAGACTAGTTGCTGAAATTAATGTGACTCCATTTGTTGATGTAATGCTAGTTTTGCTGATAATTTTTATGGTAACAGCGCCGTTATTAGCAGTTGGCGTACCAGTTGATTTGCCTAAGACAAAGGCTGGCCAAATCTCATCAGAAGAGCCACCCCTTGTTATTTCATTGGAAAATTCTGGAAAAACATACTTGCAAGAAGTTGAAATCGAACCTGAACAGATTATCCCACGTTTGGCGGCTATCCAAAAAGCTAATCCCAATCTTCGTATTTTTGTGAGAGGGGACAGGCTAATCGCCTATGGGAAAGTAATTGAGTTGATGGGACGAATTCAATCAGCTGGTTTTGAAAGAGTGGCTTTAGTGGCGCAACTGCCACAATAGAAGTTTGGATTTGTTGCTAAAATTGAAAAGAATAGCGATAATTATAACGTCAGCGAGAAGAGACAGGAAATGTTAGTTTCAACTCTACTTTCAATGATGTGGCATATCGTTATTGTTATAATATTTGTGATTGGCATTCCTTTTATCCAAAGTGACATCGATAATTTAGAGCCTATAGTATTCGTTACCATTGTAGATGAGGTCCCCGAAACTAATCAGCCTGCACCATCTCCAAAGGCAACAACGCAATCAGAAGAAATTGAAGTTGCCAGCAGGACGCCCCCTGCGCCCTCTCACGCGTCTTCTGCGCCTTCTCCTACTCCTCCACCCTCATTTTCTAAAGCAGATGAAGAAGTAGCCGAGACACAGAACAAAATCCAAACAGATAAAGTTCCGTTTGCCGATAAGCCAGAGCCTAAACAAGCAGCTATCGTGCTCCCCGATACGAAAAAGGACATTCATAAACTGCCAATCACCAAGCCAGTATTAGCGCCTGAGAAAGTAGCCATTGCTTCTCCTGTAAAACGCC
>CABXZZ010000004.1 GCA_902516825.1 uncultured SAR116 cluster alpha proteobacterium
ATTGATTTTTGCCATTATATATAATCTGCTTTATTATCAAATAAGGAATAAATGTTTTGTATTGTAATGTTATAAAAGCAAACTTTAAAGATGAGAGTGCTCTGAAATCTCTTTTAAGTTATACAGATAAAGGCGCTGATTATGATAGGTTCCAAAAGTTCGGGGCATTGCTAAAGTTCTGGGTAAAATTATCTCCAAGCTCAGGGATATTCGTTATTATTTATCCTTCAGAGAACCTTTTTGCAAACGCAAAGAATGAATTTAGTTCCATAATTAAATCTTTAGAATTAACTGGAAGTAAAATTGAAACATTCTCTGGTGCAATCGAGAATTTAAGTTACAACGATATTTTTAATGAAGCGCTGAAAAAGATTGGGACTGCATTTTCATTAGACTAAAATTCTACATTTTTTATCAAGCCTTTAGTTTATCCTGTGTTCTGTGATATCTATTGTGCGAATTAGAAATTTTTTGATTACCTTTTTGCAGCATGGATTTCTCTAATTAAAAAAGTAGTCAAAAAAGGACATCAATCCAAACAACTCTAACTTTTATTCAATAGAGCACTAAACTGCAAAAATAGCAGGCAAGAGTTCGAAATTTATCGAGCGCGCTGTCACTTCGAAAACTCATGTCGAGTTTTTCAATCAATTTTTGACTGAGCAACTCACTTCAGGCTGCCCGTCAACACAAACTAAAACCTCATCTCCATTATTAACAGGGTATAGTCCTAATACGGTTCCAGCTAAAACAATATCGTTAGGCATTAATTGGATCCCATACTCAGCCAAATTATTTTTTAGCCAATTCAATGATAATTCTAAACCAGAATCATTCGGCCAAAGCCCAGCCTGACCAACATTCGTTCCATTTATTGCCAAGCTTAATATACCATTGTGTCTGGTATATTTTTTTGACTGCTGGTGAAAAATATCTGGTAATACCAATCCTGAGTTAATTCCATTGTTTGCGATCAATTCGGATAGGTTCTTGTTTTTTGAACGAAATATAAAATTGTGTAATTCAATAACGGGAAAAATCGCTTCAATTTGAAAATTCTTGCCTATCCTTACGGCCATCTCACCTTCAATCGAGAGGTTATAAAATTCGTCTG
Organism: uncultured SAR116 cluster alpha proteobacterium; assembly: GCA_902516825.1. Taxonomy (GTDB): domain Bacteria; phylum Pseudomonadota; class Alphaproteobacteria; order Puniceispirillales; family Puniceispirillaceae; genus UBA5951. Next base: position 1,115 of record CABXZZ010000004.1, read on the forward strand.
GGTTTAAACTAACGCCATTTTGTCTTACCTCACCTGCAAACAATGTTCCTCTTATTGGTCCATCCATCCCAAATTGTGATTTTGTTCCCGGACCAGTGCAACCAATCTTGTAACCAATTACTCGCTCGCCATTTTGGACCCTCATTTTTGTTACAATGTCCTGTATTTTATAAGCAGAAGTGATATCAAGATTAAAATCAGGATCTAAAAAGCACGTGCCGGGATTTTTGGATTGGTAATCTGACAATTGCCGAACTGCTAACTCTTCGAGTTCATAAGATGATAAATGATTGCTCACAAAAAGAATTCCTTTAAATTTATCGTTTAGCGTTTACAAATTATCACAGTAATAATTCTTTACTAGAACTATAAGCAGCCAAAAAAAAGTATGGCCTAAATATCTCTCGCAACAAAAAAGAAGTTAGTTCGGAATGCTGATGAAATGCAGCTAGATTGCTTAAAAGGCTACAAATTTATAGTCACAATTTACATCTTTTTTACCCTAAGATATTCTTAACAAATTCTACCAACCATCACGCTCGAGTGATTTATAAGTTTAACTTTACCTTCGCGAGTTTATGCTATGCTTTGCAATCGCAAACAAGCTTCAAAAATGGTGCAGAAGGCCCCCATGTCAAAGCTCTATGTATTTCCGCTATCACTGATAGCTGTTTCTGGTGGAATAGTTTCCATATTTTTAACACAAACTGCTTATTACACATCATTACATTAAGAAAGTTTATATGCCCAAAGCAACAATGAGATACACTAGAATTAACTCTGTTTTTAAATTCTCTCAAAGCAAAACATCATTAAATAGTAAAAAGTGAAAATTTAACAAGGCAACCGGATCATTTTACAGTTTTATTTTTTGTGAATTTTTGTTAAATATGAAATAATATTTTTATTTATTGAAAAGCAGTGTTTTATGGAAAACCAACAGGTTCTGAACTTTATTGATAATCTTAGGGGTAAAAAGGCTTATGAGGAGCGTAAGTCAAAAAAACTAGGTTTAAATTCGCTATATGAGTATATTGAAAACAAGCTATTACTTAAGGCTCAAGCAGAAGCAGATGCTAAAATAACCTCTGAAAAGGAGGTGCTCGAAAGCAATTTAAACGACGCTGCCACTAACAAAACCAGAAGTTGCAGTTGCTGCGAACACTAAAAAAAAGCTTGAAAAATTGTATCCCTATTTAATCTTTTCTTGATAAATGAGAATTCTTTAGATATTTAATTTTCATTCAATTACTTAATACTCTTTTTAAATTTAGCGCCTGTAGCTCAGCTGGATAGAGCACTAGACTTCGAATCTAGGGGTCAGGGGTTCGAATCCTCTCGGGCGCGCCATGTTTTTCTCATTAAATTAGTCTTTTATCGTTCAGGGTGATGGTTTCGTTTGTGTAAAATGCAATTTTTGACAGAGATTTGGCACAGTAAAAGGTCAAGTCGATGGGTAGTGTGCGTAAAATGGGTGAAACTTGGAATGCACAAGTCAGAGTTCCGCGTTAGAGAAGTTTAACTAATTCGCTCAAGTCCAAATCAAATGCTTTATACTGGATTAATGATTTAGAAAATAATTTAAAAAGCACCAATATAACAAAAGCAGATATAAAGGATTTACGATTTCATGATCTGAGGCATGAAGAAATTTCTAGATCCTTCAAGATGGGAATGTCGTTTTCGGAGGTTACTCTTATATCTGAGCATAAGAATGTTAGGCAACTTCTGAGATATACTCACCTGAATCCAAATAATATACTTAGAGAGTATAAGCCGTTTTTGGGATTGATTTAACACGCCTTTAATAAATGAATAGAATCACCTCATAAAAATATTATTAGATTTGGTTGAGCTAACTTTTACTTTAAAGTAGAAAGTTTTCATGGAGAGGTGGCAGAGTGGTTGAATGTGGCGGTCTCGAAAACCGTTGTACGTGAAAACGTACCGAGGGTTCGAATCCCTCTCTCTCCGCCATTGAAAAATATGGTTTTATTATCCTATACTTTGGGCTTACGGATTGGAGTAATTTCTAAAGATAATACCCTTTTAAATTAATTGAAGGATAATATCTTATCTAAAGGAAGGTAAAATTCTGTTCTAGTTCAAAAAAAATAGAAAAATAGTGTGATTTGTAAACTTATTATAACGTGGGAAATATTTAATGACTTTTCATAAATTATTTCATTTATTCAATATTTTACGAAACATAAAATTTGTTGATCTATAACTAGTTACGATTAAACAAAATCATATTTAATTATAATTTGATTTTTATACACTTTAAGTATGATAAAAGAATTAATATTGTTTTATTATTAGGAATTTTAAAATATGACAATCACTAACGTTAGAATTAATCCCTTTTTCATCATTCGTTTAGTCAAATTAATAATAAGAATTTTTGTTAAATTTAAAAAAGAAAGGTAATGAAATCCTTTATGTTATTCAGATTCGATCATGCTACTTAGTTTTTTAAGACTAGATGATAGACTTAGTAACGTTTGCTTTTCAAAGACGTCCTTTAGAGGAAATTCCTTCACCTTAGAATAGTTGGAGAGAATCTTTATTTCTGAAGGAATAATCGTGGTAGGAAAAATAATATGATTTTAATACTTGTCGCCATAAAAGAAGGACTAATGAAAACGACTTACCAAATATGCAAATGCGTTACACTGGCGTTGGTAAGATAAATGCTTCACTCAAAACATTAAAATCATTAAAGATTATTCTCCATCTTTAATAATCAATTATGGAACTGCTGGTAGTTTAAACAAAGAATGGGGAGGTTTGGTCGAAGCAACTAGATTTTTTAAAGAGACATGGATGCTACTCCGCTTGGATTTAAGATTGATCAAACCCCGTTTGATGATATTGGAGAAATAAATTTTGGAGGTGGTCGATACAGTTGCGGGACAGGAGACTCTTTTGTCACCCAGACCCCAAAATTCAAAACAGACCTGGTTGATATGGAGGCATACGCCACCGCAAAAATTTGTTATATAAAAAATGTAAGGTTTAAATGTTTTAAATATATCTCTGATAGTGGTGATGGTGGTGCAAATGAAGACTGAATTGACAATGTTTCCTTAGGGAAGAAACTATTCGTTAACCAAATGAGAGATTTAGTAGTTAATTGAAAACACTTGCACTAAAGTTGCAAGTGCCTTCGAAGGGTAGAGCTAAATCTTCATGGGTTATATAAATAAATTTTTAGGAGAAAAAATGTCTAAAGTACTTGTTCATATTCACAGTGATTTGGAATTGAGAAATAAAGTAACATTAGCTTTGATGGTTGCCCTTGCTGCAGAAAAAAGTGGACATGAAGTAACTCTTTTTCTTGCTGCGGACGGAGTGCACATTTTAAATTGCAAAAGTGCTGGTGAAATAGTGGGTCAAGGTACCGGAGATTTATACGAACATCTTGAGAATTTAAAGAAAACAAATGTTGCAATATTCGTCTCGGGTATGTCTGCTAAAGCAAGGGGGTATAATGAAACGCTTTTGAATGGATATAAAGCAGAGTTTGCAACGCCTGATAAACTAGTTGAAGAGTCCATTAAGTCCGATAGCGTGCTCTGCTATTGAGAAATTAAGCTAAGTCTAATAACTCCTCCGATCTAAAGTTAGTCTATACATCTGAATACTCTTGTTGTAACTTCTGATCCTTCAGAATATTCTTCTTCATAATCAAATGAACATGATTACGTTTAAACTTCTTCCTGGGAAAAGATAGGTAATCTATTTTATTTAAAAATTCTGCGATTTAGTCAAAGGCTTTGCCTTTTTCTTTATTGGGTATGTAATTAAAAAAAGTAACAATATTCCTATTCCGAGGTATTGTTCATTGCTTTCTAGAAATGCCCCCCCCCAACCCTACGAAGTCTATGGCTATCAACGAAGAAATTTTTAAAATATTGAAAATATTAGTAGGAACTCGGAAGAGTAATAAGAAATGAGTGCTTCCCAAAATGTTAAAATAACCTCATAATCTATAAGTGCAATAACGATACTCAACATACTAGAAGTTTTAACAATTGGTTTTTGATTTGAAATTACAGTTCCTGCTCTTTTACTTGCCAACTCAATAAATCTGCAAAGAATTTACTTATTGATGAAAAAGAAAGATGAAGATAGGGGTTCTTGACAGATACCTTAAAAAAAATTGCTAATTTATAAAATTATATGCAATTTGCGAGGAGTTTTACGATGACCGAACAGATGGATAATAAAGAGACTTTTTGCAACGATATCTGTTGTGCAAACGGATGTTGTAGCGATGGTTGCGACACTGGGGATTGCAGCAACATTTATTTTAGCAATTGGTGTTGGAGTAAAACAGAGCACCGCTGCCGATATCAAATAGGTACCTGAAAATTAATCGTGAATATTAAATAATCATTATTTTAAATACCGAATTTTAAACTTATTTACTGCATATTGTGATTAGTGGGTGGAGCCCTTTCAGTTCTCAATGATAAAAGATGAATTCAAATCAAAAGCACCCCACTTTTTTTGCTCGAACAGTTGCAACTCTAAGTTTTACTTGAATGATTTATGCAGGGCAACAATTCTTCCACTACTACCCTTAGATGACTTCGGTATTTAGGACCCTCCCGGCCACACCATTTCCTATCAATAGTCTGGCGGACACCTGCGCTATTTTAAGTTCCCCTTAAGCAATGAATAGCCTCTCAGACGCACTATTTTTTTAACAATAAAACCGCCTGCTTTAGATTACTGGCAGAAGTAAGAAGGGCCTTTGCTCCTTAGAAAAGTGTAATGAGACTTTTTTACCAAACACATCCATAGGTCTATCATTTGGGTCATTATGTAAAAACGGGCCACAACCTGAAAATTTATTCATGTTCGGGAGTGTGCTACCGCCACCAGACTGATTAACATAATCTTTACCTCTAACAGTCAAACCAATCCTAAAATTCTTTGGAATTACAATCGAGGTAGGCCAAATCTCAACATCCAACTCATATATTTTATTAGGCTGAAGCGGTTGAATCTCGTCATGAGTATAATAAGGCCTATAAGGTTTGCTCATTTCTGGATCGAGCTTCCTGTGAGAAGCCCGCAACCAGCCCTGACCAACAGGAGTGTTTGGATCAAGTGCTCCCTTGAACGTTACTTCCTTAAGATCTTCTGTAAACACACGCACGACTAAAAACAAATCAGCATCCTCAGTTTCTGAGGATACAAATAATTTTGATGCCATTGGACCTGTTATCTCAGTTTCAGCCTCTATCGGCTCACTTAGAAATGTTATTCCTTCGCCAAAACCATCATATTCAACTTTAGATTCATCAAATTTTTTTTCTTCTGCAGAGAGTGAGCCAGACGGAGTTAGATATAACTTAGTCCAGTTAGTCCGCGCGAGTGGCCATTCGTTTTCTTTTCTTTCAATAAACTTATCACCTGGATACCTTACCTGGAGTGTAACTCTTGGTTCCTTTGCCCAGTTATTTTTCTCTTCTTTGAGATAATACCCAAAAAATCTTTTCTGAATATCTACCCCATAATCTGTATAAAATTCTGTCCAATGCTCTAAACCATGTACTTCAAGCCATTTTTCTGTCGAAGCGATTTTACCAAACCCCTCAAAATTGCCACGAGAGTGAAGCGACTGCCCTCCCCAATTGGCTGCAGAAAGTACAGGGACATGAATTTTTGAAAAATCAGGTATTCTTTCTTGCCAATATTGGTCCGTCACTAACTTATTCTGGAACATATGACTGTTCATATTGGTTCGATTATAGCCAAGCTCCTCATTAGACAAAGTAACAGGTCCTGAGACATAATCACCATTAATTCGTGCTTTATATCCGTTTACACCTAAACCATGCTGCCTTGGAATACATCGCCCTTTGTACCAGTTTCCTCCATAGGTACAAAACATACCTCCGTGATAGGCCCATTCTCTATATAAGTCATGCGCCCCCTCCCAGATACACATGGCAGCAAGACTGGGCGGCTGTAATTCGGCAACTTGCCACTGGTTGATGGCGTAATAAGAAATCCCGTTCAAACCAATTTTACCATTTGACCAGTCCTGCTCAGCAGCCCATTGAATACAGCTATAAAAATCTTTAGTCTCACGAGGTGAAAAAGGGTCTAAATATCCGGGTGAACGGCCTGCCCCACGGGAATCTATTCGCACACACACATATCCATCTGGAACCCACCTTTCAGGGTCTACAACTTCCCAATTTTGATATTTACTGGAAGTGTTATCCGTGACTTCAGGGAATTTTTCTACCATAATATCCCACTGAGGCTTATATCCATCTCGGAAATCCAACCATTTTCCATAGACACCATAAGTCATAATTACAGGATATTTACCTGCTACTTCGGGACAGAAAATATCAGCTCTTAAAATAATACCATCCTCCATTTCAATAGGATGATCCCAATAAATTTTCATGCCATCATTAAACGTAATTTTTGTCATAAATTAAAATAATCCAACGTTTTTTTATGTCTTGATTCTTATATGGCGTGCTTCAAAAGTCAATTTCAATAAATCATCTAATTTGATAAAAATAAAATTCAAACTGAATAAATTTACCCTTTTTGAATAATTGACTCGATACTGTCATTTTGCTCAACTCTTTAGGAAAACTACGTGAGGAAAAAATATGCAACGTGTTTCCAATTTAGAAAAAGAAGATTATTCGACTTCAGAGACAGAAATTTTCGACGCCGCAGAACAGTTCTTAGGTAGAACTTCAAACCTAATGAAAATATTAATTACACACACTCCTGAGATCGCAAGATGGTGGCTTGGCTTTTTGGTTTCTATCCGGCAGGATGGTCTTGGCTCCAATTCAGATGTAAAATTACGTGGTTTGGCTTGTGTAAAAACTTCAATGACTAATGAATGTAATTATTGCACGTCTCATACGAGAATATACGCCAAAGGTATTGGTCTAAGTGATGAGCAGATAATCACACTATCAACAGATGAATATAAATCATCCTCTTTATTTACAACTCGAGAAAAATTAGCCCTTGAATGGGCAGAGGCAGTCACTCTCAACCAATCACGTGATAATCAGGAATTAGCAAGTAGAATGAAAGTCGAATTTTCTGATCGAGAAATAATTGAGATCACACTTGCTTCCGGTTTGTTTAATTTGGGAAATAGGTTGAATGATTCCTTTGTGTCAGAATTAGAGAGTGAAACTTATAACAGAAAACAGTGGGATGCGGTTGGGAAGCTATCTCTGGATGCTCTGGAAGATTTTGCCTCTAATTTTCCAGGCCAAAAATTTAGGAATAACAACAAAAATAGCAAATGAAAACGAAACTCAATCTTTTTTGTACAATCATTTTCACCTTTTTTTTAGAAGGCATTTTAGCAAATAACCTTAACGCTATGCAGATTATTGGCACAAGCGGAAGCAAGATTTTTGGCGAGATAATGGCTACCTTTGACAAGCCGTGGGCGTTATCTCTTATCGACAATGATACTATGCTTATCACTACCAAAGATGGTGTTTTGTGGCTCGTTAATACTTCTGGATTTAAAAAATCAGTCGGTAACGTTCCTAAGGTATCCGTTGGTGGTCAAGGCGGGCTTGGTGACGTTATCATTCACCCTGAATTTGACGAAAACCGTCTCATTTATATATCCTATGTTCACTCTGATAACCTTGGCCTTACAAAATTTGCTAAAATAATTCGAGCTAAACTACATATATCAGAATCCCCAACATTATCTGATATAATTGAAATCTGGCGACAAACACCAGCGACAACTGGTAATGGGCATTTCTCTCATAAAATGGTATTCGGGCCGGCAGGCTCTAACTATGAACGAGATATTTTTATAACCTCTGGTGATAGACAAAAAATGAACCCCGCCCAAAACTGGAATACGAACCTTGGTAAAATCATCCGAATAACAGAAGACGGAGAAGTGCCCAAAGATAATCCCTTTATGAATAAAGGTTCGCTCGCTAAATCATTTTGGACACTAGGTCACAGAAACGCGCTTGGTATAGCTTTCAATAAAAGCGGTCAGCTTTGGTCTACTGAGATGGGGCCAAGGGATGGAGATGAGTTGAATTTAATTCAAAAAGGAAAGAATTATGGCTGGCCAATCGTATCGGAGGGAAGCCACTATAGTGGAATAAAAATCCCTTCCCACGAAACATACCCCGAGTTTCAAGCTCCAGAATTATTCTGGGTCCCGACCATTGCCCCATCTGGTTTAGCTTTTTACGAGGGGGAAAAGTTTGTTGTATGGAACGGTAATGCTTTGATAGGGGGATTAAGAAGCAGAGCTCTTATAAGAATTGCTTTTAATAATGATGCGCCCAAAGAAGTTGAGAGGTTTAGCTGGTCCAAGAGAGTGCGTGATCTAGAGGTAAGTAAAGATGGTATGATCTGGGTGATAGAAGATGGAGATAACGCACATTTGATTAAATTTTTTAAGTCTCAATAAAGCCCCAGCATCTATTCATTCAAGCTAGACAGATATTTATTGAAGTCTAATATTAGGTTTTGCCTTTTATGAATTTCATTTGCTTCTAGAGCCTTTGCAACTCCATTCCCCCAAACTGGATTTGGCCAGCTTGCATCACCCTCATGCCTCGCGATAATATGCAAGTGAAATTGAGTTACAATATTACCTAGAGAGGCAATATTAATCTTGTCTGTATAAAGCTTTTGACTTAAAAACTGGCTAAGGTTTCTTATTATGTATAGAAGCTTAACTTCGTGCTCGTGTTGCAAATCATGCCAATCTTTAAGGTGCGGAAAAGCTGGTACTAAAATAAACTATATGTAACGAGAACATTAATTGTTCTAATCTGAATTTCGTGAAAAACATCAGTCAAAAAGCTGTCTTTATCCAGGTTGCGATCTAACTCAAAAATCGACAAAAGTGCCTCTCTTTAAAAAATTTCCAGAGTAGGTTTTTACTAATATAGAGATTGCCAATTTTGGTCCATTATAATCAAATGAAAATATGAATATACAAGATGTAGTGAAATTTCATTTTCAGAGGTAAAAATGTTCGTAAAATTGACAAAAAATTTAATTCTAGAATGGTTCGGCGTTTTTACAGCGATACTCTATTCAATGTTAATAGCTTTAAATATAGGTGCCGAATTTCTTGGCTTTTTACTCTTACTAATTTCAGCAATGTCAATTGCCGTTTGGGCATATAGGAATGGTTTTAGAGGAATTTTATTACTGCAAGTTTTTTACGGCTCGGCTGGGCTAATTGGGATGGTACGTTGGTTTTAGTAAAAATCAAAATAGCCCCATGAGGCAGTTTAAAAAAAGCGCCACTAGTTTTATTGTGGTATGACCATGTTAAATAGATTTTTTATAGAATGAGAATGTAATGTCCGTTAAATCATTTTTCTTCGACAGAGCGTTATTACTCGTTATTATTGTATCCGCAGGTTTGACCCTATGGTGGCTAACAGCTGATATTATTGTTGCGCTTGTATGTCTTGTAACATTGATAGTTATCTCCATAATCGCAAGATTATATCAACCGTGGGATGAAAAAAAAGTAATAGAAAAATTAAATACTCAAACTCAGAAAAAATCAGGTGAGAATTTTCCAAAGGGCCGCTGATGTATCATTTTCTTACAATCTTAAATCTTAGTTTTGTGGCAGTAACAATATTATTTTTGCAAGCTATTAACCAAGCTGAAGCAGATAGTAAAACTAATTTTGTTTGGAATGGTGTTTGGTTTACTTGCGAATTTTCTAACCGCACTAAAGCACCTGATGATGGGTGTTATATGTTTGATAATGAGGGGTTTAGAGTAAGCGACGGGATATTCACCTATCTGGAAGTAATAAATTCAACAGAAAAAAATTGTCGGGGAAACAAAATAGGGCATTGCTTCAAAAGTGATACGAAAGCTATAAAAGTGAAGGAATCCCGAATTGGTAAGATAGATATCCGACCAGAACATCTCTTTGTTCGTTACCTTGGATGCAAACAGCGCTTTTCATTTCAAGAAACAACAGATTTTTTTGCTGTTATTCCAGATGAAAAAAAATGCTTCTGGGCATCAAAGCGGCATTTTTATGTAGCACGATATAACGGTGATTTATCTGTAAAAAAATAAGTAATTGGTAAAACTGATATTTACAGTTTAGTTAATAATCCACCAAATCATGTGTATTTGGATGAAACAACTCACTTGGCTCTATTTCTTTAATAGCAATGCCATCCATTACAGCATACCGTATCAAAGCCGATATTTCAGTATGATTTACAGACAAGCCATATGGCCATGGATTTCCACCCATCAAACTAGCAAACTCTGTGTGAAGTTCATTGAGCCATGGTAGCGACACACGCAGAACATTTCCAAGCAACATCTCATCTAAACTAAATTTTTTCGCTTTAGCGAAGAGCTCAAATAAATGCTCTGGTAAATCGGGGCATTCTTCTAATAGCTTTTTCTTTACTGCCAAACAATGCATTATCGGGAAGAAACCCGTTCTATTGCAATAAGCCCGCTCTGCTCCTGGCACATCGTCGAATAATCGTTTTACAGGCGCATCTGAATCAAACAGACTATTTGGCTCTCTAGGAGAGAATATTGCATCTATTTCGCCCTGTCTAATAAGTTGGTCAAGATATTCGCTCTCGTTGATTGAATGCACATCCATGTGCTCAGGCAGTTTTAATTTCATGCGCTCGCCTGGGCCAGGAGCGTTTAAAGCTCCAACTTTCCAAGATACACAATCGCTTTTTACACCGTATTCATCAGCCATTAACCCTCGTAGCCAAATACCTGCTGTCTGTTGGAACTCTGGAACACCAACTCGCAATCCCTCCAGGTCTGAGAGAGATCTTATATTTTTGTCAGAGCGAACAAATATACTAGAATGCCTGAAAGCTCTTGATGGAAAAACAGGAATTCCAATATACTGAGAATCTCCCCTCGCAGTTTTGGTAATATGACTGCCCATTGATAATTCCGTAATATCATATCGGGCTTCCTGCAAGGCTATGCGAAATAGCTCTTCAGGCTCACCAAAGTGAAACTCAAACTCATATTTATTTGATTTTATATCCCCATTGGATATGGGACGGCTTCTATCTGTCGCTACGCAAGCAATTGATAATTTCATAAAATTCCTTCTTGTTTAAGTGAATAATTTACCTCTTGGGCTGTACCATAAAAACCAGGCTGTAAGTGTTGAGCTTAACACAATACCGGCAATGATAAAGAAGCTAAACTTGAGACCGACTAGTACTAGAAGATATCCTAATAATGGATAGGCAATCAACCAACATGCGTGAGAAAGGCTAAATTGCGCGCCGAAAATTGCTGTCCTATCTTTCTCATTTGTTTCCTCTCTCAATAATTGACCGATAGGCACCAAAATAAAAGTAGCTGCAAATCCAAAGCATGCCCATGATAACAATAGCTCTGAATATGATTGGATGAATGCCGAGCCAAAACTTATAATGAATGTAAGAAATGCGCCTATTAACATGATGGCTTTATAATCCACTTTATCACTTAAGAAAAAGACGAATATGGCTGAAAAAACAGCGCCAATCCCGTAAAGTAGCATGGCGATGGCAAGCTCGCTTTCTGACAAATTGAGAAACCCTTGAATTATCGTTACACCATTCACAAAAATCATCGCACCAGAAGTCGCGATGATAATATTAAAACATAAGACTGCTATTAAATTTCTGTTATTTATAAATAGAACAATGCCATTTATTGATCGCTTCCATAAAGAAATGGCTTCTTTTTCTTGCGTGCGCACTTCTGGAAAATAAGTTACTAAAATTAGCAATGCTGAGATTAGAAAACAGATTGCATTCACAACAAAAAACGACGTGTAATCAATAAATGCAAGTATGAGGATGGCAATTGAAGGGCTAAGTATATTCTCCAGATCATACGCTATTCTGGATAAAGAGGCTCCTTTAATAAATAAGATATCATCTTTTAAGATATCTGAAATCACCGATTGATAGATAGGTGTAAACCCTGCAGAAAATGCTTGAAGGAAAAATATTATAATATAAATTTGCCAAATTGCACTCACGTAAAATAAAGAAATTACGAAGAACGCACGCCCAATACTCAAGAGAATAAGGTACTGTTTTTTTGTTCTATTTACCGTTAACCCAGTAATTACCGGCGAGATAAAAACATAGGCTATCATTTTTATTGATAGTGCGGTGCCAAGCACAATACCCGCGTCGCTACCAGCAATTTCATAAGCAAGCAAGGCCAGCGCTATGGTAGTAAGCCCAGTGCCAATTAATGCAATAATCTGGGCAACAAACAAAGTTCTAAACGCTGGAATATTTAAAAGCTCAATCATATTCGAGGATGTGTTTTAGCGACTGGCTGATTTTTTTACAGCCCGCTTTGCCATCTCCACTATTAAATGTGCCCGATAATCAGCTTCAGCATGGATATCACTCATTAACCCGTCTGCTGAGATCGTAATATCAGATAGCGCATCTGACGAAAATTCGTCCATCAACGCTGTTTCAATTTCAGAGCATCTAAAGACCCCTTCTTCGCCAGCTCCAGTTACAGCGACCCTAACTTCAGAATTAAACTTAGCAACAAAAACGCCTACCATTGCATAACGAGAAGCAGGATTTGGAAATTTTTCATATGCTGCTACATCAGGTTTGGGAAGACTAATTGCCGTTATAATTTCATCCTCTTCCAACGCTGTTTCAAACAAATCAACAAAGAATTTTTCTGCTTTAATGTTACCCTTAGTAGTGTGAATTATTCCACCCAAAGCAAGTATTGCTGCTGGATAACAGGCGGAAGGGTCATTATTAGCAAGTGACCCGCCAATAGTTCCGCGATTGCGAACCTGCCTATCACCAATGTGAGAGGCTAGTTCAGCGACAGCAGGGTTTTCTACCTTTACAACATCTGATTCTGACACTTCAGAATGCGTTAACATTGCACCAATTTTCAGAAATTCACCTTCTAATTTAATTCCATTAAGCCTGCATTTTTCAAGCCCTATTAATTTTTCAACACGTGTTAAACGCTGTTTTAAGGTTGGTATTAAAGTCATACCACCTGAAATCACCTTATGCTCACCTGATTCAGATAACAGACTTGCGGCATCCTCAATTGAAAGCGGCTTAAGGTAGTTGAATGAATACATATTTATTTCCTGAAATATAACATTGAGTGACATAGTTCGAATTTAAGATGAAAACAACTCTAACCATATTCAAACTTTGCTGCTTCCTGGATAGATTTAACAATATTTTGGTATCCGGTGCATCTGCATAAATTACCTTCAAGCCCTTGTCTGATTTCGGACTCCGATATATTAGGCTTTCCATCTATCAATTCGATTGCACTCATAATCATGCCTGGAGTGCAGAAGCCACACTGTAGTCCATGATTTTCATGAAATGACTGTTGCATTGGATGCAAAACGTCTCCATCAGCTAAGCCTTCTATTGTTGTAACATTACCTCCGTCAGCTTGGACAGCCAACATAGTACAAGATTTTACTGACTTTCCGTCAATATGAATCACACATGTGCCACACTGGCTAGTATCGCACCCAACATGGGTTCCTGTTAATTTAAGTCTTTCTCTTATAAAATCAGCAAACAACATATAGTCAGGAATATCTTCTTTATGCCGTGTTCCGTTTACAATTAGCGTTATCTGTGTCACATCGATTTCTCCCAAAATCATTTTTAACTTGCAAATTAAACCCGACCTTATGGTAGATAATTTAAACCAAACAAGAAAGCGTAATATTTTTCCTTGTGAAAAATACTGCAAGTATTTATGCTTATCCATTTTATTTCTTTAAAAGATTGCACTAGGAACACTCCACTTTGTTCAGCCATTTTTCTAATTTAGGTGAGTCGTTTTTTTTGTGGCAAGCTTCACAAAAAATATGGCGTAATACCGTTAAAGCATTATATGAACTGCCTGTATCTGAACGATTTTGGCGGGTTTTTTGGCTGCTCGGTCCTTTTATCTTACTGATAGAAAGAAGCCCGGCTGATGCTTGGGTTTCCATTATTTGCCTAGGGTTTATCGTCCGCTCAATCTTGTTGAAAGAAGTGAGATTCCTTCGGATATTCTGGGTAAAAGCAGCTTTTGTTTTCTGGGCAGTATGTCTAATCTCAGCGGTTTTTTCAAAAGTTCCGTTTTATGCGGTTACGGAGGCATTTATTTGGTTCCGTTTTCCTTTATTTGCGATGGCATGCGTATTTTGGCTAGGTACAGATAAGAGGCTAATTTACTCAATGCTATCAACCACCGCACTGGCAATGTTTGTTATGTGTGGCATTCTCGCTGCTGAGTTATATTTTGTTGGACAAGTCCGCGGAAGGTTAAGTTGGCCCTTTGGTGACCTTACCTCTGGTAACTATCTTGCGAAGGTTGGCCTCCCCTCTTTTCTTGTAATGGTTGCACTCGCTGTGTCAGCGCGGCCCAATATTGCAGGAATTGCTGCTCTACTATCTCTTATTACGCTTATTTTTAGTGTGTTAACTGGAGAAAGAATTAATTTTTTATTACGTGCCTGTGCAGGTATGCTTGCTGGCCTAATGTGGAGGCCAAAATGGGATCGATATTTTCTTTTAGTCATTATCGAAATTATGGCAGTATTTCTTTTGTTTCAGGCTCGCCCTGAAATGGGTGAAAGATTTGTTAAAAGCTTCATAAATCAGCTCCCTACCCAAAGCGAAAGTCGTTATTATCGCACGATGATGCCAGGTATCGTGGCATTTCAACAGGCCCCTATTCTGGGGGTTGGCACAGCAGCATTCAGAGAATTATGTCCGGATATAATTTCAGATAGACAAGATTTGTGGTGCCATACGCATCCGCATAATTTTTACATCCAAATGGCAGGGGAAACAGGCATAATTGGTTTGATAACTGGCACAATATTTTTTATCTCAATCATTGCTGTCTGCTATTCAGCCAAAAGACGCAATCCAGACAATATATTTGTTGCAGTGGCTTTTATTGTTCCATTTAGCCTGTTTTGGCCCATTGCCACATCTAGTGACCTGTTCGGACAGTGGAATAATTGTTTTATGTGGAGCGCAATTGCTTTATCTTTATGCTCAACAAACATATTGCAAGAGAATGAAAAAACTCTTGACGGTAATATCGGTTGATTGAATGAACCTTATCTCGGAAATTACCCCTTTACCACTCTTGAGTGGATTTTTCTCAGTTTTGATTTTATGTGTGATTATTCTGGTCAGTCGGAAATGGCATTTGATATATTCAAGTGATACTGACGTTGGACCTCAAAAAATTCATTCAAATCAAGTTCCACGCATTGGTGGAATTGCACTGCTGGCTGGATTATTGACGGCATACATCTTAAAACTGAATTTTGCCGCTGGTTTGCTCATTGGTGTTCTTCCAGTATTCTTGGCTGGAATAAGCGAAGATATCTCAAAGAAAATACCCCCTCTTTTCAGGCTTGCCGCAAGCGTTGTAAGTGCCCTAGCACTAGTATGGGTGCTATCACTTCAAATTAGTGCGAAAGGTATTCCTCTGTTACATACATTATTTAGCATTGAGATTGTTGCTTTATCAATTACAGCTCTTGCAATTGCATTGATGGCTCAATCAATTAATATCATAGATGGATTAAATGGGTTATCTATTGGCACTTCATTAATTATGACTGGCGCAATAGCTATCATTGCACTAATGAATGGGGATTCCCCACTTGCTGAATTCAGTTTTTTCTTTGTTGCATGTTTAGCTGGTATATTGATTATGAATTTTCCTCGAGGCTTGCTTTTTCTCGGTGACGGCGGCGCATATCTTTTAGGATGCGTTATTGCTGTATTAGCAATTCTGCTAGCTGAGCGGAATGGCAATGTATCCTCTTTCACAAGTTTGTTGATAGTTAGCTATCCAATTTATGAAGCTCTGCGTTCTTTTGTTCGCCGAACGGTAGATAAAAATACAGACTTCTTCATTGCGGATGACCGGCATTTACACAGTGTGGTTTATCGTTTTGTAACTACTTTGAATATTACAAAAAAAATGAATCCCAAGAGGCTTTGGGTGCAAAACGCTTCTGCAGCAATGAGTTGTTGGCTACTTCCTCTCATTTCAAGTGTTTTAGCAGTGTTGTTTCAATCGAACATGTATGTTCTTTTAGTTTGTCTATTACTTATCATTTTGTTTTATGAAACAAGCATCCGAACGCTAGCCAATTCATAATTCATCGAATTCAGAAGTTACGTCCAGGACAATCTTGCCGATATGTTCTCCTTTTTCAAGGCACGCGTGCGCTTGTGACGCTTGCGATAAAGGAAAGCGTCTAAAAATAGGTATGATTAATTTTCTACTCTCAAATAAGGGCCATACATTTCTAAGGACCTGTTTTCCTATTTCAGCTTTATAATCAATTGATGCCGGACGCAATGCAGAGCCCGTAATTGTTAATTGCTTAAACATCACTCTAGCAATATTAAGTTCTCCTATCATCCCGTTTTGAAAGGCAATCTGAACCAATCGGCCACCAGCTGCGAGACTGGAAATGTTCTTATCGAGATATTCCCCCCCGATTATATCCAATATTACATTAACCCCTTTTTTTTCTGTAAAACGCCGAATTTCCTCTAAAAAATCTTGTTTTTTATAGTTTATAACCAACCTGGCTCCAAGTTGATAACAGGCTTGAATTTTTGTATCTGTACCTGCTGTGGTTATGACTTCAGCACCAAACAAATTTGCAAGTTGAATAGCGGTGGTTCCGATTCCGCTTGCACCGCCGTGAACTAAGACTCTTTCACCTGCCAATAGTTTCGCCTGCATGAATAAATTGTACCATACTGTAAAATAAGTCTCGGGAATACATGCGGCAGCTGAAATAGCCACCCCCTCAGGAATAGGCAGAATCTGTGCTATCGGCGCACAACAATATTGTGCATATCCGCCACCTGTAAGAAGAGCACAAACCCTATCACCCACATTATAACCAACAGCATTACTACCAAGCCTTTCTACCACGCCTGATACTTCAAGGCCTGGGATTTCACTTGCTCCTTTTGGCGGTTTATAATTTCCCTGTCTTTGAACAATATCAGGCCTATTGACACCCGCTGAAGCGACTTTTATTAAAACCTCAAATGGTTTTGGTTCAGGTATTTCAGCGTCTTTTAAAACCAGCACATCTGGTTGACCCGGCTCACTAATCTCTATTCTTTTCATCATTCTCTATTTTCCAAATCAATTAGTTTTATTAGACTACCTTCTATGTGTTTTATCTATATTTTTTGATTTTTCTGAGCTATTTTATTGAATAATTGGGTGATTTATCGATTTTTTTTATTGTTTTGTCATCACATAGGATTATTAAAAAGGAAAAGTCTGAATGATGGAGTGGATGTTTACATGAGTGATGTAGTTGTAATTGACGGGGTTCGAACCGCCATAGGAAAAATGGGAGGGGCTTTATCTTCTGTAAGACCTGACGATTTGCTTGCACAAGCATATAAAGGTCTATTAGACAGAACCAACCTTGATCCTTCTCAACTTACCGAAGTTTTTTCGGGGTGTGGCAACCAAGGTGGGGAAGATAACAGAGATGTAGCTCGCATGGCTGTATTGCTTTCTGGTATGCCGAAGGAAGTCCCTGGCGTAACAGTTAACAGAAATTGCTCTTCTGCATTGGACGCTGTAAATATAGCTGCAAAAACTATTGCCTGTGGTGAGGGCGATTTCACGATTGGTTCTGGTGTTGAATCTATGAGCCGAGCTCCTTGGTCCTTCCTTAAACCAGAGCGAGTGCCAACTACTAAACCACCGCAAGTCTGGGATACAACTGTTGGTTGGCGATTTAACAATCCTGCATTAGATGCTCTATACCCTATTATCAGCCTTGGAGAAGGCGCGGAAGTTATTGCAGATGAGATGCAAATCAGTCGCCAAGAGCAAGACGCATTTGCTCTTGAAAGCCATCAGCGTGCAATTGATGCCATTAATTCTGGCAAGTTCAAAAAAGAAATATGCGCTGTGCCAGTTAACCAAAGAAGAGGCGAACCTATAATTATAGATACAGATGAGCATCCTCGTTACAAAAAGACAGAGTCTGGCTACAAGCTTGCGGTTGATATGGAGAGTCTTGGGAAGCTTCCCGCTGCGTTTAAAGCAGATGGAACAGTAACCGCTGGTAATTCAAGCGGAATTAATGATGGAGCTGCTGCCCTGCTTTTAGCAAATGAAGAAGTAGCGCTCGCCAAAGGCTATAAGCCAAAGCTTAGATGGGTTGGTTCTGCCAGTGCTGGTACAGCGCCAAGCCATTTCGGATATGGTCCAGTGCCTGCAACAAAGAAATTATTGAAGCGATTTGGGTTGGGTGTTGAAGATATTGGTCTTGTTGAATTAAACGAAGCTTTTGCTGCCCAAGCAATTGGATGTATTAGACAATTAGGATTAGATCCTGAGAAGACTAATGTGAATGGTGGTGCTATTGCACTAGGCCATCCAACTGGTTGTTCTGGCGCAAGAATTCTTGTTTCTTTAATGCATGAGATGGAAAGACGCGCTACTGATATGCCAAAAGGAAAGCCTTTTTATGGGTTGGCCACATTATGTGTTGGTGTAGGAATGGGTAGCTCCACTTTGGTGGAATGGATAGGTGAGAGATGATTAAAAGACCATTAGAAGGCATTCGCGTTATTGGCCTTGAACAATATATGGCAGGCCCATACTGCACAATGTTACTTGCAGATGCTGGTGCAGAGGTTATAAAAATCGAGCGTCCAAAACAGGGAGACCCAAGACGTTCAATGCCACCTTTTATTGAGAAGGGTGGGGTTAAAAAGGCAGCAGGCTTCCTTGGTTATAATCGAAACAAAAAGAGCCTTGCTCTAGATGTCTCCACAAGTGAAGGTCAAGCTATTTTCAAAGATCTTTCCAAGACCGCAGATGTTGTTGTTGAAAATCTTAGGCCCGGGTCAATGAAAAAGCTTGGGCTTTCCTATGAAGATTTAAAAGCCGATAACCCACAACTTATTTGGGCAACCATCTCTGGTTTTGGGCAACTAGGTGGCTATCTTGGCCCTTATGCAAATCGTCCTACCTTTGACATTGTTGCAGAGGCTATGAGCGGTATTATGAGTCTCGTTGGGTTTAAAGACAAACCACCATCATGGACTATTTACGGAATGGCAGATGTATATAGCGGACTGACTACAGCTTATGGCGTTATGCAGGCATTATTCATGAGATCACAAACAGGGAGGGGTCAGTTTGTTGATTCTGCCATGTTTGATAACATGCTGTCTTTGAATGAAGCAATGATAACTTCCTATGCTGCGGCTGGGCAAATCGGAGAACGTGGAATACTAAAAAACGTATTCCCACGTGGTGCATTTAAAACTAAAAATGGCTACATCGCTCTAAACGTTCCTGACAATCGTATCTGGACACGTTTATGCGAAGTCATGGAACGTCCAGAGCTTGTAGATACACCAGATACAAAAACAGGTACAGAGCGAGCTGCAAATGCAGATAAGCTTCAACCAATTATTGAAGGATGGCTCGCCAACTTCGATAGAGACGAAGTTGTTGACATGCTAAATACGGCTGGTGTGCCAACTGGTCCTGTATATAACGCAGAAGAAGTATTTAATGACAAACACGTCAAAGCACGAGGAATGCTTATGCCTATCGAAGATAAGGATGTTGGTGCCACCGTGTTTGCACGCACCCCTATTCATCTCTCAATGGCACCTGAATTACCCAAAAATTCAGCGCCAAACCTTGGCGAAGATACAGAGTATGTATTATCAGAGCTTCTGGGGTACTCATCTGAAAAAACGCAGTTACTACTTTCAAAAGGTGTAGTAGATAAAAATTAGTTCTGTTTTTGGGTTGCACTCAGAAAAAGATATGAGGGAGGATAATATGGCCTTACAAACAATTCGTGTTACCAAAGAAGAAATGAATTCGCGTATTGCTAGATTTACAGAATTAAAGGGATTTGACGGCGGACTACCTGATAGTAAACATCCTGATAGCATTCGCACATTATTTAATGTAATTGGGTTTCAGCCACCTGAAAATCAGGATCCTGCTTCATCATCCCCGGTTGGGGCGCAAGCAGCTACTTCGGCAGCAATTAAAATATCAGAAGGCTTCAATCTGGGCTATTGCAAGGCAAAACCTGGAAAAGGGCCCATGATGCACAATCATGACACAAATGAGACCTTTATTCCAATGACAGGCAAGTGGCGATGTTCTTGGGAAATTGACGGTGGTGTCGAATATTATGATGCAGACCCGTTAGATGTCATATCGTTTCCAGCGGGGGTTCAAAGGCGGTTTGAGAACATCACTTTTGAAGAGCCGGCTTCAGAACATATACTGATGTTTGTAATTGGGGGCAACGCCCCGCAGGCCGAGTTTTCACCTGAAGCAATGAAAGAACTATCAGAGCGAGGATTATTGAAATAATTATAGATATTGCACTTGGCTTCAGCACGATTTTTTGCAGTAAGCGCTCACTATCTTTTCTATTAGGTAAGAGGAAGAATAATATGTTTTCAGCGGAATAATTTTGAGAGTAGTATGCTCCAAGCCTACTAAATCTGTGTTTCTTAAATATTCTTCTGAATAATCCCCGCCTTTCACGAATATTTCTGGCTGAAGCTCTTTCAGAACCTGATGGGGTGTGTCCTCATCAAATATTATAACACTGTCAACACATTTTAAACTGGCAATAAGCATCGCTCTGTCTTCGGCATTATTAAATGGGCGTGATGGTCCTTTTGCAAGCTTCCGAGCAGAACTATCAGAATTAACTCCTACCATTAACGAGCCGCCAAGCTGTCTTGCCGCCTGCAGATATTCAAGGTGACCCAAGTGGATCAAATCAAAAACGCCACTTGCAAATACGACCGGGACCGCACACGTGCTTTTTAAATTCAATAGATTTTTTAGACTATCTGATTGCGAAAAATCAAGAATATTAGCATTCTTCATCCTCTCATCCTTTAACGTCTGGCAGAATATTAAGAAAAGCCTCATTTTGTGACATAATATAAGTCAGTTCAGGTATGTCCATTTGTGCACAACCAATTTTTGTAACTGCATAGGCAGCGCAATAATTAGAAAAAGAGGCTGCGTCCGTTAGACTCAGTTGTTTGTTGCGGGCAAAGGCTAACGCGGCGATTACGGTATCTCCAGCTCCCGTCACATCATAAACTTCACTAGAAATAATCCCAAAATCACGTTTTTTATCAGGGCTATATAGTGACATCCCCTCGGCAGATTTAGTAAGAAGACAAACGTCAGCTCCAGCTTTCTGCATCAAAAATCTTACCTTTGCATCTATATCTGAATCCGGTTTTTCCAGTGTTGCATGTCGTAGCTCTTTCATATTCGGTTTAATCAAAAAACAATTTTTATATTTACTAAAGTCTGATCCCTTCGGATCGACATATGTTTCAACTTTTTTTTGCTTTAATGCATATAAAAAATCACCAAGAAGTGGCAACAAACCCTTATCATAATCACTTATAATAACCTGATCCTTTGGGTTGATCTGAGATATTATAGATGTAAGGGCATCTTCGCTAATAGGTGCAGATTTTTTTTCTTCATCAAGTCTCACTACCTGCTGTCCTTCAGCCAGAATGCGTGTTTTTCGAGTGGAGGTTTCGGATATTTGGAAATTATGAACTTCAATCTGTTGACTTAGAAGCAGCGCTTGAAGCATCTCTCCAGCTTCATCAGAAGCAAAACTTGTCCAAACCTTTACAGCTGTCTTAAAATCAGATAATACGCTCGCGACATTTCCTGCACCACCAAGCCTATTTTTTTGGGAATGTATTTTAACGATTGGCACTGGTGCTTCCGGGGAAACTCTGTCGACGCTTCCACTTATGTAACAATCAAGAATAACGTCTCCAATTACGTGTATCATAGCTTATCTCGATTTAGAAGGTTTATGAACAGGTTTCTAAGGCAACCTGTCATTTTTATGATCTGATTTCAACGATAAATCGATTATTTTTTCTATTTTTGAAATCGTAGCGCCTAATATTCGTATAGAATTTCATCGTAAAAATAGGCAATGTCCTTTACCTGACGCTATATAAAAATTGGAATTAAGTGTTTACTATTGTAAGGATAGATAAGTTTTTATCAAATATGGGACTAATATGAAAATTATCGTTACGGGAGCTGCCGGTTTTATCGGGATGCATGTTTGCAAAAATTTACTTGATAACGGACATATTGTAGTCGGAATCGATAATATTAATGCCTATTATGATCAAAAACTGAAGCAGAAAAGATTGGAATGCCTTTCAAACTTAAGGGAATTTACGTTTTATAAGCAAGATATCGTTAATAAGGAAGCTATTAAAGAAATTTTCGTTGAGGTACGAGCAGACTGCGTCATTAATCTTGCGGCGCAGGCGGGCGTTAGATATAGCCTAATTGACCCAGACGCCTACGGAAGCAGCAATCTTATTGGCTTTTTAAATATACTTGAAGCATGCAGACAACAGGAAATATCGCATCTTATTTACGCAAGTTCATCATCAATTTATGGCTCAAACGATGATAAGCCATTTAAAGAAATTCATAATTCAGATCATCCAATGTCATTATATGGCGCAACAAAAAAAGCCAATGAGGTAATGGCTCACAGCTATAGTCATTTATTCCAGCTCCCAACAACTGGACTCCGGTTTTTTACTGTCTACGGTCCGTGGGGACGCCCAGATATGGCACTTTTCTTATTTACCAACGCCATTCTTGAGAACAAACCAATTGATATTTATAATCACGGCAACATGATTCGAGATTTCACCTATATTGATGATGTGGTTCAGGCTGTTAACTTACTAGTTGAAACCCCCGCAATAGCTAACGTTGATTATAATACCTATCAGCCAGACGCAAGCACAAGTAGCAGCCCATGGCGCATTTTTAATATCGGCAATGGGCGTCCAACACCGCTAATAGATTATATTTCTGCGCTTGAGAAAGCATTAGGCAAAAAGGCTAAAAAGAACTTTATTCCTGTTCAACCAGGAGATTTATTGGCAACCGCTGCTGACACAACAAGACTGAAAAATTGGACTGGATTTGAGCCAACCACCTCTATAGAACAAGGGGTAGAAAATTTCGTAGAATGGTATTTGTCTTATTACAATTATTAAGTCGCGTTTATTACTATCTGTCGAATGAATTAGTAAAAAAAATGCTTTCATTTTAGGAGAACTAAGACGGTGAGCAGAGTTTATCTTTCGATTGATCAGGGGACTACGAGTAGCCGAGCGATTGTTTTTGATCTTGATTCTGGAAGCGTCGTTGCTCAAGCACGTATTGAATTTACCCAGTATTTTCCAGCTTCAGGATGGGTAGAACATGATGGAGAGGAAATCTGGCACTCTGTTTGTAGCGTTGCCAATCAGGCCCTGTTAGAGGCAGAAAAAGCTGGTGCTAACGTCGTTGGGATTGGCATAACCAATCAGCGCGAAACGACCCTAATTTGGGATCGCAAATCAGGCAAACCTATTCATAGGGCTATAGTTTGGCAAGATAGGCGCACCGCTAAACAGTGTCAGGAGCTTATTGCAAATGAGCATGAAGCCGAAATAACGGATAGAGCAGGTCTTGTTATCGACCCCTATTTTAGCGCTTCAAAGATTGCTTGGATTCTTGATAACGTGGAAGGTGCGAGAGCGCGTGCTGAAAACGGTGAGCTTGCTTTTGGGACTGTTGAGACATTTCTAATCTGGCGTCTTACTGATGGGGAGCGACATATCAGCGACGCAACCAACGCCTCTAGAACAAGCCTTTTAAACATAAAAACAGTAAAATGGGACGAAAAATTGTGTGTGTTATTTGATGTGCCCACGACTGTTCTCCCAGAAATTGTAGATTGCGTTGGAAATTTAGGAATTGCAAAAACGGGCCTAATAAAACAGCTCCCTATTTTATCTGCTATTGGAGATCAGCAAAGTGCAGCTGTTGGTCAAGCCTGCTTTTATCCGGGCGCTGTTAAAGCGACCTACGGAACGGGTTGCTTTATGATTCTAAATACAGGAGACCAGATAATTAAATCATCAAATCGCTTGTTAACAACTATTGGATTACAAATTAATCAGAAGCAAACTTATGCAATGGAAGGCTCGATTTTTATTGCTGGCGCTGTTGTCCAATGGCTTCGCGATGGGATTGGCCTTCTAGATGATGCAAGCCAGTCTGAAAAAATTGCCTCTGAGCTTACAAGCAATCATGGTCTTTATATGGTTCCTGCATTTACCGGATTAGGCGCACCTTACTGGTCCCCTGAAGCAAGAGGAGCAATTTATGGAATTACCAGGGATACAGGCCCAGAGCATTTTATAAGAGCGGCGCTTGAAGCAGTTGCTTATCAAACAAATGATTTAATATCTGCTATGGCACAAGATGGCATGAGCCCCACTAATCTGAAAGTCGATGGCGGAATGGCCACCAATAATTGGCTAATGCAATTTTTATCAGACATTATAGATATTATTGTTGAACGTCCCACGCAATTAGAAACAACCGCCCTTGGCGCAGCAATATTAGCTGGGGTGGCAG
Source organism: uncultured SAR116 cluster alpha proteobacterium (assembly GCA_902516825.1). GTDB lineage: Bacteria > Pseudomonadota > Alphaproteobacteria > Puniceispirillales > Puniceispirillaceae > UBA5951. Next base: position 25,706 of record CABXZZ010000004.1, read on the forward strand.
ATGGCAAATTTAGTGCTATTGAGGATACTGCATTATTATGGAATCTTGATAGGCGATTCCGCTCAAATATGGCGCCTTCTGCCCGCCAGAATTTAACTTCTGGCTGGTATCAATCTGTTATGAAAACAAGATTATCTGTTCCATGAAAGGGATGTCGTTTTGAGTTTCACGGCGCTAACCGTTTTGATGCTGCAAATATAATAGCTGTTAACAGCATTAATATTACAAAAACAGCGGACACAGATGTGTATTCGGCAACAAGGCCTAATACTGGCGGGCCAAGTAGAAAACCACTATATCCAAGAGTAGAAACGCTTGCAATTGCTGCCCCTGGCGACACTGTGGGTTCCTCAGCTGCTCTGCTAAAACAAACAGGTATTAAGATAGCATAACCCGAGCCCATGAGGGCAAGTCCACATAGTATAAATGGATAATAACCAGATGACAACACAAGGACTGCGCCAAAAAAAGCAGTGAGAGCGGATACTCTCCCTGTTGATACCTTGCCTAATAATGCGATTATTCTATCGCCCATCAGGCGAAATATCACCATCGCTATCGAGAATATAGCAAATCCAAGGGCGGCATCTGCCTGACTTGCTTGGGTTACCAGCACTAAATACAAGGCGCTCCAATCTGCAACGCCGCCTTCTCCAAGAGAAGAGCAAAAGGCAATAAGGCCAACAGCTATCAGTGATTTTCTTGGGATTGCAAATTGGCTAAAAAATGCTTCTGACTGTTTAATCTCTGAGCGCCACCCACTAATTAAAATAAGCCCTAATATGGGAATTAAGAAAAATGCTCCCAGATAGAAATTTCCCTGAATAGACATTGCTTTTGAAGCAGCGCTAAATCCTAAAATGGCGCCGATACCAGCTCCAAGACTAAACATTGCATGGAAGGATGACAAAATTTGTTTCTCATATCGCTTTTGAACTTCACTTGCCCAAACATTCATGGCGATATCAAGCCCGCCATTAAACATCCCGAATAAAAACAGGAACACCCCAAAAAATATTATATTACTGGCTAACGGCAAACATACAAAAACAGTCAGGCAGGAAAAAGACAGTATCTTGGATATAGTAACCGCGCCAAATCTGTCTGAGAGATACCCAGAACACGGAAATGAGAGAATAGCCCCAAATGCCAGAATAAATAAAAACCCACCTAATGCTGCAGGGCTCAACTCAAATCGAATAACAAAAGCAGGTATTCGAGATGCCCATATTCCAAAAGTGCTTCCACTTAAAATGAAAGCACTCGCAACCACCACCCAGTCTTTGGAAAATCTAGATTTAGTCATCTAAGTGTTACGGTCGATTAGTAAGGGCATTTTGCCAAGCAAAATAACTAGATTTGGGTGTTCTTATCTGGGTGCTAAAATCAACATGAACAATACCAAATCGCTTGGCATATCCAAACGCCCATTCATAATTATCCAGAAGAGACCATGCAAAATAACCTGCAAGACGAACCCCTTGCACTTTTAAATCAGCGATCCGTTCAAGATGGCTATTGAAATAATCAATTCTGTCCAAATCCTGAAGATTTCCTTGCCGAATATCATCAGCTGCAGCCATTCCATTTTCAGTTATATAATGAGGCAAATCAGGTGCGTAATTTGTTGTACGTCTGATAAAATGTGTTAGCCCCTCTGGTGCTATCTCCCAACCCATATCTGTCTTGGGTAAACTGCCTCTTACGCATTTAAATCCAATATTAGGCTCTGATTTATCTGGTTTTATCAAAGAACGCGTATAATAATTAGTGCCCACCCAATCAAGAGGCTCCTTAATTATCGCCATATCATCAATATAGTTATCTGGCATATGACCTTCAAATAAGGTTAATACCTCTTCAGGATATGTCCCGTTAAAAATAGAATCATCAAACCATCGATTATAAATACCATCAAATAGATATGTTAAATTTGCAGCTTCTTCTGTTTCATCAAATGGAAGTGCATATTCTTTATTTAAAGCACAACCTAGATATTTATGATTATGAGAGCGCATAACCTGAATAGAAAGACCATGTGCTAATTGTACATTATGCATTGCTTTGGCAGTAGCAGTAATAGATTGAAGACCTGGCGCGTGATGGCCCCAATAATAGCTTAGCCAGGATACACACCAAGGCTCATTAATAGGGGCAACCGAAAAAAGCCTATCACCAAAATGTTTCATTACTAAATCAGTATAATCTGCAAAGTAATTTGCGGTATCGCGCATCTGCCATCCACCTTTTTGGGCGTACCTAACTGGCAGATCCCAGTGATATAAAGTAGCAAACGGTTCAATATTTCTCTCTAGCATTTTATCAATTAATTTATCGTAAAAAGCTATTCCATCCGGATTTATTGTCTTTGAATCGTTAGGTAAAAGCCTTGGCCATGAAAACGAAAAACGATATGCTTGAAAGCCTGCATCACGTACCAAATCCAAATCAGTTTCCCAGAGATGATAATGGTTGCACGCTATAGAACCGTCATCATTATTAAAAACGCTCCCAGAACGCTTTGCAAATTCATCCCAATGCGACAAACCGCAATTTCCAAAATCAGAACCTTCTATTTGATATGAGGACGTCGCAACACCAAACAAAAATTCTTTGGGTAATCTTTTAATATGTGTATCAAGTGATAAGGACATACTCTTTCTTAACTAAAAAGGTGAGCTTTAGATACATCAAAACTAAAACTGATTTCCTGACCCACTGATAGTTCAGGTGTATGAGGGGTAGCAAATCGAAATGGTATATTTTCCTTTATAGTAATAAGTTCCACTATTGTTTCTATTCCTAATTTCTCAACAAGTGTAATCTTGCCTTTTAAGATGCCCTTTGAGTCGATTTGGAGATGTTGTGGCCTAATTCCAAGACGACCACCTGCTAATTTATCTTTATGAGAAGAAACCAGTTTTATTTTCTTAAGCTCTAGACTGTCTGTCTTGAAATCAGCATGACCTAAGTCTTTGCTAATATTAGATATGGTACCATCAAAAAAATTCATTTTTGGCGACCCCAGAAAGCCTGCCACAAATTCATTAGCTGGAAAATTAAATAACTCCATGGGAGTGCCAACTTGCATAACCTCTCCATCTTTTAAAACGACTATCTTATCTGCGAGTGTCATTGCCTCCACTTGGTCGTGAGTTACATAGATGGTAGTTACGCCAAGTTGGTTATGAAGTTTTGCTATCTCTACCCTTGTATCGTGTCTCAGTGCGGCATCTAAATTAGACAAAGGCTCATCGAACAAAAATACCTCTGGGTTACGAACTATGGCTCTGCCGATGGCAACACGTTGACGCTGGCCACCTGACAAGGCTGCTGGTCTACGCTCCAAAAGATGCTCCATTTGCAAAATCCTTGCAGCAGAGTCAACACGGTCTTTGATCTCAGATTTTGTCATTCCCTGGAGATTTAGGGAAAATGCCATATTGTTATAAACCGTCATATGCGGATAGAGCGCATATGATTGAAACACCATGGCAATTCCGCGTTTTGAAGGAGGCAAATCTTTAACTGATTTATTTGCTATAACTATCTCACCACCTGAAAGTGTTTCTAGACCCGCAATTAGACGTAACAGAGTAGATTTACCACACCCTGATGGGCCAACAAATACAACAAACTCACCTTTTTCGATCTCCAAGTCGATATCATGTATAACCTCTGTTTTTCCAAAGGATTTATTTACATTTCTAAGCTCAACTTGAATCATCTAAATCTCCTCAAATGAAGCTGTTAGTGTGTCAAAATCAAAACAACAATGCAAAATTTGTTTATCAGAAATACGGTCAAAAGTAATTTGCCTTTGGCTTCCCGACAGCTTGGTCATATTATTTGCATCCATAAATGCTGGTTGTTTTTTACGCCAAGCAAGAAAACGAGAAAAAGAATTATATACAGAGGCTTCTTTTTTAACCTCACCCAATGCATCCCGTTTATAGTGCTGTTTTCCTATTGGTAACCACGTTTGATTAGCATCAGAAAAACCACCATTTGGAGCCTTTGAATCCCATACCATAGGGGTTCGGCATGTATCACGGCCTGGAAATGTATAGGCAAATTCAATTCCCCATGGGTCTTGCATTTTTTCAACAGGAATGTCAGTTACATCTTCAAATGCAAGCTCCTCACCCTGATAAATACATGCAGAACCGATTAAGCAACTTACTAATTTTAGGAGTAATAATTGTAAATTTTCGCTATCCTCATTCTTCAAATTCAATGGGAAAATCTGGCGAGAGACTGAGCGAGGTACATCATGGTTTGAAAATGCAAAACAGAGTTTCCCAGTGTCGTTGAATGTTTCTACAGCATTATCTATCACTTCCTTCATCTCTTCGATTGTAAGGCCATCCCATTCCAGCAAGTCAAAATTATACGTGGCATGTAATCTACCAGTCTGAGTAAAAGTTTTGCTCACCTTCATCGCATTATCGTTATCACCGTCAACTTCTCCCATAAGAAAACGGTCGTCATAACTATCAGAGACTTGTCTCATTCGTGAACAAAACGCTTGTATTGATGGCTGATTAAGTTGTGAATAATCATGTAATTGCCGAAAGAACGGTTGCTGATCCAATGGCAGAGGGCCAGGAGAAAATTCTGGGTTAGGTAAATTATTTTTGAAGGGCGGTTCATCTGCATTAATAGTATGGACGGCATCTAGTCTAAAGCCATCTACCCCAAATTCGAACCAGAAACGTGCGATTTCCTCAAAATAATCAAGAACTTCTGGATTACTGAAATTGAAATTTGGCTGGGAAGCTAAAAAATTATGTAAGTAATATTGCTGTCGGCGAGGTTCCCAACTCCACGCATTCCCTCCAAAAAATGAAAGCCAATTTGTTGGTGCTGTCCCATCCGGCATAGCGTCTAACCAGTGGTACCAGTCAGCTTTTGAATTATCTTTTGACAGTCTGCTCTCTTCAAAATAAGGATGTTGGTCAGAGCAATGAGCCGCAACAATATCTAACATTACTTTTAACTCTAAAGCATGCGCCTTAGATATAAGCCTCTCTAAGTCTTTCAAGTCTCCGTATTCGGGTGCAATGTTAAAATAATCCGATACATCATATCCAAAATCTTTCTGAGGTGATTTGAAGAAAGGGCTAATCCAGATAGCATCTACGCCGAGATTTGAAATGTAATCAAGCCGAGAGGTAATGCCCTGCAAATCTCCAATACCATCTGCGTTCGAATCCTGGAAGGAGCGAGGATAAATCTGATAGATTATAGCTGTTTCCCACCATTTGAGGTTAGACATAAATTAACCTCCTTTAACTGAACCCGCAAGCAACCCGCGAATAAAATATCTCTGCATAGCAAGAAATACAATTACAGGGATAATCATTGAAATAACAGCTGAAGCATTTAATAAATGTAGTTTGTCGCCAAATGTACCTAATTGTTGTTCTAGTAAAATCGGAAACACACGTTCAACTGAGTTGCTAGGTCCGATATATAAGGCAACGAGCAGATCATTCCAAATCCATAAAAATTGGAAGATAGCAAATGAAGCTAACGCGGGTACGGATAGAGGTAAGATAATCCTCAAAAAAATTTGCATGTGTGAGGCACCGTCTATTCTTGCGCTTTCTAAAAGTTCTTTTGGGAGTCCAACGATGTAATTTCGTAGAAGATAAATGGCAAGAGGTTGAGCAAATGCGGTATGTGTAATCCAAAGCCCTGCAAATGATTTAGATGGGACAGCACAACTGTCTGTGGCTTCGCAATCGGTCAGTAACTCTTGAAGCGCCATCATCCAAGAGGCTATTCCGTTAAACCCTTGTAGGATAGGCAGGAATGCAAGCTGCGTTGGCACAATCATCAATGTTACAACCCCAATAAATATCCAGTCTCTTCCAGGGAACCTCATCCATGCAAATGCATATGCGGCAAAAGCAGCAATGGTAATGGGAATAATAGTTGCAGGTATCGTTACAATGAATGAAGAAATCAAAGCGTTGGGTACATTTTCATTATCAATCAGCACTTCCACATAAGCCTCTGGCGCAAACACTGGATCCTGATTGATAAACACATCTAATTTTTTTGGTTTTAATTTGGATCCTTCTGGAAAGGTCCATATGAAATCTCCATTCGTCTCAAAAATAAAATCACCACCACGAACCTCCATAATCTCACCAACAGGTACAAGTTTTTTTAATAAAATAGTTTTATCTGGATTGTTAGGATCTGGCACACGCCCCTTAAACATGATAGATTCAACAGTTCCTGAAACAGGAAACCATTCTTTTTGCTCATTAATTCTCTTAAAGATATTTCCTCTAAGCTGGTCTGATTTTACCTCGTCAGTCTTATCGTGTGTACTAAAGCGATGTCCTAAAATGGTAGGAGTAAATGACGTCCAGAAACCAGAGGTTTTTGTTGCCATCTCAGAACGCAGTGAAGTTGCTACAAGAGCAATAAATGGAACCACCCAGATGATAACTATTAGGGCTAGCACTACATTGCTTAAAGTACGATTTATCATTCCATTAAGCCCTTCAATTCCCCAATTCTTTTTGTTCTTTTCTAAGCCGCAAAGCGTTAAATATCATGTGAGGAATAACAGTAATCATCAACATAATTGCAATTGCAGCAAACAGATTGTCAACTGCGTCGCCGCCTATTGACCATGTATTTTTTGCCGCTTCCATCATAGTAGCAAGCAATAATTTATCATCATCATTGGCTGACAAAGCATAGGGTATATCAAATACTTTCAGAACTTCTGTGACCATATACGTCCAAACTACAACGACAGTAGAATATATCTGAGGAAGTTTTATCCTGAAAAATAATTGCCAGGGATTTGCACCATCGATAATAGCTGCTTCGACTGTTTCTTTTGGGACTCCTCGCAAAGCTGCGGAGAAAATAACCATAGCGAAACCCGTTTTAATCCAGACCATAATCCACATTAGGAAAAAATTTCCCCAAAATTTTAAATTATATAACGGCTCATTGTAAGAAGGAGAATGCCCTAACATAGATTTTAATAACCCCGTTTGATAAGAGGGGGTAAAGCCATTAATCACCTGTTGTTCTTCAATTCCGCCTCCAGCAAAAATATTTCGCCAAATGACAGCAGCACCAACAAAAGAGATAGCCATAGGCACGAAAATAAATGTCTTTGCAACTACTCCCCATCTCAATGAATCGGCAAGTACAGCAACTGCTAAACCAAAAATAATACAAAAAGTAGGCACTAGAATTAGCCACATTAAACTATTTCTCATAGCAAATCTAAATTGAACGTAACCCAGCGCTTTTGGATCCCATAAAAATGAGTAATTATTTGTTGTTAAGGTTCCATTTGCCTCCCGAAATGAAATTCCCAATGTCATAAATGCAGGCACGACTAGAAATAATGTGAGTAAAACGAGAGCTGGACCGACAAAGATCCAAGGCTGAATTGCTTCAACAATAGTAGACTGCCGCCCAATTGATTCTTTCTCCCGTGCACGCGCTAAACCACCATTAAGCCAATTTGTAATCCAAAAATATAAACAAGAAATGCCAACAGCAATTACTACAGAACGAATAGCAAAACTAATTTTAGCAAATCTTAATTCAGCTTCAATCGGCGCTAATGACCATCCTCTGGTTTCACGAAGCAATAGGCCTAAATTAGAAAAAACCTCATCCAACGGTGCTGAAAGTGAATATGCAAATATCGCCGTAATAGGTAACACACAGATAATCGTCAATAAAATCGCCAGCCCGTTGCTAGTAATTATGTTCATGATAGGTCGCATCTGAGATTTACCTTATCCTTAAAAGGTTCAGAGCACGGAAACAAACCCGTGCTCTGAACTCACAACATTTAGACATGAAGACTACTTAATCGCATCCCAGGCCGCTTGAATGTTATCAGCAGTTGTTCTTGCATCTTGACCATTTGCAAATGCAGTCATCTCACTCCAAAATGCACCTGCGCCAATTGCACCTGGCATTAAGTCAGACGCATCAAAACGAAAAGTTGTGGCATTAACTAAAATTTCCCCTTGTTTCCGCAGCAGCGGTGTCGCATAAGCATCTAAATTAGCTCCTTTATGCGCTGTGAGTAACACCCCTTGTTGCATCCAGGCCTCATGCGCTGAAGCTTCCTTTAAAAAATTGAAAAATGCACGAGTTGCCGGTGAGTCTTTCGTCATTGTGTAAAGTGTGCCAGCTCCAAGAACAGGATTACCTAAATCTTCGGAAGAAAAAGGTGGAAAATAAAAGGCATCAGCTTCACCGTCTGCAACTTCTTGTCCTTTATTAGGGAAGAAACCCGAGATAAAAGATGCTTGACGGTGCATCATACAACTTGGTGGAGTGGTGAAGAGACCTTTTGGCGCGTCACCAAATGAAGTTGTTGCAACAGAAGAAGCGCCGCCTGCGACATAATCATCATTTCTGGAGAACTGTCCAAAAATGTTCATTGCATTTATTACCTCTGGGCTATTAAATGGCAACTCATTTGAGACCCACTGGTCATATTTTGCAGGGGATGCGGTGCGAAGCATTATGTCTTCCATCCAGTCTGTTGCTGTCCAGCCAGTTGCGTTTCCAGATTCGATGCCAATACACCATGGGGTATTTCCATCTTCAACCATCTGGTCCGAGAGCTCTATTAGCTCTTCCATTGTTGCTGGAACTTCATAGCCATTATCTTCAAATTGCTCTGGTGAATACCAAACTAGTGACTTAAGGTCCATTTTATATGCAAAACCATAGAAAGCCTCTTTACCATTTGCATCAGCGTAAGTTCCAAGGTCTACCCATGAGGATCCAGCGCCATAATTGTCTTTCATCCAGTCCGCCATATCATCACCTAGCGGCACTAAATGGCCTTCTTTTGCCATATCAGCTGCCAATCCAGGCTGCGGGAAAATAGCAATATTTGGTGCATTATTAGAACGCAAATCGGCAACAACTAATGCCGCAAAGTCACGAGAGCCAGAATATTGAACAGTTGCACCAGTTGCTTTTTCAAAGCAGCTTACTGTAGCTTCGAGCATTTCCTGGTCTGTTCCTAGCATAGAACCTTGCATGGTGATAACTTCACCGGGAAAACTTCCCAAATCACCTAATTTCGATGGCGTATCGCAAACATCTGCAAATGCGGAGCCTGCGAGCAGAATTGATGCAAAACCAGCAGCACCAATTAAATTACGTTTGTAAGTCATTTATTTCCTCCTAAAAATTTTTGACCCGTATAAGGACCAAAACTTTACATTCCAATCCCCTAATTGACCGAAACCATATACATATTTCAAAAGAATGTACAAGGAACTAATCACTGTATTTCAGCGAAGCGCGTTTGGTCGTTTTCTACCATCGTTTAGTTGGCCTTTGCCATTTTTCAAAAAGCTACTATTTTACAGAGAATTAAAGATGTTTCTCGATTGAATTCTTCTAAGCAACGAATCAATTTTATAAAAAAATTATGGCACTTCTTGCCCATTTACAAATTCATATATCTGAAACCAGCTTTGTCTATCTAACTTAACGTTACACGCCTCAGAAAGGGATTTGATTCGCTGGAGTGAGTTAGTGCCCATGACGGGCATAATTTTGGCCGGGTGAGCAAGCAACCATGCAATAGCAATAGCAGTCATTGATGAATTATGAAGATCTGCTATAGCGTTTAGAAGCGCACATAATTCTTTATTACTACTATCAAATAACCTGCCACCCGCAAGCGGTGACCATGCCATAATAGGTAGTCGTTCCTTTTGCATAAACGCAATATCACCATTTGTGAAGCACTCATTCGCTAACAGACTAATTTCAATTTGATTAGTCACAAGTTTTTGGCACATGTACGATTGCAAAAGTGCGAAATCGTGAGGTTTGAAATTTGATGCGCCAATATATTTAGCCTTACCTGTCTTTACTAAATTATCGAGAGCAGCGCCTGTCTCTTCAGCATCCATTAACGGGTCTGGACGATGAATTAAGAGAAGGTCTACGTAGTCAATATTCATCAGCTTGAGCGACTGTTCCACCGATTGAGTAATATGCTCTTTAGATGTATCGTAGTATTTCAAACGAGCTTGTTTATGCCTTCCGATAGGCGCAACGATGTCGCATTTTGTTACGATCTCCAGCTTGTCACGATAACCGGATTGTCTTAAAGCAACGCCAAAAACCTCTTCTGCTTCGTATCCACCATAAATATCGGCCTGATCTATTGTTGTAATCTGCTGCTCAAGACACGCCTCTATCTTGTGATTCACATAAGATGGGCTCGTATCGCTATCGTCGGTTAGTCGCCACATGCCATAAATTATTTGTGAGAATGATAGATCTTCACTTAAGTTAATTCTATCCATTTTAAGTACGTTCTCCAGCTGCCAGAGGGGTTAATGGAGGAGTATCTGGTACCCTGCCGTAAATTTTGGGCAAAGAGCAGGTATCTAATTGATCAACAATTTTTGCGCCAAAATTAATACATTCATCCAAATGTGGATAGCCTGAAAAAATAAACGCTCTTAAACCCATTTTCTTATAGGATTCAAGTTCAGATAAAATCTGATCAGTGGAGCCTACAAGAGCGGCACCACAGCCGGAGCGTGCCCGACCAACGCCTGTCCAGAGATGGGGCTCAATATACCCAAATCCGTCTGATATCTCTCTATTTTTTGCCTGATGAGCCACCCCTAACGAAGTACTGTCTAATGCACGATCACGGATATTAATGCCCTTACCATCATCAAGCTTAGAGACAAGTTCCTCTGCATATTCTTTTGCTTCTTGCTCAGTATCTCTTACAATAACGTGGACTCGCAATCCATAATCTAATGTTCGATTATGTTCCTCTGCCAGAATTGAAACTGCCTCCATTCTTTGCGCGAGCATTTCCTTAGTCTCTGGCCACATAAGATATACATCACAAAATTCAGCACATAATGCCAAAGCAGAAGGAGAGTACCCGCCAAAATATAATAAAGGTCCACCGTTATGCTGATAGGGTTTTGCAGGACCAGCAGTCAGATTTTCAAATTCATAAATTTGACCTTTGTAATTAATGACATCTTGCGTCCATGCTTGTTTTAAAATCTGCACAACTTCACGTGAGCGTTGATAACGGTAGGTGCTTTCTTCAATTTGACCTGGAAAGTCAGAAGAAATGATATTTACAGTAAGCCTACCCTCCAGCATATGGTCTAATGTTGCGAGCGTCCTCGCCAACATAATCGGTTGCATCTCTCCACATCTAACAGCAGCGAGAAAATTTATTTTAGATGTAATAGATGCGCACCCAGCAACAAAAGATAGCGTATCCTGACCAACCTGATAAGAGGATGGACATAAGATATTCCTAAACCCCCGTTCCTCAGCAGTTTTTACAATTCGAGAACAATGCTCCCAAGATGATTTTAATGATGCATCTGGTACGCCAAGATAAGCATAATCATCTGAGCATAATGCCGAAAACCATGAAACTTCGACTGCTTCTATTTCTTGCGAAGTAACTCGAATAATGGTCATCGTCTCACCAAACTTAAATATTATTGTTATACTCTAACTTGCTATGTAGCACAGATAAAGCATTATAAGCCACACAATATGCCGCAATGTTATAATGATGCTGAAAACTAAAATCTTCTGGCAGTCTGCAAAGCAATAAATCTAGTTACAAATCAAATATAAACCTGTAAAAATACTTGTTATCGCCGCTATACATAACTAAATCTGCCAACTAAAAAAGCGTAGGCTGGCCAAACGGTATAAGAAAGTCATTTTTATGAGTGCTGGATTGAATTATGGGTTTGTTGGATGCGGAATGATGGGCCAAGAACATATCAGAAACTTAAATCTGATTAACGGCAGCAAAATTGCTGGTATCGTTGAACCCGATAGAGATATGCGACAAAGGGCAGCAACCATTGCTCCTCAGGCGAAATTTGTGTCATCCATCCAAGAATTATTGAATATTCAATCTATTGATTGTATAGTTATCGCTTCACCGAACTACCTTCATTTGAGCCAATTTGAGGAGATATTCAAAACACGCCCGTTGCCTTTGATGATTGAGAAACCTTTATTCACTAGTCCTGAGGATAATGCACGTATCTCTCACCTACTTGAAAACTATACCGAGCCGACATGGGTTGCGATGGAATATCGATATATGCCACCTATTGCCTACCTTTTAGAAAATATGGACGATGCCGTAGGCGATATCTCCATGGTATCCATCAAGGAACATCGCTTTCCGTTTTTATCAAAAGTCAATAATTGGAACAGATTTAATCAGAACTCAGGTGGAACATTTGTAGAAAAATGCTGCCATTTTTTTGACTTGATGAGGCTTATCACCAAGAGTGAAGCAAAAACGGTGATGGCTCTTGCTGGACAGGCAACCAACCACACGGACGAAATCTATGATGGCAGAATTCCTGATATCGACGACCATGGGTATGTTATAATCGAATTTGAAAATCGAATGAAGGGCATGCTAGAATTATGCATGTTTGCTGAAGGCTCTTGCTATCAGGAAGAAATAACTGTCATTGGTAAATCGGGAAAGATTGAAGCGTTAGTGCCGGGCCCAGGGCGTTTCTGGCAACACGACAAAGAAGAATCACCAACTCCAAAAGTTGTAATATCCCCACGGAAAGGAAAGGCTGTCCAATCTATAGATATCCCAATAAACAAAAAACTATTGGATGCAGGTGATCATAACGGGGCCACATATTTTCAACATGAGAACTTTTTAAAAATTATAAGAGAAAGGTCCCAACCTGAGGTAAGCTTAAAAGATGGTTATGCCGCTGTGCAAATAGCATTTGCAGCACAAAAAAGTGCTGCTACTGGAAAGTCAGTTGAGATGCAGAACTTTTTTTGAATGTTCATCTTTTATGAAAAGTGTTAATCCGATTTAGATTGAATTCAAATAATTAGCTTTCTTAAGATTTTAATAAGCAATTTTTTAGAGAAGAGGCCATATTTCTAATCAATTTAAAATATAAATCTGGCCCGTTTTGAATTGAAGCCCCGAGAGGATCTAGAACACCAGTCCCAACTTCAGTACCTTCAACCAATATTTCAACCAGCTTCGGCTCAAATTGGGGTTCAGAAAATACACAGCTTGCCTCTAAATCAATGATTTTACGCCTTAATTCTTTCGTCCTTTCCACGCCTGGTAATATTTCTGGAGATACCGTTACCGAACCAACGGCCGAAATCCCAAAGCGTTTTTCAAAGTACTGGTATGCATCATGAAATACAATATATTCCTCATCACTAAGTGGCTTTAATTCGATAGTCAACTCCTCTACCAACTCGTTTAACTGGTTTTTCATTTTTGTAGCATTATTTGCGTAAATCGCCGCATTTGCAGAATCGATTGCAGATAATTCGTCTGATATTTTTTGCACTAAAATAGACGCGTTCTGCGGGTCTAGCCAAACATGTGGGTCGTATTCTCCATGATCATGGTGGTCATGGTCATCATGATCTTTTTGATCATCGTGATCATCATGGTCATCATGGTCGTCATGGTCATGTTCCGAAAAAGGACCACCTTCTCGAAAGTTTAGCCTCAACAAGCCCTCTGTATCCAGAAGCTTAACTATATTTGCATTAGATGAAATAGCCTCAATTGGCTTTTCAAGAAAGGTCTCCAAGTCACGACCGAACCAAAAGACAATATCCGCTTCCTGCAAGTCCCTAGCTTGTGAAGGCTTTAACGAATATGAGTGGGGTGAACCTGCGCCGTCAACTATTATATTTGGAGAACCAACACCATCCATAACCCCAGACACAAGAGAATGAATTGGCTTTATTGACGTAATTACGCTAACATCTGCATGAGCGACAGAAATGCTGGTAGCAATAGCAGTAGAGGCCAATAGTATAAATTTATTAACTCGCATAATATTTTCCCTGGTTTCAAAGTGGACTAAAATTAAGTGTAATGTTATAATATTACATTGCTAAAAAATCAACACAGAATCTTTTAAAAAAAATGTCTGAAAACCAAAATAAGTTAATAGCACTTGAAAATGCTGGTGTTATGAAAAATCGAAAATGGCTTGTACGAGGAATCACGATGAGCGTGTCTCCTGGTGAAATAGTTACATTAATCGGACCTAATGGCTCTGGCAAAACAACTACAGCAAAAATTGCGTTAGGTTTATTGAATGTCAGCGAGGGTACAGCAGAGCGAAAAAATAAAATACGTGTTGGCTACGTTCCACAAAAATTGCAAATTGATTGGACTGTGCCTATAAGTGTAAGCCGATTTATGTCGATAACAAATAAAATTTCGAATAAAGATAAAGAATTTGCCCTATCATTAACTGACACCCGTCATTTGGCTAGAGAGGAAATGAGAGGACTGTCAGGTGGAGAACTTCAAAGAGTGATGGTAGCTAGAGCAATCGCTTTGTCGCCACAACTGTTGGTTCTTGACGAGCCAGTGCAAGGCGTAGACTTTCGTGGTGAAGAAACCATATACAATTTAATTGAAGAAACACGAAAAACAATTAAATGTGGGATATTACTAATATCTCACGATTTACACATGGTGATGTCTGCTACAGACAGAGTGTTCTGCCTAAACGGCCAAATATGTTGCTCTGGAACTCCAAATTTTGTTGCTAATACTCCTGAGTTTAGAGAGCTTTTTGGCGAGCGAATGGCTAAAAGTTTAGCTGTCTACAAACATAACCATGATCATGAACATCGGATTGACGGGAGTATAAAAAAATAATCTTTGTTACAAAACATATTTCACATTTTCAATAATTAATATAGGTAAGATATAGATACATGCTCGACGATTTCTTTATCCGTTCAATTATTGGAGGCATCGGAGTTGCAATGGTTGTTGGTCCTTTAGGATGCTTTGTGATTTGGCGTAGACTATCTTATTTTGGAGATACGCTATCTCATTCTGCTCTTTTAGGCGTCGCTCTGGCATTACTTTTACAAATTAACATAACTCTCTCTATTTTTATAACGAGTATTCTTGTAGCAACTGCATTATTGCTACTTCAGAGAGCACAAAAACTCTCCTCTGATACCTTGCTCGGTCTTTTAGCGCATTCGTCAATCGCACTTGGATTAATCGCTTTATCATTTATGACTTGGGTAAGGGTGGATTTGATGGGTTTCTTATTTGGAGATATTTTGTCGATAACTAAAACTGACGTATTTGTAATATGGATTGGAGGCCTAATTATTTTGTGTTTATTGATTTTGATGTGGAAACCACTTTTCGCCGCTACAGTCAGCGTGGAAATATCAGAGGCGGAGGGATTGTTTCCTCATATTTCTAATTTTATATTCACAGTTATGCTTGCACTTGTGATAGCCATTTCAATGAAAATAGTCGGTGTTATGTTATTAACAGCGTTATTGATTATCCCAGCAGCGTCTGCACGAAATTTTTCGACTAGCCCTGAACAAATGGCTGTGATTGCAACGTTTTTCGGTATTTGCTCAGTTTTTATTGGTCTTTATAGTTCCCTAAATTTTGATTTCCCCGCTGGACCATCTATTATTGTTGGTTCACTTTTATTATTTTTAATAACAATTTTAAAAAATTTATTTTTTTCAAGATAGAAATAATTAGTGTAATATTTGAGATAACAGTAAAACGAAATAATGAAGAATATGCAAAATAATAAAGAGAAAAAACCTTTAACCAAAAACCAACGGTTGGTTTTAGAAGCGCTAAGAAATGCGAATATACCTCTGAGCGCCTATTCTGTTCTTGATGCGTTAAAAGAATTTGGATTTAAGGCCCCATTGCAGGTATATCGTGCGTTAGATGGATTAATTGACTTAGGACACGTGCATCGCATTGAAAGTATGAATGCATTTATTGCATGCGATCATTCAATGTGTAGGATAAGCGATATGACAGCTTTCACTATTTGCCAGAAATGTGAAAAGGTATCAGAGGTCAAAGACGAAGAACTTTCTGACTATATGCATTTAAGAGCCGAAAAATTTGGGCTATATGCACCTAGAACAAATATCGAGTTTCGTGGTATATGCACTGATTGCACGAATAATTAGAGTTGATTAGCTGATTTTATTAATCAATTTTGCTAGAGCTTTAAGTTATAAAAACCGAGTAATTGTCTGATTCTTATTAAAATAATTAAGATTTTCATTGACCTTTAGATGACAGGCTTTTAATTATCGTTAAGGGGGACGTAAATCAAATGTTTTCACACCTCTTTGAGACCAATTACGCAGCCAAGCGAGTGATTGATTAAATGCTTCAAATAATGGTTCCGTTTTTGCAGATTTGGCAATGTGCTATCCGTTTGCTAAAACTATTTTGCCTTACAGCGATTTTAACCATGTTTATGGCAAACTTAGCACATGCTGATGCCGATAAAGTTCAAATTATTATCTCCAAAAAAGAGAGCAAATCCAACGTTAAACTGTTATCAAATTTCCTAAGCGCTGGCCCCGTTTTGATTGCAGGCCCTCAAGGCCGACCCTCGTTTGAAGAAGTCCTGCCAATGTCCACTTCCACACTCGCTGAATTACTTGCCTCTGAGACAGATATAGAAGTTAAACGGGAAATCGCTTTAACTCTTAATAAGAACGAAACTTTGGCAAAATTGTTAAAACGGGCAGATTTTACACCAAATGAACTATATCGAGTGACAAAGGTCGTATCCAGGAAAATCGATGTTCGCAAGCTTAAAATAGGAACGAAATTTACTATTGGTTTTGATGGAAATAGCAAACCGGTGGCTTTAAGAACTAGTCAATCTGACAAATTCGAATACTTTATTTTTAAAAATAATCTTGGCTCATGGCAAGGATTACAAACTTTACGACCAATCAGTGCCGAATCTGTTCCAAATGCTGCGGCAATAGACAATAAGTTGATTGAGCAAGACAATAAAGTTGAAAATATTGTTTCCAAGCCAGAAAGTGGATCGGAACAGGTCAAATTGATAACAAAAGTTATCCCCATTGCTAAACCAGACCTAATCTTGCTTCTTGGTGGTAGTAAAGTAACAATGGAGGGGCCTCATGGTCGCCCGTCAATTGAGGAGGTGCTTCCCGTATCCACATCAACAGTGGCCGAACTTCTTAATTCTGAGGCAGGTGTGGATATAAAAAAGGAAATCAGCTTAACCCTCAATAAAAATGAGAATCTAGCTGGTCTATTAAAAAGGGCGAATTTTACTTCATTTGAATTATATCAAGTTGCAGGAGTTGTTTCCCAGAAAATAAATGTTCGCAAACTTGGAATTGGAATGAATTTTACCATTGGTTTTGATAAAAACAATACACCGGTCGCAGTAAAAACCAGTCAGTCTGACGAGTTTGATTATTTTATATTTAAAAACAGCTTTGGGGATTGGCAGGGATTACAGGCAATAAGACCTATCGATAAAGAGTTTGTTCATGGTGCTGGTGTTATTGAAGGCACTTT
The DNA here is from genome assembly GCA_902516825.1 of uncultured SAR116 cluster alpha proteobacterium. Taxonomy (GTDB): domain Bacteria; phylum Pseudomonadota; class Alphaproteobacteria; order Puniceispirillales; family Puniceispirillaceae; genus UBA5951. The sequence goes on from CABXZZ010000004.1 coordinate 43,131, forward strand.
ATATGAAGCGGCATTAGACGCTAATATACCTCTTTCTACGTTGGATAATTTTATGCGTGTCATGGGATTCTCTGTGGATTTTCAACGCCAACTTCGACATGGAGACGCTTTCGAAGTCGTATATGAAAAAACAACAGATAGAATAACAGGTCAAACTTTATCTGTTGGTATGGTACATTATGTCGGAATGGTTTTATCAGGTAAACAAGTGGGTTATTACCGGCATGAGAATGATGATGGTAAAATAGGATGGTATGATAAAGCTGGAAAATCTGCTGTAAGAACTCTCATGCGGACACCCGTTAGCGGAGCAAGACTTGCATCAAGCTATGGCATGAGAAAACACCCAATCACTGGATATAACAAGCTTCATAGGGGCGTTGATTTCGCCGTGCCGACTGGAACGCCTATTTTGGCAGCTGGAAGCGGGCGTATTGAGTTGGCAGGCTGGAATGGCAACTACGGCCGATACATTCGGATAAGGCATAATAATACCTATCAAACTGCCTATGCGCATATGTCTGGAATTGCGAAAGGTATTTATGCTGGCGCGCAAGTAGACCAGGGTCAAGTTATCGGATTTGTTGGCTCCACAGGTCGCTCAACAGGGCCTCATTTGCATTATGAAATTCTTGTTAATCGCCGCCAAGTAAATCCAATGACCATCAATCTGCCTACTGGTAAAAACCTTCCAGAGACGGAACAAGACCGTTTTCAAGGTGTTGTTAATCGCCTTCATGCCTATATCCGTGATAATGATACTACAAGCTACGCAGGCGTCACCTTAAACTAGACTTTCAGAAACTAAAGTTTTGATAAAAAATAACTATCAAAACGAAAATTCTTATTATACGCAATTAAGTAATCGTGAAAAAATGCAACATATTCAATCAATCCATTTTTTTCCAATTAAGGGTCTGCAGGGATTTGAGCTAGAAGAATATTTCTTACGTAAAAATAATCTTCTTGATAATGACCGGAGATTTGCTCTTACACAGTCGCTAATTAAAAAAGAAACTACCTTGTGGCTTCCCAAATCACATTTTAAACAATTAGTGAACCAGCCATCTCTCGCCAAAATTCGGCTGAGCCTCATATCCCAAAACCCCCTTACCCTAAAGATAGAAGGTTTCCGAGAAAAATTTAATCTTACACATTCGGCTGGAAAAGATGCATTTATTAAGGCAATAACAAACCCAACTAGCTCTGATGCGAACGCAAATCTAAATTTGCTTGAAGCCAAAAATGGGGGCTTAAGTGACACTCGGAGCCAATGGATAAGTGTTGGTGCAAGTGCATCTGCGAATAAGCTTATACGCGCTTTTTCGTTAGACGAATCCTATTTTCGGTTTAGGCTAAATATTTGGATTAAGACAGATACCCCATTTGAGGAGTTTAATTGGGTTGGTAGGAAGGCTAAGATTGGCAGCGCAGAAATAGAATTTAAATCCCCAATTGGTCGGTGTAATGCAATCAATGTAAGTGCTAAGACAGGTGATATTACCAACCAACTTTTACCACAAAAGATGAGAGCATATTTCGGACACAGTAATCTTGGTGTTTTCGCTCAAGTTATAAAATCTGGGAACATATCGCAAGCTGACAAATTAATACTGAAATAAACACTTGAGAAAAATTTCGTTATAAGCGATGACTGGCAATCATTAGAGTTTAACTTGAGGAAGCTTGTGCAACTGGGTCATCTCCTTCATGCGGTGCGGTCTTTTCGGTTTCACTCTTGACATCAATCTTAGCCACTTCAACTGAAGCCTCTGAGGCTTGATCTATATTATTAGATTCCACCTCAGCATCTTCAGATACTTTATTTTTTGTATCTGCTTCTGTTTTTTTATCCAAATTACCGCCATTTTCTAAGGGTGATAGTGCCTCCTCAGACGATTTTTGCTTAGGTTCGGATTTATTTTCATGCGTATTTCGCTTTTGTTCCATAGAAGCCAAAATAGTTTGGTGAACTCTATAATAATGATCTGCAAACTGACTAAATGCTTCTGCTGAAATACGTTCACTTGAGGAGTTCGCATCTTGGGCAAGCGCCGTGTATTTCTCGAATAATTGTTGAGCATTTCCTCTCAACTTTCCCTCAGGCCCGTTTGACTCAAATGTGGTATTTCGATTCACATTTGGTTGATTAAAACCGGTGGGACGGCGTGCGCGTCCGCGAGAACGCTTTCCGTTTTGATTATTTGGTCTCATTAAATATCCGTTGCCAATTTAACCAGACTATTTGCTGGTGTTCCGTATCATTTTCGGAGATTAGCCTTTACGTTATGGTACCTCACGTACCTTAAGATTTAGACAATATAAGACACGGCCAATCTTAAATAACAAGCAAAAATTGCGAATTCCTCATTTTTTTTTCAATTTTTCGCAAAACTGTGTCGTTCTAGTAACAAAGAACTAAACATCGCGGTATTCCTTGTAGATCTTGCAATAGTTCTCGTACCTTCAAATTAAACCCTCTAGCCAACTCAATCACTTGTTCTGACTGCTTATAACCAATTTCAATGCACGCAATACCATCAGGGTTTAAATAGCGTGCCAATGAGGAGAAAATTATTTCATAATCAGCTAATCCTTGATTTTTTGAAAACAATGCCTGTTTAGGATCAAATAGCCGTACTTCATCTTGCAAGATTTCCTCATCCTCAGCTGAAATGTAAGGAGGGTTGCACAGAACCAAGTCAAAACTTTTATCTCCAAGGCCGTCAAACCAGTCAGAAACAAAAAATTCTGAACGCGCTTCCAAATTCATTGAACGGGCATTCACTTGTGCTTGGATAACTGCCTGTTCATTTATATCAATCCCGACACCTTTTGCATGCTTTAACTCGCTAAGACACGCTAACAATAAACAACCGCTCCCCGTTCCAAGATCTAGTACCCGGAAATGTGGGTTTTGCGTTAATTGTTGAGTTTCGGCAAAGGAAACGGCCGTCTCTATTAGCAACTCACTTTCAGGTCGCGGGTCAAGGGTCGCGCTATTTAAATAGAAACGTAAAGACCAAAATTCTCGCCATCCTCTTATTCTACTAATTGGTTTTCCAGCGCATCTTTGAATAATTAACCCATCATATTGCGCTATTTGCTGGTCTGTGGGCTGAATGCTCATGTGAGAATATATAGCTTCATCACTCCCAGTTACTATGCCAAGCAATAAGCGAGCTTCAAACTCTGCCTTATCACCGCATCTTTCTCGAAGCTTTTCTGTTGCCTTTGCAATAAGTGATGGCAGATTACGAGATGCATTCATATGAACAATTAACTCTGGCCAACAGAGAGTTTTTTAGCTTGCTCCTCTGAGCGCAGAGCATTTACAATTTCGTTTAGAGCTTCACCCATTAAAATTTTTTCAAGCTTGTAAAGAGTTAAATTAATTCGATGGTCTGTAACCCTTCCTTGCGGAAAATTATAAGTTCGAATTCGCTCCGATCTGTCTCCCGAACCAATCTGCCCTTTTCGTGATGCAGCTCTTTCAGCATTTTGCTTTGCTCTTTCAGCATCATATAATCTTGAGCGAAGAATCTTCATCGCTTTTGCACGATTTTTATGTTGTGACTTCTCATCTTGCTGACTAACAACAATACCTGTCGGCATATGTGTTATACGAACAGCTGAATCTGTGGTGTTAACAGACTGTCCACCTGGACCTGATGAGCGAAAAATATCCACTCTTAGGTCAGTTTCTTGAATGTCGATATCAACTTCTTCTGCCTCTGGCAAAACTGCAACCGTAGCGGCTGAGGTATGAATTCTCCCTCCAGTTTCAGTGTCAGGAACACGTTGAACGCGATGGACCCCAGACTCGAACTTCAACTTTGCAAAAACTTCTTTCCCAGATATATTCGCAGTTGCTTCTTTATAACCTCCAATCCCTGTTTCTGAGATTTCCATAATTTCAAAGCGCCAACCTTGGTGTGAGGCAAATTTTTGATACATTCCGAATAAATCTGCCCCAAACAGAGCAGCTTCATCACCACCTGTACCTGCTCTAATTTCCAAGATTGCATTCCTAGAGTCATCTTTATCCTTTGGCAAGAGCAATAATTTCAGCTTGTATTCTGCTTCAGAAATTTTTGGACGAATTTCCTGAATCTCGTCATCTGCTAGAGCGATCATCTCTGAGTCAGCTTCTTGGTCTTTTACCAAGATTTCAGCGTCACTAAGTTCCATTTTCAGTTTTTGCACCTTTGAAGCCTGCTCTGCTATTGGGCGCAAATCTGACAGCTCTTTTGATAAGTGCATTAAATCTACAGTATCTAGGGAAGAAGAGGATAGTCTTTTTTCGATTTCATCTTTTCTAGATAATAAGCGGGATATATTCTTCTCAAGACTCATTCTGAAAAATTGCTTTCTAATTCGCGCTTAAAAAACTTTGTAGCAAACGATATTACTTGTGATATCCCAATTTGTTTTTGCTCGCCAGTTGTCATGATTTTAACTTGGATAGTATCGCTCTTAATTTCATTTTTCCCTATGATAAAACTTAACTCGCATCCAATTAAACTAGCTCTTTTTAACTTTTTACCAACTTGAGGTACCATAGGAATATCTGTCTTAAAGCCTTGGAGACGTAAATTCTGAGCAAGTGCAAATCCGTCAGATGCAACTTCGTCATCTACAATTACAACAGCAATATCGTAAGTAAATTCCTCATTTTTTTCTATGAGTAACGCTAGTCTTTCTACACCAGCAGCAAAGCCAACCGCTCCCATATCTGGACCCCCTAGCATGGCAGATAATCCATCATAACGCCCCCCGCCGAGCACTGTTCCTTGAGAGCCAAGTGCATCTGTAATAAATTCAAACGCCGTGTGTGAATAATAATCAAGGCCTCTGACCAGATTAGTATCTAGCTGCCAATTTATCCCTGCCTTATCAAGAGCGTTTGTAAGCTGCTCAAAATGGTGTTTTGCTTGAGTAGTGAGAAATGCCGGCAATCGAGGAGCATCTTTTATAATCTCACGATCCTCATCTGCTTTTGAATCTAATATCCGCAATGGGTTTTCATTTAGTCTACGCTGACTATCTATTGATAATTCATTTTTATAATTTGAAAGAAAAGCGACTAAAGAAGCTCGGTAATCATCCCTACTTTCTGCATCCCCAAGAGAGTTTAAATGCAATATACAGGTATCAAAAACGCCTAATTCAGATAAAAATTGCGTCGCGCAACCAATAACTTCAGCATCAGCCAATGGATTAAAACTTCCAATATATTCACAACCAATTTGGTGAAATTGTCTCATTCTTCCTTTTTGCGGTCGCTCATATCTAAACATAGGACCACCATAATAAAACTTCTGTGGTAATGATTGTGTAAGGCCATTGCTTATCAACGCACGCATCACAGACGCAGTTCCTTCAGGTCGCAGTGTTAAGCTCGAACCCCCTCTATCTTGGAAGCTATATGTCTCTTTGGCAACTACGTCAGAGCTTTCTCCAAGAGGTCTGCTGAAAACCTCACTAAATTCAAAAATAGGTGTTTCCATGTCCTGAAAACCATATCTGCTTGCAACAGTACTAGCTTTTTGAAGGATAATATTCATTTGTGATTTCTGTCTAGGCATCAAATCAGCTGTGCCTCGAACAGGTTGCATCGGTTTCATTAACCTAGCCTTTCTAGAACTATGGATGAGCTGGCTTCTCTAATTCTTGTTGTTTAATAATGGCAGCCCGTTCTTCAACTAGAGTTACAACATGCTCGACAATATTATTATCGGTAAAACGGTGGTCAGCCATTCCGGATAGATATATCTGATGAGTGCCTTTACCGCCACCAGTAAGGCCTATATCAGTTTCACGTGCTTCGCCTGGGCCATTCACAACACAGCCGATAATAGAGACTGTTATTGGAATATCTATATGCGCAAGTCTCTCTTCTATTTCAGCCACAGACTTTATAACGTCAAATTGTTGCCGCGCACAAGATGGACATGAAATAACCGTAACACCTCTTCGCCTTAATCCAAGTGATTTTAGAAGCTCGTAGCCTACTTTAACCTCTTCAACAGGATCGGCAGATAACGAGACACGAACGGTATCACCTATTCCTGCCCACAATAAGTTCCCAAGACCGATAGCAGATTTGACGGTTCCAGCTCGAAGCCCGCCAGCCTCCGTTATTCCTATATGAAGCGGGCAATCAATAGCTTCAGATAATTGCTGATATGCTGCGACTGCTAAAAATACGTCTGATGCTTTGACAGAAATTTTATATTTATCAAAATTATGATCCTCTAACATCCTTGAATGTTCCAACGCTGATTCAACCAACGCTTCTGGGCAAGGCTCCGCATATTTCTGAAGAAGGTGTTTTTCAAGAGAACCTGCATTTACACCAATACGCATCGAGCAATTATTTGCTTTTGCAGCTGCAACTACCTCCGCTAATCTGGAAGAGCTTCCAATGTTTCCAGGGTTAATTCTTAGACAAGCGACACCCGCATCAGCTGCCTCTAGCGCTCTTTTGTAATGAAAATGAATATCAGCAATAATGGGTACCTCACTCGCATCACAAATTTGCTTAAGTGCCTTTGTGCTTGCTTCATCGGGACATGAGACCCTAACAAGGTCAGCACCTGCACCAACAACTTGACTTATCTGCTGTATCGTTGCGTGCGTATCTGAAGTAATTGTATTTGTCATAGTTTGAACAGAAATAGGTGAATCACCGCCAACAGCCACATTACCAACCATTATTTGACGAGTTTTACGACGCTCTATCGTTCGAAATGGTCTATAAGAAGATTGTGTCATTAAAAGAAAAACCAAATTTTGATGTTCGATAATATTGTCTATTTTGGTATTTGGTATAAAAGAATTTCTCGCTCAACTCTAGTATTAAATCACTAGTGGGCAACCCGCATCTAGCACAACGCGACTACTCTTTTAGTCAAATTTTCTGCTGATAATATTTTCTGCACGCAAGGGAAGATCTCTCACAATCTCGCCTGTCTTGCCAATCCTGAACGCAGGCACATCCATTATTTCAAACATTAACCCACCAGCGTTGCCCGTCGTAAGATATAACTTGTCTTCCAGATTAGTAGCAATACTCTCACCAACGCGCAGAAGTTTACTAGTTATAACGTCCCCATCTGAATTCACCAGTTCTATCCAAGAAGAAGCAGTTGCTTTTATAGTTAGGGTGTCAGAGAGCTCCACCTCTTTTGCAATAGCTGAGGAAGGATTTGATGATTGAGGTTTCGGTTCAGCTGATATCCCAGTTTGAATATCAGAAACCTGTATTGATTTCTCTGATTCAGAACTATTTGATGATAATGCTACCAGCGTTTCTTGTTTTTCCAATGCTGTTGGTGTCGTTAATGGTGTCTCTGCTTCTACGATTTTAAATAGGTTATTACTATCATCAACCTGATTATCTTCAAAATCAGAAACTGCAATCACCTCTTCAGAATTTGCATCATCAAATGAGGTTGGAACTTCTATATCTGACTGAGCAGTCTCTTTAGGTAATTCGTTAATAGAATTTGACAAATTTTGTATACCTGTATCGCCTGCATCTACAATTTTCGGAACTATTTCAGTTTGGGTCGGCAGCGATACCACCTGGTCAGGCGCATCTCTAAAAACAGCGAACCAGCCTGCGTATCCAATGATAGCGACAATCACCGCTACCATCGCAACAGAACTCTTTGAAAACTTTGGAACAAGTGCTTGACCAGGCACTTCATATATCGGTGCAACATCTTTATCGTCTACAGATGAGAAATATGCCGCAATAAGCGCACTACTATCGATATCAGTAGCTTTGCAATAGCTTCTTATATAACCGGGAACATATGCGACACCTGGTAAATTTTCAAAATCAGAATTTTCGAGACTCTTTAGGTAATTTTTTGGGATCCTCAAAGTATCAGACAACTCCTGAAGCGACATTTCTTTGCTTCTTCTTGCTGATGCTAAAATCGCACCGACTTCGCTTGCATCTAACAAGCGAGCGTTGGCATCAATATGTCTTGGATCTATCGTCATGTGACCTGTTAATCTTTTTAAATGTATTGTCTAATTATATTACCGTTTCATTTATAATGCTCTAGTTAACATGAATCTGACTAATAACGTCAAAAAAAATTAAAAAAATAGCTAAATCACCTCCATTTTCGATATTTTTTTTAAATTTTAACCTATTTTATCTAGTTCAAAAGCGTCGTGAAGGCTTCTTACTGCTAATTCTGTATAATCTGCTTGAATTAAAACGGATATTTTTATTTCCGAAGTTGATATAACCTGCATATTGATCTGCTTCTCAGAAAGAACTTCAAACATCAGTTTTGCAATGCCCGACTGAGTTCTCATCGCAGTCCCTATGACTGAAACTTTTGCAATGTTGTTATCATGAACCAATCTTTCGAATGCCAATTCATCCTTTACCTTTGTAAGGTCACTTAATGCTTTCGCAAGGTCAACTCTTGCTAGAGAAAATGTAATATCTGTTTTTTTCAGATCAGCTGAGGCGCTCTGAACAATCATATCAACATTAATATGCAAATCTGCAAGCACACCAAATATCTTAGCCGCAATACCAGGTTTATCAGGCAAACCAACGACTGTTATTTTTGCCTCCTCTGCTGAGTAGGCAATACCACTAACGTTCTGTTTTTCCATTTGCTTTTCCTCATTTTGAACTAATGTTCCAGGTGCGTCTGTAAAACTAGAGCGTACCTGCAAATTAACATGGTGCCTCATTGCCATTGCAACCGACCGTGTTTGCAAAACCTTCGCACCAGCCGATGCCATCTCAAGCATTTCCTCAAACGTTATACTATCTAGTTTTCTTGCCTTTGGCATGATACGTGGGTCAGTTGTGTAAACGCCGTCTACATCTGTGAAGATATCACATCTATCGGCTTGGATGGCAGACGCGAGAGCAACCGCTGATGTATCCGAGCCTCCCCGACCCAAAGTTGATATACGACCGTCTGGAGCAATGCCCTGAAATCCCGCCACAACCGCTACCTGCCCTTGCTCTAGTCTTTTTATAATTTCATCTGCTTGGATTTCTTCTATTCGAGCAGCGCCATGCACCTCATCTGTGCGCAACGGAATTTGCCAACCAAGCCAAGAACGCGCATCAACTCCAATATTTTGTAAAGCGATGGATAAAAGCCCAACTGTCACTTGTTCCCCAGCTGAAACGATAGCATCATATTCTCTTGCATCATGCATCGAACCTATCTGTTTTGCCCATTCAACTAATTGATTTGTAGTTCCAGCCATAGCGGAAACCACAACAGCAACCTCATCTCCTGCCTCCACGCGTGACTTAACTCTTTGTGCGACATTTCTGATTCGGTCAAGGTCACCAACAGATGTACCGCCAAATTTTTGAACTATACGTGCCATTTTTTTCTATAACTTTAAACTTCGTTCTATATACTGTAATCGGTTATTAATGAACTCCCTTCAAACACACAAGTCAGAAATTGAATCTTAGGAAACAACATGACATCTAACTCTACCATTGATTTAGAAGATAAAAAAAAATTTGAAGAACTCTCACACGATTGGTGGAACCCTGAGGGGTCTCTGAAATCTCTTCACCAATTTACCCCTATCCGAATTGAATACATAAAATCAGCGATTAAGCGTCATCAAAAAGGGTGCTGGGAGAGCGCAAAACCACTTGAAAATATTCGAATATTAGATATCGGATGTGGTGGCGGGCTGTTGGCCGAACCAATGGCAAGGCTAGGAGGAAAAGTATCAGGTATTGATGGTTCGCCCTTAGCAATTGAGGCTGCTAGACTGCATGCTAAAACATCAATGCTTAATATCACCTACGCTAATACCACAGCAGAAGAACTTGCCCTTACAGACAGTCAGTTTGATGTAATTTATGCATCAGAGGTTATAGAACACGTATCTGACCGTGCATTGTTTTTAGGTTCTATTCGAGGCCTTATAGCGCCAGGCGGTGTGGTGATATTCACCACTATAAACAGAACATTAGCTTCTCTCGCACTGGCTAAATTTGTAGCCGAATATGTTCTAAGAATTGTTCCGAGGGGCGTACATGATTTTGATAAATTCGTGAAACCATCTGAGCTTCAAAATGAAGCCCTAAAGGCAGGTATTATTATAGATGATATTACAGGATTCAAACCACTTTTGGACGGGAGATTTAAATTTTCATCTATTGTCGCGGTTAATTATGGGGCCTCTGGATCTTTGGTTTGAGTGAGAAACAATTACTGATGAAAATTAATTAGCCTTCGGCAACAAAGGTATTTCAGAAAACTCTACGCCTTCATCCGCTAACTGCTCTCCTTCTTCAGGTGTGCAGGTGCCGTAAATTATATCCTGTTTTTTCTCTCCATAATGAATTTTAAGCGCTTCTTCAGCAAATTTATTTCCAACATTGCGTCCGTTAGTTTCTACATAATGACGAACCTGTCGCACCATTGTTATAACTTGTTCGGGGCTGATTTTCTGTTTTGATTTTTCCTTTTTCTGCTTATCTTGAGGCAAGGATATGTTGGGATTTTGCTCCATAGACGAGTTGCCCTCATCTGGATAGACTTCCGATTTCGAGACACCATCAGAAATAGTCAATTGATTTCTGTGCTTGCCTGCGTTCAGGTTTGGCGTCATAAGAGCACGCCTAATCTTGCTACTGCCACATTCAGGACAGGAAATTAAATCATGCTCACATTGTTTCTCGAAGCTTGCTGAGTCACTGAACCAGCCTTCGAATGAGTGATGAAATCCGCAAATTAAACTATATTTAATCATTTTGATTTCGCTTTTAATCTATAGGCTATCATTTTAATTATTCTCAATTAAATTTGACCGTGACAATGCTTATATTTCTTACCGGACCCGCAAGGACACGGAGCGTTTCTTGGAACCTTGTCACTTTTAGCCTGTGTTTCACCTGCTTCTCTTACTTGCCTGTTGTCTTTTTTTGCTGAAATTTCATCTTTACTGCTGGTATTTTCATGGGGTCTTAAATTGACATGTGCAAGGGCCATTGTTACTGTCTGTCTCATTTTATCAAGCATTCCTTCAAACATCTGAAACGCTTCCCTCTTGTATTCATTAAGTGGGTCTTTTTGGGCGTAGGCTCTAAGATTTATACCCTGACGCAAATGATCTAAACTGAGCAAATGCTCCTTCCACTGCTGGTCAAGAATCTGTAATACCACAGATTTTTCAATATTACGCAACACATCTGGCCCAAAAATTGTTGCTTTACTGGCCATATGGCGATCGCAAGCTGTTCTTAGTCTATCTGTTATTTCGACATCACTTACACCATCCTCTTTTAGCCAATCAGCGCCTGGAACTTCAACTCCAAGGTGGGACATTGAAAGTGATGTTAACAAGTCGGCATTCCACATATCAGGAAAACTGCCTGCAGGAATCGACTCACTGACTATCCAATCTATTGTCTCTTCACGCATTCCTAAGATCGTATCATGCACATTTTCTGTTTGCATGATGTCTTTGCGCTGACTAAACACTACCTGACGTTGGTCGTTCATCACATCGTCATATTTTAGCAACTGCTTTCTAATTTCAAAATTGTGAGATTCTACCTTAGACTGTGCTTTCTCAACTGCTTTGTTAATCCAGTTATGAGCAATGGATTCGCCCTCTTCCAAGCCAAGTTTTTGTAACATCACATCTAGCTTTTCAGAACCGAAAATCCGCATCAAATCATCTTCAAGGGATAGAAAAAACTTTGAAGAACCCGGATCACCCTGTCTGCCTGTTCTGCCTCTAAGCTGATTATCAATGCGTCTTGATTCATGTCGTTCTGTTCCAAGCACAAATAAGCCACCCGCTGCTAATGCCTTTTGCTTTCCCTCTTCTATTTTAGCCACAAT